>JBLFWS010000079.1:0-14717 GCA_047611865.1 Chlamydiales bacterium
TCAACTTTTTGAAGCAGGATAAAACTGTGAAAGCAGGGATTGAGATAAAACGGCAGAAGGCTGGGTGGGATAACAATTACCTATTGTCTGTGTTAGGTGTAAAGTTTTCTTCATGAAATCGCCCTGCTCCTTGTACCACCTTATCCTCAAAGTTTCCAATTCCGAGCGGACGAAATTTTCCCGGCTGACCTTCTTTCGGAATAAGTACTTCTCTTACCGCGGCAGGTCTATATGCCATTTGTTTCATCCGTCGGATCAGATCCTCAAGAATTTCATTGAGGTTTAGGCCGTATTTGGCCTTACTTACTCCATCGGCTCCAACTGCTTTTGATTCATCAAGGCTATTAAAGCTTTCCGTCAAGGTTTCCAGGTCAACGTGATGCATTAAACAGTCAAACATTTTACCTGTATCCTGTTTCGACAGCCAAGCTATCCTTTTCAATTTCGTTTCCGTCTGCATTACAACCTCAGTTGGGCCTTAGACGTTTCCTATTCAAGGGCAATATTACCCAGGACCCTTCCTGCACTCAGTCTTTGCAGTACTACGGTTCATCTGACTTCCTATATCCCATTTCAGCTTCCTCGCTTGTACACTTGTTGGCTGATACTTTCTGTTGAAGAGAATATAGGATCTCCCACGTTCATCTACGCTTCTCTAATTACATCCCACACTCATAACCCCGGGAGAGCCCAAAAGTACCTCGCCTATTAGCGGTACTTTGGATGTAGTCTTCCGCATAACCCCGCATCGTCGACCTCTCCAAATGTATTGCTTAACGGAGCCTAAAAGTCTCGGTCGTGTTAGGACCTACGGCCTGCAATCTTCCTGTCTACGCTTAACTCATTTCGTTACCTCCACAAGTTCAAGGCTCGGTATTAAGGTTAATGGCTAGTTATTCCTTAGCTGGTCCTTCCCCAGCTAGAAGTGTGACGCCTCGTGGCGCACGGGGTTTGACAATCATTGAAAATGGATGAAACAGAGCTGATTATCTCCACTGGTTTCGTAGCTTCTTAAAACTCCCTGTCAAGAACGAGAATCTCGTAGAACTCATTCACTGGGACGAAGAAAATCACTGCTTCAAAGTCGATGTCAAAAATACCACCCAAGACAAAACCCTTTACGCCAAAAAGGTCGTCCTCGCAAATGGCATAGCCGGAGCTGGAGAGTGGGTAATCCCTGATTTTATCAGTAAGAATATTCCAAAGGAGCTCTACTCTCACACTCGTCAAGATATTGATTTTACTAAATTTTATGGAAAGCGCATAGGCATTCTCGGTGCTGGAGCCTCAGTTTTCGACAACGCCATTATTGCCTTAGAGCACAAAGCTAAGAAAGTACAGCAATTCTTCCGGAGACCTGAACTTGTAAAAGTCAATGCTTACCGCTGGGCAGAGTTTGTCGGCTTTTTACGACACCATAGCGATATACCGGATGCTGACAAATGGCGATTCATCCATAAAATCATTGAGATGGGCCAGCTTCCTCCCCCTTCTTCTCAATAACTACGGATATACGACATATCGGGGATCCTAACTCCATCCCCCCCTCTATTGAAGCCGTTGGATGCTCTATACCGAAACCAATTCTTGAATTTGCCTCGTATATCTTGGCGTAGAAGCGTCCAATGGTTTTTTAGTTAGAGCGATGGTCAAAGATCATATTGAGTATTCTGCCCGCAAGCTTTGATAAACTACTAAACTTGCTGATCTCCTCCTTGCCCATCAGTTGAGAAGAGCGAATATCTTCCTTCAGAATATCTATAGTCTGTTGAGCGATCTTTTCGGAATCTATAATGAGTAGAGATTCATCATCACAGTCTTTACTTTTAGCAGAAATATTAAAGCTCCCTAGAATGGTCACCTTTTTATCAAAAACAGCAACTTTTTTATGATAAAGGTGTGCGGGTACAGTGTATTCAAAAATATTCACTCCATTCTCCACCAAGACAGGATAATTCAATCTATTTCGTATAGTTAACATACGCTTTGAAAAAGTACGGTCCTCTTTAAATCCATTGGAAATAACATTTACCTCCAGCCCCTCGCTACCCTTTAAAGCCAGCTGAGCTATTAGCTCAGACTCATTTAAAACCATATTTCCCACATAGATGGATTTCTCTGCTGATGCCATGTATTTTTTCAAAACTCTAACACAGCCGTTTTCCTCTCCTTGCTCGGGAGATCCACAAACAAAAGCCAACTCCGCATCTGCTGCGACCCTCTCAGTTTCATTCTCCAGTTCTTCGATTTTAGCACGATTTTCTAACAGCTCTTTATTGGTAAAGTGAACAGGCTGTAATGCTTTTTCCGATAGAGGATTACCCATTAATGAATCCCACTTAGCCAAAAGATGATAAAACTCCTGACGGACTGTTTGAGCAATAGGACCCGATACCACAGCATCCATATCCCTGGCTCCTTTACCCATCAGTCGATCCAGCAAGGATTGATGCGAGACCTCGTCCAACTCCTCCTTGGTTTTCGATAGAGCCTGAAAAATTCCTGACCCTCCAGTGACAAGATATTTTTCATCAACAACTAACATTTTCGTGTGATTGTCAAGAACTCTAAAATTGGGCAAAAATTGAAATCGTCTCGATGTTTCCAAGAAAAAAAATCGCTCTCCATAGCTTTCTTGAATCTCCTTCAAAGCTCTCCAATTGTCACTAGTCAAAAGGTCTCGATGACTAATGATACGTATTTGCAAGTCAGGATTTTTATTGAGCAACTCTTTAAAGATCCCAAGAAACTTTGTGAATATTTCTCCTCCACAATAACACCCCGATAACTCTATAGAGTGCTTGGCACTACGAACCAGCTTTTCCTGCCACATTACCGTTTCCTTAACGTTTTCTGTGACAAGAACTTTATTGCCAACAAATTCTCCTGGTGGCGTCACGCTTTCTGCCCTTTGAGGAAGAATAATACTCCTCTTTGCGTAAATTCGTGTCTGATAATAGCCCATAGAAAGAGAAAGGGCTGCCGTTATCCCAAGCACGGTAAATCCCCCCAGATCCGTCAATGCCAACAAAGTAATCCCTATACCTGTCACTTTCAAAGCCGTACGGACCCAATCTTTTACAGATAATGCACTCAAGCCTTTCAAAACTTTTGCTCTATACTGCCCCACATTAAGGTAAGGATCTTCTAAAGCAATTTCATTAAAGGAACCTACAGGAGGACCCTGAGGGAAATATAAAGAAGCAGCCATGTATGAACTCCATAAAAATTTAACAGCCTCGTTGTAAATAGATGGTCGGAATAAAAATGTCAAACCATGAGTATTTCAGATACAGGTCAAAGTGGTGTCGAAATATTATTTTTATATAAAAAACACTTGGGGAGATAGCTCTTGCACTCCAATGAAATAGTGGGTAAAATCCCCTAGTAAAAGCTCTCGAACTTACCAGTAGGTTAGCAATGATTTTTAGACAACTTTTTGACAGCTCCTCTTCAACATATACCTATTTGATAGCTTCAGGAAAAGGGCGAGAAGCCATAATAATAGATCCCGTTCTCGAACACACAGCCCTCTACATCAAACTCATCCAAGAGCTGAACCTCCAGCTTGTTATTTCCCTGGATACCCATACACATGCCGACCACATCACAGCCTCCGGTTCTCTTAGCAAACAGACAAATTGCGCCCGGGCATTAGGAGAAAATACCAAAGCCGAATGCGTGACCATGCGAGTCAAAGAAGGGGAAAAAATCAATGTTGATGGAGTCACCCTGGAAACGCTCTACACCCCCGGGCATACAGACGATTCATACAGTTTTTTTATGGGAGACAGAGTCTTCACAGGAGATACCCTCCTTGTACGTGGTACTGGCAGAACAGACTTCCAGTGTGGAGACTCCCACCAGCAATATGACAGCATATTCAACAAGCTCTTGAAACTAGCCCCCAATACCCTCGTATATCCTGCCCATGACTACAAAGGCATGACGGTATCAACCATCGAAGAAGAAAAACTATTCAACCCACGCCTCCAAGTGAATTCTTCTGACGAATACGCCGCAATCATGGACAACCTAAATCTCGCTAATCCAAAACTCATGGACATCGCCGTCCCAGCTAATATGAAATGTGGAATGTTCGCAGGTGAAACCGCAGGATGAAGAACGAAAAAATAGACTATATCGTAATAGGCGGAGGAGCAGCCGGTTTTTTCGGAGCTATAGCCTGCGCACAAGCCAACCCCGACAAAAAAATAGTGATACTTGAAAAAACACAACAACTGCTCACCAAAGTCAAAATATCTGGTGGCGGTCGCTGCAATGTAACACATTCCTGCTTTGACCCCGCAGCCCTGGTAAAAAACTACCCCCGAGGAAATCGCAACTTACGAGGTGCCTTCAGCCGCTTTCAGCCTCAGGATACCATCGAATGGTTTAAAGAAAGAGGCATCGAGCTCAAAACAGAAAAAGACGGGAGGATGTTCCCACTCAGCAATAAATCACAAACGATAATAGACTGCCTACAAGGGGAAGCCCAAAAGTCAGGAGTAGAAGTCCTCACAGGGGTCGCAGTAAAAAATGTCACCCCAAAAGAAAAAGGATTCGAGCTATCATTCTCCAAAAATCCCCCCATCACCTGTGAAAAAATTCTACTCGCATCAGGAAGTAACCGACAAGTGTACTCCTGGGTAGAAGCCCTCGGACACACAACAGAGTCTCAAGTCCCCTCCCTCTTTACCTTTAACGTTCCCACATCACCCTTACTAGAACTCTCAGGAGCCTCCCTGGAAAACGTGCACCTGAAAATTGCCGGCACATCACTTAGTCAAACAGGCCCCCTAATGCTCACCCACTGGGGATTTAGTGGCCCTGCAGTACTCAAACTCTCCGCATGGGGTGCCCGCATACTCCACGACATGGACTACAAAGCAAAGCTCGTAATAAATTGGCTTCCCGAAATGAACCAGGAAGAATGCTACCATAGGCTACTGAAGATAAAGGAAGAGAACGCCCCACGCTCCCTAACCTCCTCAACCCCCTTCCCCATCCCCAACAAACTATGGCAAAAGCTTGTCACCCTAGCAGGCTTTTCCAAAGAACAAAGGTGGGTCGACCTACCCAAAAAACAAGCACGAAAGCTAAGCGAAATGCTTATCAGCAGCACCTACGACATAAACGGCAAAACCACATTCAAAGAAGAATTCGTCACATGCGGCGGAATAAAACTCGACGAAGTAAACTTCAAAACAATGGAAAGCAAAATAATCCCCGGACTCTACTTCGCAGGAGAAGTGCTCAACATAGACGGCATCACAGGAGGTTTTAACTTCCAAAATGCCTGGACCACATCATGGATAGCAGGAAACGCCATGGCATCAGCGTAATTACGTAACGATGTATCAACGTAAAAGCTAAGAAACTAAAAAAGAAAAAAAGAAACCATGGGGTTCCACCCCAAACCCCGCCAAAGGGCCAGCCCTCTGGACGCCCAAGTAGTGTCTTCAAGCTTTAAGCACTCTTTCGTAATCTTCATTCTAATACCTTTTTTTCTCTGCACTCGATGAACTGCGTTCATCTCGAAAGCAAGTCATCACCATTGTTCCAATGCCAATGAAAAGGGCCACCTCCGGCGGGGTGACAATACCTGCACGAATACGAATGAATGCCGAAAGAAATTGAGTTTATTGTCCCGAATTAAATGGGGAGGTGATTAGTAATAACTTGATGGAGCTCCCAAGCCAGCTCTTCTTTAGTACTTACTTCGCTGTAGTTTGCTTGGTCTTTAGAGTACACTTTCGCAGGATGACTCGTTGCGGAAATTTCTGATAATTCATTGTGAACGACAAAATCAGCGTTAGCACCATCGAATATTTTTTGAATTTTCCTTTGGGCTGCTTCTGCCGTCATATTATGAGTTAACTTAAAGCCTATTAACTTGAGCTTTGGATTTGAGGAGTACTTTTTGATATCATTTATGATTTTCTTATTTTTCTTCATAACAATAGCTAGAGAGCTATCTGAAGATAACTTTTTTAAATCTCCTTCCCCAACAGTGACTTCTACCCCATCTACAAGAAGATGATCCACAACAAAATCACTGACCGCAGCTAATTGTATCACCGCATCAAAACGCTTTCCTTCAAGTTCTTTTTGGAGAAGAGAATCCAAATCTTTTGAAGAACTATAAATTATTTCATGAAGGGGTAGTATAGATTTAACCGAAGACTTAGAGCGCAATAAAGTGACCGAATGCCCAGCTACCGTCAAGAAATCCGCTAAAAATGCACCCGTTCTCCCCGTACTGAAATTCGAGATCTCACGTACACCATCAAGATCTTCGCTAGTCCCCCCCGCCGTAATTAATATCTCTCGCTTATCATGACTATGCAAAGCATAAGAATACCGAATATACAAGGCTATGGCTTCAGGATTCAACAACTTCCCCTCCCCATAATCTCCACAAGCCAAATTCCCAACTTTAGTCGGAAGGATGTGTACACCCATCCTACTTAACTTTTGTATATTTTCTTGAGTAATGGGATTTTTCAGCATTACCGTATTCATTGAAGGAGCAATAAGGAAAGGCTTATTCTGGAAATCATAAGCAAGACACACAGCCTTAACAAGGTCGTCGGCCCTTCCTGTAACAATACCGTTAATAAGATCACCCGTTGCTGGACAAATCACCAAAACATCCGCCCACTTAGACAAGGCGATATGTTGCATTTAGCTCCCCTCCTCAAAGGTTTCTACTTCAACTCGATGCCCAGTCAAACCCTCCAAAGTAGAACCGCCAATGAAATTCATAGCACTCGAAGTCGCCAAGGTTTTGACATCATAGCCTTCTTTCTTCAGCTGCGAGATCAAAGACGCCGTCTTATAACAAGATATAGATCCAGAGATTGCTATTAGGACGTTTTTTGGATGTTTAATCTCTAGAGCTTCTGCTCCATAGCTGGCAGAAAAAAAACTGAGGTATATCAACAAGAATGTCAGAATTCTATACATCAAGTGTGCTCCTCAAAAGTTTACAGAAATCTTGTCGGACTAGGTCGTGTATTAAAATTAGGGAATGTCTGATTTTGAGGGAATTTTTTTTTGATTTTGAATTGTATGAGGCTATCCATACTTAGATAAGTAGGTTAGCCGAGTACAATTTAAAAGCACTGAAAAAGGCTCCGAAAGCAGCGTTTCGTAATTTTAATACACGACCTAGGTCGTGTATTAACTAGTTTTTTTCAAGGACAAAGAGACCTCCAGGAAGGGATTTTCCACCTTCTTTTCTAAGGGGTATTTCTTGATATCCAATTTCGTGAAAACCTAATGCTTGAATAAGTTCCCTGCAGTAATCCAATGACTGTGCCCACCTTCCGGAAACTCTAAGTTCTGGTTTCGGATTATCTGTCAACTCAATGGAAAAAGCCATAAGCCCCCCCGATCGAAGTACACGCAGACTAGACCACAAAACCTGAGTTAAGTCCTCAATATAAATAAAAACATCTGTGCTAATGATCATATCATAGGAAGAAGCTTCCATTTTTTTCATTACCTCGGAAACCTCTCCTTCAATAAGCTCTTGATAAACTCCCTTCTCCTGAGACTTTTCCAACATACGGGGAGAAAGGTCAACACCAGTTATTGAGGATGCCATACTTTCAAAGGCTTTTCCTGAAAGCCCTGTACCACATCCCAGGTCCAAAATGTCATAACTGTCTTTGCTTAAAAACTTCTGTATAAACTCAAAGAGTTTTTGAGGAGCCTGATATTCCAAGGCATTCAATTTACTCTCAAAACTTTCCGCATTACTATTAAAAACCGTTCTGATATATCCTTCCGGATCAACATCCTTGTGTTCATTCACTAATGAGTTATACAACCTTTTGATCATTCCATTATCAGGAGCTCGCTTTAATGCCTCCTGACAAGATAAAAGGGCTTCTGCAGACCTCTCTAATTCCAGCAAAGTAGCCGCCACGTTGAAGTAACCCTCCGCAGAATCTTTATCCAGCTTAAGCACTTGATTGTAACAAACCAAGGCATCTTCAGTCTGATTCATCTCCCTTAAGGCGTTTCCAAGATTCAAAAACCCTGCCACACAATTTGGGTCTATCTGTAGGACTTTGCGATAGCAATTCACAGCCTCTTCTGGGCGGTTGATATTCTGACAGGTATTCCCTAGATTTACATAGGCATCCACAAAAGAAGGGTGATGCTTTATTGCTTCCTCGAAACAAGATACCGCCTTTTCATACTTACCTTGCTGCTGGTAAATACATCCCAGGTCATTGGATGCCTGGGGAAACTGTGGATATGATTTAAGTATCTCACGGTACTTTTCTTCTGCTACAGAAAGATTTCCTTCTCTGTACTCTTTTACAGCTCCAAAAAAAGCTGCCTCAAGATCTAAGTGGGATTTTTCATTACTAGTCATAAGTTTTTACTCACAGTCGAACTTTTAGATTCTACAAATACCTCTAACAACTCTTTTACAGATGGAAAAACATAGCTTGCCTGCACAGCATTGCTTTCAATAGCATCCGCCTTTGTATTACCGCTTAATACCAATGCTGATGGGATACATGCTTCAAAAGCTATTCGTATATCAGTATCGATGGTATCGCCTACAAATAATATTTCGTTCTGTTCCAATGTTTTATCCTTCTCCGTCAGCAATCTTAAAGCTTCTTTAATCATAAAAGGATGAGGCTTACCTATGGAGTAAGGAACACATGGTGCGTACATTTTTATCATGTGCACTAAATGGTTTGGCATACCCACAAGGGTGCTCCCTTTTGATGAAGGGTCGGAAACATCTGGACAGGTCGTTATCACTTTTGCTCCAGCCCTTATCCACCTTGTCGCATTTTCAAGGTCCGTGATCTGTATGCGGTCTACAGATCCGAATACCACATAAAGACTTAGATCTTCAAGCTTCTCATCCGGAAGGTCCCTGGTAAAAGTCACGCCTTCTCTTTCAACCTGCATAGAAGCTTTCCGTATACCATTTTCACCAACAACATACACATAAACAGGTTTAGTAATTTTCAGGTGATCTTGAAAAAAGTCTCGCATAGCCATTGCAGAAGTGTATATTCCCCAAGAATCGGGAAAAGAAATTTCCATGTGCTTCAGGTCTCGCCTAAGCTCATCAGAAGTGTACCTGCATTCATTCGTTAGGACCACAGCAGGTATTCCCCTGTCATCCATCCAATTGATAAGATCATTGGCACCATCGATTGCGTCGTATCCTATCCTGAGGACACCGTCCATGTCAAAAATTACTGCACGAATGTTTTGAAGGTCTGATCGATCGTTTATTGAAGATAGCAAATCACTGCTATCTTGAGCTTCCTCTGCATGAGGTGCCGCATATGAACAAATGCTAAAAACTGTTAGAAAAAAAAGAAATGACCTAGAGGAGAACATTATTCTCTTGTGGTGAAGTTACTTTGCCACAAAAAATAGCTTTTTACGTTCTTTTATCTAAAGAGATTTTTATATATACCAAAACAAGTTCAAGAATTGGTTTCGGTATAATTAGGCGGTACTTACCTCTGGATTTTGGTCAAGAGAGGCTGTAGCTCCCTCTTGATAACTTTTCCAAATCATTCCAGCATTGTAAGTTACAATTACGAATAAAAGCCATCTCAGATTTACCGGGTCCACATAAGTGACAAGAGGAACCGCAACGATCACTCCTATAATTCCTGGAAATGTAATCCACATCGTTTCTTTCAAAGCGATCTCATTTTTACTCACAAAGGCATAAGAAGTTACCGATTGAGCGATAACACCGATAGTTGTCATTATTGGGTACGCCACAAGAGGAGATAAGCCCAGTAAAAACAAAAAACCCTGAGTTGGAGCATAGATACCCACTCCAATAGACGGAAGCATCCCCGCTATCACCATAGCCAAAAAGCCTAAAGGTAACTTTCTAGCTGACAAAGCATTATCTTGCCCAGCCAATGGTAAAAGTTCCATTTGCTGAGACAATACCAAAAATGCAATCGCTACAAAACCCAAGCACATAGCTAGTCGCACCGCTTGCTTATCCAGTCTGGCAACAACATATCCACCCACAAGACCACCAATACCTGCACCAAGAACTAAAACTACAAGAGTCAAGATATCCATCTCTACAATCTGTAGAAACAATAGTGATTGCAGCATAGCAGGTAATACGCTCTGCCCATTTAACGTTCCAGGAAGTTTTTTATCATCTATTAACTTCCAGCTCTTATTAAACGCCACAAGGACTGCAAAGCTCCCTAAGCCCAAAGTATCAGCCACATTAGCCACAAATCCCGAAAATGCCAGCTTCCATTTGTTGACAGAAGTATTCACAGAGCCATTCTCTCGATAGAGAATGTACATTTGGAAAAAAACGGAAAATGACAAACCGACAACAACAGCATCTACTAGCCAGAACATACCTAAATACCTTATTAGAATTATTCCTAATGGGGGGAAATGTATTTTATAGGCATCAAAATAAAAAATCAAGAACTATCCTTCTAATCATAAAAAAGTTATGAATATCAGTTTTTTTCATGATTCCAGATGATTTACAAGTTCTTAACAGGATTAATATACCTCCCTATACCTTTAATTAGTTATATTTAATTAGATTAATCTATACTAATACATTCACTGCAACTACAGCAATATGATATAATATAAACGTAGTTATATAACGGTGTTGTTATGAGATTTAACCCTTTCAGAAGAACCAAGATTCACCTTACGGAAGAGAAATATTCAACAAATGCCCCAGATAAGTCACAAGAAGAAGGTATTCGCGCCACGAAGAAACTCTCTACTCCCACAGGGCAAGAAACGGCCGTTACTCTGCCAAAAAGGCTCTCTCCCGAAGAGGAGAAGATTGCTAGTGCTGTATCCAAATTTTTCGCTAACACTATGTCTATTCACACCCTCGAAGCTCATTTAGGAGAGCTCAAACAAAGATTTGTTTATATCGCCAGCATGCCTAATACGAATTTTGAAAAAGATAACATGTCTCATTCAATAGAAGCTCTCCAAGAATTTGTCGACTGCGCAATAGATCAAGATGAATTCGACAACGAGATTTTGCAGAACGCCAAAGAACAGCTCTCCAACATAAAATCCTTTGCTGAAATGAGTGAAGCAGCGTCTTTAGGCTCCAAAAGTGCCGAAAGACGCTGCTTCACTCATTTCAGGTCACAAATTAATGGCCTGGTAGATGGAAAATCCCTACTATTCCCGGGGGGAACAAAGGAACATTCAATACTTTACGAAGTAAAATTCACAGGTGAAAAGTATCAATTTACCATCTTAAACACCGGTGAAGGCATAAAACACCATGACTCTTTGGCAAACACAGGAAAATACAACCCAAGCTATAGTATGGGAAATATCTCTCTAAGACATCTTGACGATAGCTTCCTTAAAGAATTGCTCGATTGCAAATCAGATGATAGCGTCAACAATATTTACCGCTGTGTAAAAAAACTATCGAAAAAGGAAAAAAAAACAGCCCCGATAGACCCGTAAGAATACGCTATCACGACTCCATCAATGACTATATAAAACCCCAAAATCTAGATACCTGTACCCACAAAGTTATTATGAGTGCTTATCTAAGAAAAGCATTTGTCGCTCGCAAAGATTTAGATGGATACAACAAATTAAAGAAAGCCCAAACAGCCTACACTCTCAATTACCTCTTTGCAGCTCGCAATCATATAAAAAGCTCTCCGACACTCGGCACTCCAAGCGAAAGAAAAAAAAATTCCAGAGACCTAAACGAATTTATCGAAGCAGGAATCGAACACCTGGAAGGAAAATCAAGAAGTTCAAAAGGGAGCAGTCAAGTTCCCACTAGTGATAAAATCGAAAGAATAAGACAGCGCCACAACCGTAGACCTTGAGCAACTTAAATCCTGCTCCCCAATCCCTTTTATACTCAACGCAGGTTAGTTTGATGCTTGGATGTGCCAAGCATCAAACTAACCCGTGTTGGATATACCATCAATCCTGATGCGCCCGCCTCCTTACACATCCAAAGATCTTTTTCACCGTCCAGATGGTCAGCACAGCTCCCAAGATAATAGGTGCTGCCAGGCTTCCAGTGATTTCGCCTGTCTTCCCGGTAGGACCATTTAACTGCATATCATTACTACCTAATAATCTGAAATCGTGAGCTGACCGAGGAAGAGCCATGCCATTGTTCAGACTGATAGATGGATTGAAAACGGGGTACGACGTTTGCATCAGAATTCCACACTTCCCCCCCTCTTCGTCATCTTTACCCCTCTCCATCAGGATATATCCTTCATTTCCCCATCCTTCTCCCCAGGAATTTTTTACCTTCCAGTAATCTTTTCCATCCAAAGTGCCATAACCAACAGCTAAAACTCCATGATCGAGGCGGTTGCCACAAGCTGCGGTGAGAACACCGTCTTTGTAAAACTGAAAAGCCATTTGATTTGCCTGAATCGCCACAGATACTGGGCCAGAGGATAAAGCTTGCATCAAAAGCTGTGTGCTGTTCGGGAAGATACGCTGATATCCCAAAAGGTCGTGGGGTTTAATCACAGGCGTACATTCTTCAGCTCGACAAGCATTCTCTGATGCTTCATATGGGTAACCCTCATCAGAACAGAGACCGTTCTCCTGAACATAAGAAAAGGAAAAGCCCATAAGGCCCCCGTTACAACCCATATTTCCTTGTCCTGAAGAGCAGTCTACAATTTGTTGTTCAGAAAAGTTAACAAGTTGACCGGTTGCAATTTT
This sequence comes from Chlamydiales bacterium, assembly GCA_047611865.1. Classification (GTDB taxonomy): domain Bacteria; phylum Chlamydiota; class Chlamydiia; order Chlamydiales; family JBDQID01; genus JBLFWS01. The sequence goes on from JBLFWS010000079.1 coordinate 12,739, forward strand.
GTAACGCCCCTCTAAAGCACCATTAGCAGAAAAAGCATAACACGACCCACAATTGCGTTGATTTTTTACCACCGTGACAGCACCAGATTCTGACCAGTCAATGGATTTTGGAAGAGGTTTCTTTTCTACTTTTTCAGCATCAAGAAACTTTATAGCCCCTTCGGATTTCAAGTGTGAAGTATAGCCAAGGCGATCACTATTAAATTCAGATTGAGATAAATCAGCAAACTCATTTACCTCCATTGTAAAATCAATGTTTGGCTGTTGATTATGCTTGGTGATGTAAATCAGGTTCTCCCGAAAGATATTGAACCGCTGAGCCTCGCCTGCGTCATTTTTGTATGTTTTATCGAACTTTCCTTTAAACTCCTGAAACAGACCTTGAATTTTTGCATCTGTCAGATAAGTAGTTTCTCCAAGTCGCTCATCCGATGCTTGATTTAAAGTCTGAGATTTTAAGTTATTATCTATGTTTTGGGAGGAGTCATAAATTTTCATTGGCTTTATCCTCTGTGATTTAGTTGCGTGTGCGACTCTTTCACATCAGGGAAAAAAGCTCAATAATAAAAAGTTTATTTTGACAGGAAACTCTAAAAGAGCAACTCTTGAATTAGAGCGATCTTTCTTACAAATTGAATACTTAGCTAAACAAGCTAAAAAACGGCTTTGGGTATACATTGATTCAAGAGAGTCCGCCTCTACTCCTCTCCCTTGTCCTGCCTCTCCTCAAAGATTTTTGCGGATTCGTCGTTAGCCCATTCGGCTGCTTCTTCTTGCGCCACACGCGCTGCTGCCTCTTTTGCCGCTACCCTGGCAAGCTTTACCTCCTTGGATAATGTGGCAGCCCTATCTTCAGCAGCGATTCTCTGCCCTTCTTTAAGACCAAGCTTAGCAATCTCTTGCTCTGCAGTAAGGCGAGCATATCCTTTATCTGTAGCCAGCATAGCCGCCTCTTTTACAGAAATTCTTATGGCTTCTTCTTCTTTGATCAACCTTCTCACCAAAGCATCAACAGCTTGTTTTTCAGCTTCTTTGACCAGTAAATTAGCATTAAGCTCTTCGGAAAATAGTCGAGCTACTTCCAAGCGATCTTTCATTCCTTTTATTATCTGCTCTGCTTGATTTCTAACCTCTACTCCCGCTTGATATTTTTCTGTGTCCTCTTCCACCTTTTCCTGAGTAGCCTCAAGACTTTCTATACGCTTCTTCTTCTCTTCTGATGCAAAACTCTCTGCTTCCTCCTCAGCTGTAACTTTTGAGACTTCCTCTGCTTCTATTGTTACAAGCTCAAGCTCTTCTTTGACTTTTTGAGATCCCTCCTCAGAAGCTAATTTTGCTACTTCGTTTTCTAACAAAAGCGCCGCTTTTACTTCCTCTACAAATATTGTGGTACTCTCATCATTGACCTGTTCTATAGCCTCTCTTTCAGCTTCCTCTGTAGAAAATTCCGCCACCTCAGACTTTGCATCTCCCATGCCTTTAGTAAATTTGCTAGCCTTTTCTTCTGCTGATTTCCTTGCTGAAATCTCATTTAGAGAAATTGTTAAAGCTTCCGCTTGAGCTGCAACCTTTGCTTTTGCAATCAGAGTCTCAGCATTTTCCTTTTCAGCCTTCAAGGCAAGCCTTGCTTCATTTTCCTCAGCAGCTTTTCTGGCTATTTCTTTCCTTGAAAGCTCCATTGTTCTTTTCGCCAAAAATCTAGCTTTTTCTACAACGAGCCCTTCAGCGGCTTCTAGAGATCGCACCTCTGTGAGAGCTTTTGCCCTCTCAAGTTCACCTTTCTTCAACAGCTCTTTCTTTGCTGCAATCCTTGTCGCCTCTTCTTGAGCTTCCACTTCTGCCAAGGCTTTTTCTTTCTCTTCTTCTATCTTCTTGGCCAGCTCTATCTCTGTTGCGATCCTTGTCGCCTCTTCTCGAGCTTCCACTTCTGCCAAGGCTTTTGCTTTCTCTTCTTCAATCTTCTTGGCCAGCTCTATCTC
>JBLFWS010000080.1:0-14652 GCA_047611865.1 Chlamydiales bacterium
CTTCAAGAACAGGTAGCTTAAGCATAGCTTTACTTTTCTCGATTTAGCCTTCGCAATTTTGGCAATTAGACATATTCTAACGGCATGATCCCACAACCCTTTTTGTTACCTAAAAAATCCTCTTTCTGAACCATCCCAAATTTCCTATCCATAAATGACTGTAAATTCTTTCAAAGCAGTATGAATTCTCCCCCATAAACAAAATAACCACAACGGCAATCTCTAAGTGAATACAAGTACAAACAAATTTTCAAATGAACCACCTGTGAATTCAGGCAAAGGATTTGAAAATACTCATACGAGCTTATCTTGCTAAGTTTTTAGGATTAATTTATGTGAGAAAATGAAAGAGTGGCCAGACCCGGAATTGAACCGGGGACACAAGGATTTTCAGTCCTCTGCTCTACCAACTGAGCTATCTGGCCGAACTTGAAAACAGCCACGATAGTACAGAGAAGACTTTTAAGGCAACGCTTATTTAATTATGGTGAAATTTCCTTCGTTTTTAGAGCGTAGTTATCGTTCCGGTCACGGTAGGCCGGCTCTAGAACTATCATATCCTTGATGATATTAACAGCCTCGGCCATTTGAAGATCTTCGACACCAGAGTTTTCTTCATCGGTATCTCCTTGCTCAGAAGCCACTTCTGCATCATCACCATACTCTTTTAGGAAATGCATGAAATTTTTATTATCCCCGATACGTTTTTCACTATTCTTTCTGAGATCAGGAATCATGCTTCTCCAGATCTCGACCTTTTTTTGAAGACTTGGCATATAGTATTTTTTATACCAACGTTTGGAATCCCAATCGAGATCAGCTAAAAGGTCATCGTATGTCGGACTAATTTCATCACTCGGTAATGGATAATCAAGATGCTTTTCGCCCATTTCCCTGTGATAATATTTTGTAGGTACGACGATATCAGCCGCTACCCCTTCGATCTGAGTGGACTTGCCGGATACTGTATAGTATCTTCCTACAGTTACCTTAAAGAAAGCCCAGGAGTTCTTATTTGTTACAGTTTGGTGTTGAATGGAACCTTTACCATATGTGTGCTCATCTCCAACGACAATAGCTGCGCCATAGTCCTGTAAGGTTTGAGCTACAATTTCTGCTGCAGATGCAGAAGATTTTGAGGTGAGAATCACCAGAGGCTTGTCGAAGTAGGAATATCCATCTACATCCCGAAAAAACTTACTCTCACCATCCGAATACTTAGCCACCACCACCACACCATTTGTGATAAACAATCCAGCAACTTTTACCGCCTGCATCAGAAAGCCACCAAGATTCTCCCGAAGGTCAAGGACTATACCTTTGAGCTCTCCATCCATTTGTAAATCTCTAATAGCCTTCCGAACGTCCAGTTCGCTGCTCACATTATCTTCACCATCGTAGAAAGAATGTAGAGTTATTTTTCCAATAATACCGTCACCAAAAGCTTCATGAGTAACATCCACCCTCTTTTCGTCCAACACCACTTTTCCCCTAACAAGCTCCACATTAACCACTTGTGCTAACTGACCATTGCTTTCTGAATCTAATCGCTGAAGACCAAGCGTTACAATAGACCCCCCTTCACCCCTGATCATTTCCAGGACTTTTTTAAATGGATAATTACTCACATGCTCACCATCAACCGAAACAATTTTATCATTAATAAGAACTGTGCCACTTTTTTCTGCTGGGCCGCCTTTTATCAGTCGTGTGATGGTGACGCCATCAACTCTTTCCTGTAAAATCACTCCAATCCCCTGAAATCCTTTTTCCAGTTGTACTCTCATGTCATAGGCTTCTTCAGTACTAAAGAAAGATGTGTGCGAGTCAAGGCTTTTGGCTAGTGCTTTCAAAATCTTCAAAACCAGAAGATGTTCTGTCTCTTCTTTTTCTAAATTATTCCCCGTAAGATCTCTAAATAGGTAGCTTTCTTCCTGAGACCTTATACGCTTATCGTAAAGGTCAAACATGCGGTTTTCTAATTCTCCCTTGGAAAGGTTAGGAGAGTTCATCTCTTCAATCTGTGATTGATAAAAATTTAGCAAATGACTTCTCTGTCTCTTTTTCAGCTCTTTTCTAGAGTCCGCCCAACCTTTATTGTCTAAGAACTCATCAGTTTCCGAACTTAGAGCTTCCTTAGCAATCTCGCTAATTTCTGCTTTGAACTCCAAGCGCCACCTTCTAGCCCGAAGGATCGCTTGTTGAATATCAACGTTCAAGTCTTCGTACTTAGAAACCACTGTATCGCTGTAATACTCTCTCTGTATATCTTGGAGCACGTCCTCACTAATATTTAGATAGGGTACTACCTCTTCATTAGTAAAATACATGTTATCTATATCGAAATGTTTCAAATATACTTTGAATGAACGCTCAAAAACCACTGGACTCATTTCGTTATAATCAACGTGATACTCAAGAAGCCGCTCCATGACTTTGCGAACATCAGGCCTACTCAAAAGGTCTGTTTCTGCAAAATATTGTATTGGAGTAATTAATAAGACAACGGTGGATAACACATAAACAAGAGTTTTGCGTACATTCATATAAGGACCCTTTATAAATTAATGGAGAAGAAAATTGTTTATGTCATTAAAAGACAAGTATGCCTTCAAGTAATGTTTTTAAACCCTTCTCCTTTATTGTTAGTTAACAAAAACATCGGTTTTTATTAACACAAAGGCAACTCCCCTACAAAGATTATAATGCTTAGTTTATTAAAGTTCAAATACTTACTTACTACTTATAATTAGATGTATTACTCTATTCAAGTACGGATAGCCCCAATTGATTTATCGGAACATTTAGAATTCCATTAACCCGGAGACTCGTAAACCTTCACCCCTTGACTATTTAAACTTAATTCCTTAAGATTCTTTGTAAGAATTTTTTTCTTACAAAAATCTTGCAAAGAGAGAAGGGACATGACCTACACACGCACAAACCCCTATTTTGCTTCCATTTCAGAGCGTTTTTGTCTGAGTAAAGCTGGATCCAAAAAAGACACACAACATGTAGTTCTAAACATCAGTAATTCAGGGATTCGTTACGAAGTGGGTGATTCCGTCGGAGTTCTACCATCGAACGACCCAGAGACCGTCAAAAAGACCCTTCAAGCCATGCAAGCTTCAGCTGAGGACGAGATCTTAAATCAAAAAACTGGAGAAAAGCTAGCGCTACAGAACTTTTTGAATCGTCATGCAAATATCTCCGATATCAGCAAAAGTCTCATAAAAGACGTCATTGAAAGACAAACGAATCCCGAAAAAAAAGAAAAGCTGGCTTCTCTACTTGAAAAAGACAATAAATCCACTTTAAAAGAGTACATGGAATCTCATGAACTTTGGGACTTTCTCGGGGAAAATCAAGAAGGTCTTCCTTCTCCTCAAGAAATCTGCGACAGATTGCGAGGACTTATCCCCCGCCTATATTCTATTGCTTCCTCTATGAAATTTGTCGGGGACCAAATCCACCTGACGATCGCGAAAGTCATATATCAGACAAACGGCTTCACGCGCAGAGGCATTGCAACAAACTACCTATGCGATCTAGCCCCACTTAACAATCAAAGCGTTCCTATTTACATACAAAAAACCAATGACTTTAGACTTCCGGAAAATCCAGAAACCCCTCTTATCATGGTAGGCCCAGGAACAGGAATTGCTCCTTTTAGAGCATTTATGCAAGAACGAGTAACGACAAAAGCCCCTGGAAAAAACTGGTTATTTTTTGGTGAATGGAATCAAAGCTACGACTTTTTCTACGAAGACTACTGGACAAAACTCCAGCAAGAAAAACTCTTAAAACTTAGTGCTGCTTTTTCCCGGGATCAAGAACACAAAATCTACGTTCAGCATAAGATGGAAGAAAATGCTTCCGACTTATGGCATTGGCTAGAACAAGGTGCCCACTTTTACGTCTGTGGAGACTCTACATATATGGCAAAAGATGTCGACCAAACCTTGCACAAAATTGTTGAGCAAGAAGGTAAAATGAGTCCCATTGATACAAAAGCCTACATAAAACAAATGAAAGCCGACAAACGTTATCTACGTGATGTGTACTGATACCCCGATTCGCGACTTGGAAATTTTAACAATTGCCAAGCAATAAGATTTTGTTGATTATACCACGCTCGGCCACAAACTTACATTTCTGGCGCGAGATTTTTTCGGTTGGCTAAGCGTGGAGATCGAACGCAACGCCAGACGGAAAAAGATCATGGCAGAAGTGTAACTTTGTGGCCGAGCGTGGTATAACTTATCCTTCCATGCTTGTTACTATACAAAAGGCTTGGACTCCGTCACCGCAACCAAAATCTGTTAGTCCTTCTCCACTGGTAGCTGTAACACCTACTTGGCTAACATCCAGATTCATAATTCGTGCTATATTTTCGCGCATTTCCAGAATAAGATCTTTAAACTTAGGTTTTTTCGCTTCTATAGAGACGGCTACGTGGCTAATTTTTTGCTTACCCAAAGTCCCCATAGCTTTTTTTAGATAGACTTCGCTATCTGTAATTCCATCTTTCAAACAAAGTTCGTCAGCAATCCCACCTAAAATGAGTACTCCCGTTAGAGAGGTTATCGCATTACAAATTGCGTGAATAACCACATCGCCATCAGAATTTGCTGAAAGTCCTGGGGCATCTTCAAATATCAAACCACCTATGACACATGGCTTGGACGAGTCGGCAGGGAGGAAGCGATGGCTATCCTGACCCATTCCCGTTCTCACTATCATTTCTTCTCCTAATGTAATGAACTTGCTACTCTAAGGAGTATATAGGTTTATTAGCATATTGCAAGCATGTCTTTTACCAATTACCCCTGTAAACCAAGATGAAAACACTTTTTATAGCTAACACTGATTTTGAATTCGAGCTTACTCGAAAGCAAACCCTGGGTCTAAAACAAGCACTAGAACAAAGCCCTCTCACAATGCAGCTTCAGTTTCTTCCTCTAATATATTTACCCGAAGAAGATGCTGTTGGCCTTACAATGCTCCCGAATCCTTCCTATTTAAGTTACCTAGAAGTTGTCCGTGGCTCCCCATTACCCCGACTCTATTGTTTTGACGAGATTACGACAAAATCCCCAATTCATCAGGTCAAATCATGGGGACACTCTCTCCAGGTCACCAAATGGTCCCAAAAAAATCACCTCACCTATCAAATGCCAGCTTGGGATTGTATCGTCAAAGTCAACAGCAAAGCTTTTTCTTTTGAGATATCTCCAAAGCTTCCGGGTGCCAAGCTCCTGAAAAGTTTTGAAGAACTTAATGATTGGATCTCTGAAAGCCCTTCTACAAAAGTCATAAAAGGATGCTTTGGTGTTGCAGGACGAGAAAATTTCATTCTCGAATCTCCTGAAAACAAAGCGAGTAAGCAACTATCTTCTTTTTTACATAGCCAATGGAAAAAAGGTTTACCCGTTATAGGAGAACCTTGGATGGATCGACAGTTAGACTTTAGTACGCAATGGGAAATAACACCCGCGGGAGATATCCATTACTTGGGAGCAACGGTAATGGAAAATGATTCAGAAGGACATTACATTAAAACAATTACTGGCCCTGAAGAAGTCGTCTTCTCTAAGGTTTTTTGGGCATTAGAAAAACAAAAGGAATTCTCTTACAAAATCCTAGAAAGAATTAAAGGTGAAGGATTCTTCGGCAACATAGGTATAGATGCAATGCTCTACAATCTCCCCTGTTGCCAAGACGAAACCCGCCTTCACCCTGTAGTAGAAATAAATGCCAGACAAACAATGGGTTATATTGCCCTCTGCTTTCAAAAGCTTCGATATCCTGAAAATTGTGTTTGTTTAGAATATGCTCCTAGCAATAAAATCGGTGAAAGTCTCTTACCCTCCTTCCTTCCTAAATCTGATGGGTCCACGCAAAAATTTTCCCGACAGCTTCGGTTCGAGTTAAGTAAACACCCCCCCGTAGGACTCATATAAAATATTGTTTTTTATTGCTCTTAAGAAAAAATTGAACTATATAGACAGTGGTAATTAATTATACTTCCCTTACTTACACTACTACCCCCTTTTGAAATTATGAATAATTCACTACAGCCGCCAGAAGCCCTGAAAATTAAAGGCGGAGTCCCTTTAAAGGGAAGTGTAAAAGCCGCCGGCGCCAAAAACTCTATCACGAAGTTACTCGTAGCTTCACTCCTATCAGATAAGCGATGTATTTTTCGTAACGTTCCGAATATCGGAGATGTCGAAATTACAGTTGCACTCTGCCGAGAGCTCGGGATGCGAGTAAAGTGGGACAAAGAAGCCAAGGTCATGGAAGTTTCTACACCGGAACTTAAAACTTCTTACATTCCTCAGCGTTTTTCAGGAGCAAACCGTATTCCTATATTGATGATTGGAGCTCTTTTGGGCCGTACCAATGAAGACATCATCATCCCCACAGTAGGTGGCTGTCGTATAGGGATGCGAAGTGTAGACTTTCACATAAAGGCCCTTGAGAATTTGGGTGCCACTATTGAATTCAGGGAAATGAAACAAGAGGGAGCCTATTTTGCTCATGCCCATAACGGACTAAACGGTAATGTTATAGACCTTCCCTATCCCTCTGTTGGAGCTACAGAAAATTCGATACTTGCTGCTGTCAGAGCACGTGGGATGACCGTAATCAATAATGCCGCCACTGAGCCTGAAGTTGTCGACCTCATACTATTTCTCCAAAAACTTGGAGCTAATATTGCTATGGATGTCAATCGACGCATCACAATCAAGGGTACACGCAAGTTTTACGAAGTGGATCACACCGTCATCCCCGATCGCATAGAAGTTGCTTCTCTAGGTATGGCTGCTATAGGAACTAAAGGCAGAGTCTTTGTTGAAGGAGCCAAACATTTACACATGATCACATTCCTGAACAGGCTACGCGAAATTGGCGGTGGCTTTGATATCAAGAATGATGGCATCGAATTTTTCTACAATGGCCCCCTACAAAGTGGCATCCATCTGGAAACAGATGTCCACCCTGGCTTTCTCACAGACTGGCAACAGCCCTTTGTTGTTCTTCTGACACAAGCTACAGGTTCCTCAGTCATTCACGAAACGGTATACGAAAACCGCTTTGGATATACTGAAACCTTAAAAAGTATGGGTGCTGACATCGAGATCTTCAAACAATGTCTTGGCGGTAGGAATTGTCGCTTTAACAATCAGAACTTCTATCACAGCATCATTGTTAAAGGACCAACCCCCTTACAGCCTGGAATGATCGATATTCCAGACTTAAGAGCAGGTTTTGCTTACGTTCTCGCTGCTCTTCTACCCCCAGATACCAGCACAATCACTGGTCTCCCTTTTCTTGACAGAGGCTATGAGGATTTAGAAGGTAAGCTTCAAAGTCTGGGTGCTAATATCAGCAGAAATAAAGCCCCCATTATTAACAAAGATCAAAGAAAAAAAGGGAAGGAACCCAGCAGACAAACCATCATTCATTAATTCCATAGCCGTTTATACCGAAACAAATTCTGAACTTGTTTCGGTATACTAGCTTGATTTTAAATCCCTTATCGAATTAAACTATCCCATCCAATATAGTTATCTATTCCCCTCGGACAAAATGTCGGCAACAAACACCAAAATCCCTCTTTGGAGAAAAATCCAAAGAAATAATTTCACAAATGCTCAAAATCTATCCGATTTCCTCATGTTGGATAAGCAGCAAGCAAGTCGTATTACGACTCGCAGAAATTTTCCACTCAACCTTCCTCTACGCCTTGCTGAAAAAATAGAAAAAGGAAATTTAGAGGATCCTATTTTAAAACAATTTATCCCAACTATCGAAGAAGAACTAGAAATAAAAGGCTATACCTCAGACCCCGTCGGAGATCTCCAATCCAAAATAGACAACAAGCTTTTACACAAGTATCATGGTAGAGCCCTACTAGTATGCACTAGCGCTTGTGCTATGCACTGTAGATATTGCTTTAGACAGAACTTTCCTTACGAAAAAAGTACAGAAACCCCTTTTGATTCAGAAATCCAACTCTTGAAAGAAGACTCCTCAATTAGTGAAGTGCTCTTAAGCGGAGGAGATCCGCTATCTTTAAGCAATTCAGTACTCTCATCTCTTATTACACGGCTATCAGAAATCCCTCACTTACAACGTCTACGTTTTCACACTCGATTTCCTATTGGTATTCCAGAGAGAATTGATGAAGAATTAATCGAAATTCTTTCCCGTACTTCCTTGCAAATCGTTTTTGTAATTCACTGCAACCACCCTAGAGAACTAGACTTTGATAATCTGGCAGCCCTTAATAAAATTCAAAAACTAGGAATTCCTATTTTAAATCAGTCAGTTCTCCTCAAAGATGTAAATAACTGCGTCAATACCCTTCGCTCTCTTTGTGAAAAACTCATCGACAATGGTATCATACCTTATTACCTCCACCAGCTTGACCGAGTAAAGGGTGCAGCACACTTTGAAGTTCCAGAAACTGAAGGCCTAAAACTTATCCGGGAACTACAAAAAGTTCTTCCTGGCTATGCTGTTCCGAAATATGTTCGCGAAATCCCCGGTGAATCCAACAAAACTCCTTTAATTTAAGTAGTTTGGAAATACCGAAAAGTGAGACGCAATGAAGGCTTACCTACTTTCTCTTAGCACCCATACCCCACCTTACTTTGAAGCACACGATGCTTTTGCCGAAAAACTGATAGAGGCACTACGACTAGATAAAAGACAGTCAAAGTTAGTCCAAAAGATTTTCAGGGGCACTAAAATTAAAAAAAGACACACTGTCATTGAAGACTTTCTCAATCCCCGTTTTGAAGGACCCCTCTTTGGCTCTTCTCTTCCTGAGTCTGCTCCAGGGATGTCTCAAAGAAATGAAGTTTACATTAAAGAAGCTCCACTACTTGCACATGCTACAGCAGAGAAAACTCTTAATTCCTGGAAAGGAAGTCGCCAAGATATCACCCACCTAATTTCCGTTTCCTGCACGGGTCTCACAGCACCAGGAATTGAGTTCCTACTACTCGAGTCACTAGGTCTATCGAGATCTACAGATAGGCTAGGAATCAATTTCATGGGTTGTTTTGGAGCTTTCAAAGGTCTCTCTATTGCAAAATCTATTGCCCGCGAAAATCCTAATAACCGAGTACTATTAGTTTGCACAGAACTTTGCTCACTGCATCTCAATTTCGATGGAAAACTAGACACAATCATTTCCAATGCCATATTCAGCGATGGAGCCGCATCCTTAATCGTTGGTTGCGAACCTCGTCCAGAAGAAAATCCGCTGATGGAAATTGTCTCTCACTCTTCTTATGCTTTATCAGATACCCTCCCTCTCATGACCTGGGAAGCGCGTGATGAGGGTCTTGTTATGGGACTTTCCCGAGAAGTTCCCAAAATTATTGAGAAACATGCTGCCTCCTTTGCCAAATCTCTCTTAGGAGAAAATATAGACTTTTCTGACTGCTGCTGGCCTATCCACCCGGGAGGAAAAGCTATCCTTGAATCCGTCGAAAAATCCTGTCAATTAGATAGATCTCAAACTTCATCCTCTTGGGAAATCTGGGAAAATTACGGAAATATGTCCAGCGCGACCTTCCTCTTTGTTCTTGAAAATATTCTCAATAAACCAGCCTCTCGAGAGTGGAACGTCGGTTTAGGCTTTGGTCCGGGACTTTCTATGGAAGGAATGTTACTGCGTAGGATTATGTCGTGAAGAAACCTATCCGATCAAATGTTCCGGAATATATCGATATCGGTCCGGAATGCTACACCGATACAGAGTACCAAGACTGTCTAAAACAACTGGGTAGAGTGGGCGCTCTTCTTGGGGGAAACAGGGCTACTTTTGCTGCATTTTCTCAACTAGCTCAAAAACCCATCTCTATCCTTGATGTCGGCTGTGGTGGTGGTCACTTTACGCAAGAACTCGCAAAAAAATTTACGGAAGCAAAAGTTGTAGGGATTGATTACTCTTCTTCTGCAATCGATTATGCCCAAAATCAGATTATCAATAATGATCTCCCAAACCTCAGCTTTGAAAATACTTCAGAACTCAAATTGGACGTTCCTGAAAATAGCTTCGAGGTCATTACAGCAACTCTCGTTTGTCATCACATGTCAGACGATAACCTCATAGATTTCCTAAAAAGGGCTCACCGGTCAGCTAGTAAAGCTATTATTATTAACGACCTTCATAGGCACCCTCTTGCTTATGGAAGTTTTGCACTCATCGCACCCATTCTATTTCGCAACCGCTTAATTACTCACGATGGCTTACTTTCAGTCCAAAAAGCTTTCAAAAAAACAGATTGGGCTTACTATCTTTCGAAAGCAGGAATCCCTACTAACTCATGGAGAATAGAATGGAAATGGGCATTTCGCTGGATCATAACGATCCATACGACTTCATCGTCATAGGGGGTGGCATTGCAGGTCTTAGCGCTGCCAATCACCTCATTGACCTTGGAGCAAAAGTCATCCTTGTAGAAGCCGGTACTTATCCTTCTCACAAAGTGTGTGGAGAGTTTCTATCTCCTGAATGCCTCCCCATTCTGGAAAAATGGAAACTCCCCATAGCACAAAAAATTCACCATATCCACTTTGTCTCTGATCAGAAAAGCTATACCTTTGACATACCCGGGGTAGCAGGTGGCATGTCTCGCTATCACTTTGACACTCTCCTTGCAGACCGCATTATTGAAAAAGGCTCTACTGTCATTACAGAAAACAAAGTTACAAATCTGCGTCTTCCAGAAAATGTGGATCGAAAAAAATATGAGGTTACCTTAGCTTCAGGAGATATCCTTTACTCCTCCAACATAGTCCTTGGGACAGGTCGCATCCCTTTTCAGGGTATACACACAAAGCCTCCCAAGATTCGTTATATTGGTATCAAAGCCCATTTCGAGGGTATTGAAACAAATGGCACCCTTCAAATGCATTCTCTCCCCTCTGCATACGTCGGAGTGTCCAATATATCCCCCAATGTAGTCAATGTAGCCTGTATAGCAAAAGTCAAGTGCTTGGATTCTTTCGAATCTCCCAGCCATCTAATGAAACACCTCCTCACTCTCCCTGAATCCTCTAGCTTAAGGAATACCCTTTCAAAAGGTCGTATGATTTTTCCTGACTGGATGCACACCTTCGCCCCCACTTTCACCTATTCTAATCCTCCAAAATGGGAAAGTGGATTTTTCGTTGGAGATGCTGCAGGATCCACGAACCCCGCCACCGGAGATGGCCTCTCAATGGGTTTGATCTCAGGAAGAATTCTTTCAGAATATGCTATGAATGGCGACGCAATGGGATATAGGAAAGCCTGGCGTAAACGATTTATTCCTCAAATACGCTGGGGAAGGCTCCTTCATGAAATTTTACTGAATCCCCCCCTGGCAAAGACCGCAATAGGTCTCTCTAGGACATTCCCCGAATTCTCTCAGTGGTTTTACCGGGTGACTCGAGGACTTTAAACCCGGCCACAAAGTTAAAGTTTATGGCCGAGTACATCATACATCACTTACTTTCTTCTACAGACACAGGTTTGTCCCGGGAAAAAAACTGAGCCCATGACAGGCTACCAGTTAAAGAATACAAGAATCCATCCCTACATGTAAGCAAACCTTTCTCTTGCAATACGGGAGTGAACTTATTTGGAAGAGCTATCCCTGAACCATTGTCCTCTAGTATCCCTTTAAAAGGTATACCACATCCTGAGCATGAGCACTTTGTAAAGCCCCCGCCGCAATAACTGCAATTCCGATCAAAGATTGGCTCTCTACTTCCTTTTATTTCGCTCCCTTCAATTGGGTGCAATGTGCTAATGGCTATGGAATCATTCCAAACTTCTTGTGTAGGCTTAGACTGATCCCATCGGATATCATCCCATGAACGAGCTGAAGACCAATATAAAGTGCTTGAAGAGCTCAGCTTACCTTGCTCACTAACTTCGTTAGGATGTGCTAATGCGATCTCTCCAGAGCCCGCCCACGAGTCTACATAAAGACTATTGGGCCATGCCTTTTGAGCAAACTCCATTGACCTACAAATGTATGGAAATCTCTGTTTCATATCTCCAAAACGAACATGCTCAGCATAAGTTTGGGGAGTCTTTTGTGGTTTAAGATAGCTTAGGAAAAATACTTTGTGAGTTTTATCAACAGCACCTTCTGAATTTTGTGACGATAGTCGCAAAAGATGGACAAAATCACGAACAAGTACAGCCGGACAAGCAAAACTCACCGTTTGACTTTTCCTGGCATTTGCCATAAGAGTATCAAGCTGAGAAGCATCCAGATGAGGGCAATACTCCGCTAAAGAGTCTGAATCAACAATCTCTACATTTCTTCCAAGAAGGGTCGTTAACTTCTGCTGATAGTCTTTTCTGGTAACCACATACACCGTGGAATCGAGGTATTCTGTTTCATAATGCTGCACAGCAGTCATTTCTTTTCTCCTTAATGAGGTTCCGTACCTAAATAAGGAATTCTAACTTTTAGGCACACACCTTTTCCCTATTCTGAATTAAAAATATCTAAAGAGCCCTCCCCTTTTATGCTTCAGGAGGGAAACGCATTCATTTTATTTATTCAACAAACTATTAAATATTAAAATTTTCCATCGCCTTATATATCGGATAAACCTTTTTTATCATTGGCCATTCATGTACCTCCATAGAGTCGTTTACATAGGGTTCACTACGCATTCCATTCAACACGCAAGTCACACCTGGCGTGCTCGAAACTATCCAGAGGGCTTTTCTCGAAAGGCTTTCTCCTCGGCGTTCTTCAGGAAGTAAGGGGTCAATAATTCTTGAAACATTTTGACTCTGCAAGCGACTGTTCAGGCAAGCCTGTCTATGTAGATCATCAAAAACTTTTTTTAAAGAAAGGAGATATCTTCTTTTCCAATTATCCCATTTCTCCTCATGAATACTCATGAAAAATTTACCCACAATACCCAAGACATTCTTAATTTGTGGAACGAGCTGGTGATTTACAAGATCTTCCCATTGGAGCTTGCTCTCCATTTTCCTATTACACAAGTTTAAAGCTTCAGCGTAGATAAACAAGCCTGCCATAGCAAAACTGTTTCCAGCACTTTGAATCAATGGATAGATATCTTCTCGCCATTCCTTCTCTAAATTTCTTATGATATTTATGCTCGAGGCAAAATCTATGGGTTCTCCCTGGACTTCGATATCTGCTATACGAAATAATTGTTGGTTCTTTATCCCATTCAAAGGTCTATTCACCATTACAGCTATATTATTCTCTTTGGCCACAGATAGAACTTTCCTCTTATTATGATTTTTCTTTAGAAAAGCTTCTGATTCAATAAGATTCATAGGAAGTTGAACTACTTTAAAATGATTGTCCTTACCTGCAACTTCTCTTGCAACTTCTATCATATTCAATAAAGAAGAATGGCCGGGTGAATCTGAGGACTCCTTGAGAGTATTCGATGAAACACCGTAGTTTTGAATAACCCCCTCTGCAACCTTTTTTTCCAGGAAAGTAAACGCTTTTCCAAGACGTTTATAAAACTCTTTGCGACGATCTTGAACTTTGCTCTCATTTCTATTTTCCGCATCAATAAGGAAGTACTCAGGATTATGAAGAAGTAACACATCAATGGTCTCAATCTGTAACCTTGTGAGAGAATGCTCAAGCTGTTCCTCAAGAAACTCAGGGTGGATACAATGCCAACAATCATTTGCATATTTGACCATTTCAGGGAAAGGACTTCCTCGCTTTTCTCTTTCCTCTGAAATAGAAAGATTCTTTCCTTGAACATAGCCCACTTTTGTTACAACAATCACTTCCTCGCGCTTAATTTCATCTTTAGCTACGAGCTCTTTTAGTACCTCACCAACGCATTTTTCGCTTTTGCCATCAGTATAATTTGTGGATGTATCAATTAGGTTACACCCTTTCCTTATGGATAGAGTTAGGGCATCGTGAAATATGGGACTATCATCAATGCGATATGACCCAAACCCGAGTTTACTCGTGTACAAATCTGTTGACCCAAGAGGTCTGTAGCCTTTTTTGCCTTTTCTCTTAAAAAATGCTCTTGTATCTTCAGAAGTAGCCTTCCCCTTCAAATACTCTCCCACAGACTTATGAGAGAAGTTTTGCATTGGTTTTTGCAAATTATGAAAGCATGCGGAGATTTTTCCCGGATCTGAAATGGCTGGCTGGCATGACTTATTTTTACACAAATAAAGAGCAGGCTTGCCATTTACAAGTTCTTTTCCAAAAAGTCCCTTCCGTAGCTTTTCCCCACCTGAGGAAGGGTTAACGTGAGAAACAATCCGGTTAGGTACAAACTCTTTCGCAACAGCCCCTCTTAAAAGATTGTATTCTTCAGTCTCTGGAGACCCTACGAGTGTCATTTCAGTGGGGCCTTTCAAAAGAAAGTCTATCGCCGTAAGCGTCGTAATAAAAACCTGAGGAAACTCTGCAACTTGTTGTCCATAAGCTATAAGAGACTTTCGACTAATTGCCTCTAATTCATTTCTCTCATAATGCCATGACAAACGTAATAAGGCCATTGCAGCCTGAGCATTCCCATTTGGCAGAACACTATCTTTTCCATCTCTATAACGAAGATATAGTTCTTCATGGTCTTTAGAAGTACTATAAAATGATCCAC
>JBLFWS010000081.1:0-14593 GCA_047611865.1 Chlamydiales bacterium
TAGTGGCAAGATTTGCTTATTACATCAATTTAAAATAATTTATATAGATAGTTCTCTATGTTGTAATTGGTAGTTGCTGCTGAGAAATGGAAATGACTCTTTCATCAGAATCAGCAAAAGGGGTGGGGGGCTGGCTTCTTTTGTAAAACCAGTTGGCTGTGGAAATGACTACAGCAGTGCTGCTTAGGGTAGCGCATAGTAAGGCAGAGGGGACAACTGTATAAGTTAGTGCGCAGACTGCAAAGTCAGCTACGGAGGCTGCAGTTGCGAGATAGTTTTCGTTCATCTGATGAGAGTGTTTTTGGACTTTCTCATAATTTGTAATATATTTTTTGAGGGCTTTGTACCTCTGATTGTTTTCTGCAGGTATTTGATCCAATCTTTGTTCGTCATCTGAAGTACAGCTTTTGAGGATAGACTCGCGGAGTAAGCTTGGATTTTTTAGAGAGTTAATTTTGGCATCTACTAATTCCAAAAAGTCATTCTGGAGAAGTCCGTTAATGAGTTCTAGTTCAGTTGAATTTGAGCTTTCTTGTTCTTTGAGAAAGGAATGCCTTTCTGAGAGCAGCTGCTTTATAAGGGATTTTAAAGTAGTTTTTATGGCTAATGAACGCCCTTCTCTTATATCTTCTGAGTCGAGAGGTGCCTGTGCGATAAGAAATTCAATTTGGCTTCTTTTCATATCTCCATTATAGAAGTCCGTTAAGAGTTCTTCTATAAGCTGAGCGTTTGAGAGGTTTGTAAAGTGAGTACCCTCAAAGGAGCTTTCACCAAAGAGAGTTTTAAATAGGCGGTCTGTCTTCTCAGAGCTTTTACATGCAGAAGTAAAGGCATGAGAAATTCGAGTTGAGGGGAGGTTTTCTCTTTCGAGTTTTTCGTCTATTGATTTCAAAAAGTCGTCGAAGTCACTTTCAATAGAGAAACCAAATGATAGCTTCAACTTTTCTTTTAATGGAGCATGATTTTTCAAAGCTTCATGTAGAAATAGCTTCTCAGAAGATGTCGCCGCAAAAAGTTTTGTTACTTTAGTTCCATGATAGAAGAGTAAAGAAAGTTTGTTGGCCTGCTTGATAGCGATAAGAAGTATACTTTTTGGGCCAAGTACGGAAAGGACGATACTGACTGGAGCAAGGGTGCTGGTAATTTTTGATAGCCCCCAGTGGACATTATTATTAATTTGAATGAAGCGTTTTTGTCGAGGAGAGGCAGCTTGGGAAGAAGTAGGGGAGAGGTCGTAAAAGACAATAAAGCCAGATAGAAGAGATTTGGTTCCCAAGCACACAGTTGAAACTTCATTTAGGCTTTTTACACAATCTAGGGAGGGAAACAACTCTATAAACAACTGAGAAATTCTTCCGCCAAGGTCCAAAACAGTACAAAGGGGGCGAATTCCACCATCAGCAATAGACCAGGTGTGACCACAAAATTGCTGGGTACTATTCCAGCTTGAAAGTCCGAGCTGGAGACTTTTATCTACGGAATTTGAAATGAGGCTGATGGACATGGAAAACCTGATTGTCTTTGTATAGTAAATTTTATCTTTTAGCTTCGACAATTACCTGTGAAGCAGAAACATTTTTATTTAAAATGGAGTTTTTGTAAAGATTTCTTTCCACGATTCTTCGGTACGAAAAAATATAATGGTTGACATGTTGACATAACCTCATTATTAATGGAGGGCACTATTGCCCAAATTGGACGAAAACCAGGTTCTGGAACGCTCTTTTTCAGAGAATATTTTGAATACACATTTGTTGGTCATCGAGGAGTTTAAGTGGGAGTAATCAATTCAATATCCAGTTTGTTGCGAGCTGCGCCCCATGCAGAAGAGATTAAGGATCCAGAACTTGTAAAAAAACAGTATAAGTACTGGAGATTCAGAATCTTCTATTCGATGTACTTTGGTTATGTTCTTTATTACTTTACTCGAAAAGGTATGGCTGCAGTAACGCCCGCATTGAAAATGCAGCTGGGCTTTGATGAAGTTCAAATTGGTAATCTCACAACGGTATTTGCCCTGGCATACGGGATAAGTAAATTTACCTGTGGGGTAATCTCCGATCGGTCAAACCCTCGGTATTTTATGGGGGTAGGTCTCTTGATGACTGGGGTTTGTAACCTTTGTTTTGGGATGTCCTCTTCACTTATGTTTTTAATGGTATTCTGGGGATTTAACGGATGGTTTCAGGGTACTGGCTGGCCACCATGTGCACGCCTTTTGACCCACTGGTACTCCCAAACAGAAAGGGGGACGTGGTGGGGGATTTGGAATACTTCTCATAATGTAGGGGGGTTTCTCATCCCTTACTTTGCAGCGGCATGCATGGCATGGATGGGATGGCGCTATGCCTTATATCTTCCAGGGGTTCTTGGAGTCTTTATGGGGCTTTTTCTCTTAAATCGCCTACGAGATACTCCACAGTCACTAGGTCTGCCTAGTATAGAAAAGTTCCGGAATGAAGAGGAGGGTACTGAGGGGGGGGATGCCGAGTTCGAAATTTCTCTAAAAGAGAGGTTGGTTGATTACGTTCTGACAAATAAATACGTTTGGACTCTCGCTATAGCCTATTTTTTCGTTTATGTTGTACGGCAAGCTGTCGATTCTTGGACGGTTTTATATTTTACTGAAGTTCGAGGCTATGAAATTTTCACTGCCAATATGTGTTATAGTTGGTTTGAAGTCGGAGGCTTTTTTGGGAGCCTATTTGCTGGTTGGGGTTCTGATAAGATCTTTAAAGGAAAACGAGGACCTATCAATGTCCTGTTCTCTGCGGGGATAGCGTTGGTCGTACCCTGTCTATGGCTGGCATCAGAAAGTAATGTTTTTTTTGATTCTGGGATGATTTTTATCCTTGGATTTCTAATCTTTGGACCTCAGATGCTTATCGGAGTTGCAGCAGCTGAGCTTTCGCATAAGAAAGCTGCCGCGACAGCAACGGGTTTTGCGGGACTCTTTGCCTACCTAGGAGCTGCAGCAGCAGGAGCTCCCTTGGGAATGGTAATTCGAGATTGGGGCTGGGATGGCTTCTTTATGGTTCTTACCGGAGCTGGAGTATTAGCAGCTCTTATATTGTTACCTCTCTGGTCTACTAAGAAAAACCCAAAATTTGCAAATCGTTGATAAAGTGAAGCTCGGTATGAAAAATACCGAGCTCTGATACCGTTTTTGAGCAATTAGAGAGTAGACTTGAAAGAGCAAGAATGGTAATTTCTTTCTCTCTACGCTTGCACTAGTTGCCAGTATTCGTGGATTGTCAAAACTTACTTCATATATAGAGATGGGTAGTATGTCCTGGGTCCCCCTACACGTTCACTCACAGTATTCTATTCTTGAGGCTACAGCTCCCCTCAAATCGATTGCGAAAAGAGCTGCAGAGCTAGAGATGCCAGCAGTGGCCTTGACAGATTATGGAAATTTGTACGGAAGTGTAGAATTCTTTAAGGCATGCAAAAGCAATGGGGTAAAACCTATTATCGGTTGTAGTTTCTATGTAGCTCCCGATTCCCGTCATGAAAAAAAACGGCCTGCAAACGGAAAAGCCTCATACCAGTTGCTCCTTCTCGCAAAAAATGAGAAAGGTTATAACAATTTATGTGAATTGAGTTCCAAAGGTCATCTAGAAGGTTTTTATTATTTTCCTAGAGTAGATAAGGAATTGCTGCAGAAATATAGTGAGGGCTTGGTTTGTTTGTCAGGCGGACTGGGTGGCTTAGTACCCTATCTTGCAATTGAAGGGGAAAAGGAACGTTTTCTAGAGGAGATCCGTTGGCATAAAAATCTTTATGGTGAGGATTACTACCTCGAGTTGCAACGACACAATATGAGTGAAGAGGGTTTGCGCGATGACGGGATGTTACAGGAGTCCTGGCTAGCTCAAAACTATTATGACACAATAGATAGACAAACAAAGGTTAACGACCTTCTTCTAGAAGCTTCAAAAGAACTATCAGTACCCTGTGTCGCAACTCAAGGAAGTCATTATATCAATAGGGAAGAGTGGGATGCCCACGAAATCCTTTTGAACGTGCAGTCTGGTGAGCCTTGCGAAATTTGGGAAAAAGATTCTCTAGGAAATAATAAGCGTAGAATTCCCAACCCAAAACGTAGAACATTTTTCTCTCACGAATTTGATTTTAAAACGCCTGATCAGATGAAGGCTCTCTTTCATGATGTACCCGACGCCATAGAAAGGACACTTGAAATAGCAGCGAAATGTAATCTGCAAATTGATTTCGACACGACGCATTATCCTGTTTATATTCCCCCGGCACTTCATGATAAGGAATATTCTACAGAACAACAAGTTGAAGAAGCTGCCAAGTTTCTTCGAGAACTATGTGAAATAGGTATTCCCCATCGCTATACTCCAGAACGTCTTGAGAAAGTACAAGATCAGCATCCGGGAAAAGATCCCTTACAGGTAGTCTATGACCGCTTGGAATATGAGTTGGAGATTATCACGAGCAAAAATCTGTGTGATTACCTTTTGATAGTTTGGGACTTTATTAAATGGGGAAAGGATCACGCTATACCAGTAGGTCCCGGAAGAGGATCTGGAGCTGGTTCTATCATTCTTTATCTGACAGGGATCACTGATATTGAGCCCTTGCGTTTTAGCCTTTTCTTCGAACGATTTATTAACCCGGAGAGAATGTCTTATCCTGATATTGACGTAGATATCTGTATGGACAAACGCAATGAGGTTATTAACTACACTCTTCAGACATATGGAAAAGAAAATGTAGCTCAGATCATAACCTTTGGTTCCATGAAAGCCAAGATGGCAATTAAGGATGTTGGCCGGGTTCTAAATGTGTCTCTTGCGAAGGTGAATACAATCGCCAAGCTTATTCCTGAAGATCTCAATATGACGATCGGGAAGGCACTTGAAATGGACGTAGACCTGTACAGCATGTACCAGGAAGATGAAGAAACGAAACGCGTAATCGACATCGCTCAGAAACTGGAAGGCTCCATACGGAATACAGGCATACATGCTGCAGGAGTGATTATTTGTAGTGAGCCACTTTCTCGGCATATTCCTCTTTGCAGGAGTAAAGACAGTGAGATGGCTGTATCTCAGTTTTCTATGAAGCCAGTAGAATCTGTCGGAATGCTGAAAGTGGACTTTCTGGGTCTAAAGACGCTTACCTGTATACAGAAGGCTGTGGATGCATTGAAACTGCGCACAGGTGAAGAAATTGATTATGTTAACTTACCCCTTGATGATGAAAATACATTCAAACTCCTAAACCAAGGGAAGACTCTGGGCGTATTCCAGTTGGAATCCGGAGGCATGCAGGAACTAGCCAGACAACTACATCTTGATAGATTTGAAGAAATCATTGCTGTCGTATCACTTTATCGACCGGGTCCAATGGACATGATTCCTTCATATATTGCTAGAAAACATGGGCGTGAGCCTATCGAATACGATCACGATAAATTGAAAGATATTCTTGATGAAACCTACGGTATCATGGTTTATCAGGAACAAGTGATGCAGATTGCTCAGGAACTAGCCGGTTACTCTTTAGGGGAGGGTGATGTTCTGAGGCGTGCCATGGGTAAGAAAGATATGGAGGAAATGGCTCGTCAAAGGCAAAAGTTTCTGGATGGAGCTTTGCAGAATGAAGTTACAGAAGAGCAGGCTACGACGATTTTTGATAAAATGGAAAAATTCGCAGCATACGGATTTAACAAGTCGCATGCAGCAGCGTATGGTTTTCTGTCCTATGTGACAGCGTACATGAAAGCTAACCACCCAAGTGAATGGATGGCTGCTTTGATGACTTGTGACAGAGATGATCTGACGAAAGTAGCAAAATTCATTCGTGAAAGCCAGACGATGAATATCCCTGTTCTCCAGCCTGATGTCAATGAAGCGGGTAATGAATTTGTCGGAACTCCTCAAGGTATCCGTTTTGCTATGTCGGGGATTAAAGGAATAGGGGAAGGAGTTGTAGAAGCTATTGTCCAGGAAAGGCTTCGTGGAGGAGCATTTAAATCTCTATACGACTTCATACAACGGATAGACACAAAGAAAGTTGGAAAGAAAGTTATTGAAAACCTAGTAGGTGCAGGCGGATTTGATTTTACTAGTTGGTCCCGGGATGCGCTGCGGCAAAGCATTGAACGCATGCATTCAGCGTCTGTTAAGGATCAGAAAGAGGCTTCTCAGGGTATTATAAGTCTATTTTCTCTTATGGAAGATGAGGAGGAATCGAGTTTTAATACACCCCCGAAAATTAAGGTTCAGTCTTCTAAGCATGACATATTTATGAAAGAAAAGGAACTATTAGGTTTCTTTCTTACTGGACACCCGATGGATACATATCAATCTACTTTGGAGCGCTTATCTTGTATAAAGTTACTCGAAGTGGAAAGAATGGATCACGATACAGTGTTTCGTACAGCGTTTATTGTAGATGGTGTTCAGATTCGCATTGCCGCCAAAAGCCAAAAGAAATTTGCCATTCTTATTATTAGTGACGGGATGGAAAGGTATGAGCTTCCTATATGGCCAGAACTTTATGAAGAGAAAGGTCACCTGCTTCAGGAAAACCAACTAATCTATGCTGTCCTTCAGGTCGACAAACGGGAAATGGGTACTAAGTTGTCATGCCGGTGGTTTGATAATCTTACAAAAGCTGATGAATCAATGATGGATTCTTGCGATAGAGCTTATGACAAAGCCAAAATGATGGCGGATAGATACAGTCAACACTCTAAAGATAAAAAAGATAAAAAAGACAAAAATAAATCGGACACACAATCTATAAAGAAGGCAGAACAAATGCAGTCTTCGGGAAAAGAACTTTCATTAGATCTGGTGATGGATGCAGACAATGCACGCTTAAGTCATATCGTGCATTTGAAAGAGTTATTTAGAAAGCATTCAGGTAATACCGTCGTTAAGATAGATTTCCATGCCGGAGGCGGTTCACTGGCAACTCTGGATATTGAATCTCACTGGGGCGTTAGCATAAATCCGGAGCTAAAAAAAGAACTGCTAGAGATCCCTTCTGTAAGTATAGTAAATAGTTAGTAGTAGTGACCGATGGTGGTACATACCGATAAGATTTCGGTATGAGCAAAGAATAATTAATAAAGATTAAGCTTTTTAGGTATTTGAGATAGGGACGGGTCGATCAGACCTCTATTGACAGCAAAGAGGAAGCTTTTTAAAGTAAATGATTTGATAAAGGTAAGAGTATGCATCTAGTTCGAACATCATGTGTTTTTCTAACAGCACTTCTAATTCTGGTGGGCTTCTCTCCAGTCGAGGCTGCCTACGTCTTGAAGAAAGGGAAATTGATTGATGAAAAATACGTGGCCACTATGTCGGGAGAAGAGCACCTGGAAGCTGGTAAGGACGCCATGGAGAAAGAATACTGGCGCTTAGCTCAAAAACATTTCATGATTGTTGATGTTAATTTTCCTCACGATGATGTTTCCGAAGAAATTAACTATTATATAGGCATTTCATACTTTCATTTGCATGATTTTGATTTGGCAAACACTTATCTCTCCGCTTACCTTGAACAACCTAACCACGTTCGATTTTTCCATGAGGTACTGCGGCATAAATTTGCTATCGCAGAAAAATTTGGACAAGGTTATAAGAAACATATGCTGGGTATGGAAAAAATGCCTCAGTGGGTTTCAGCTAAAGATGACGGGATAAAACTGTATGATGAAATCATTGCCGTTCTACCAAACCATGACCTAGCGGCACGCTCTCTTTTTGCTAAAGCCGACCTTTTATTGGAAATGGAAAGCTTTCGAGAAAGTAACGAAGCATACGTTCTTTTGCTAAGGCGCTTTCCTGACCATGAAATTGCACCGAAAGCTTATGTAGCTTTGGCAGAACTGTTTTTACGTCAGGCAAAGGCTCAATCCCGTAACCCTGATTTGATCGACCTTGCTAGAATTAGCATGCGTAAATTTAGCCAGGCTTTCCCTTCGGATGAGAGGCTTGAATTGGCGAATATGAAACTTTTAGAAATGCATGAGATATATGCCAGTGAGCTCTTTGCCACTGGTCAGCTTTACGAGAGAAAAAATAAACAGCGAGCGTCAGTTATTTATTATTCAAGTGTTTTACTTGAGTATCCTGATACTGCCGTAGCAGAGAAGTGTAAAGCGCGCTTGCGAGAACTGAATAACTATGCTTCCCAAGTGGGAATAAACAGAGAATTATGGCAATGACAACACATTTTTTACGACTTTTTTCGATTGTTTGTACAATTAGCTTGCTGATGTCATCATGTGGCTACGAGCAAGGACATGGACCATTACTGGAAAAGTATAGTTCAATTTCGGTTCCTTATATTGAAGGAGACACCGAAGGTCGACTGACGGCTGAATTAATTCGTCAGCTCAGTTCTTCAGGGGCTTTTACTTACAAAAATGATGAGGGCGAGCTCGTATTAAAAGTGAAGATGCTCGATACCTATGACCAAAATATAGGATATCAGTTTGCCCGTGATGAGAATAATCAGCTTCTGGATAGCATTGTGCCAACAGAAGGGCGTATGGGTTCCTTAGTAGAAGTTAGCGTCGAAGAATCTGGAAGTGGCAAGGTATTACTCGGTCCTAAGCGTATTTCTGCTGAGGTAGACTTTGATTTTGACCCGGATTTGGCTCAGAATAATATTACGGCGTTTTCATTGGGACAATTTAATGCTGTAGATTCAGCAAGAGATGTAGCCGTTAGGCCACTTGGCAAAGCTTTAGCAGATAACATTGTAAACTACGTCAATAATAGCTGGTGAGATAGATGGAAAAAGTTTTTTCCGCGAAGCTAGAGGAACTTTATCCTATGCTCGATTTTATATCGCTTATAGCTGAGGATAAAGGTTTTCCTGAAACGGAAATCGGTAGAATCCAGATGGCCACTGAGGAGGCGCTAGTGAATGTTATTCACTATGCTTACCCAGACGGGAAAGGGACCTTGGAAATATCTTGTACTTTTTTGGACGGGAATACTTTGGAAATCATTGTGAAGGACAGGGGGCTTCCCTTTAATCCTTTGCAAGATATTGAAGAAGTAGACGTGAATGCTGCGGCGGATCAAAGACCAATTGGCGGTTTAGGGGTATTGATGATACGTAATTTAATGGATCATGTTGGATACGAAAGAGTAGAGAACGCTAACATATTGACAATGCGAAAGCAGTTGGTTAATTAATCTATTGAAAATTGGCAATTAAGTGTTCGTTCTCTTCAATATCTTTTAAAAAGTGCTCAAGTATTCTGAGTATCAAACGCGGGGCATTGTAAATCCCTGAAGTAGAATACACTATTTCGAGATTTGTAATGTCTTTGTCTGATGCAAAGCTAATAAGAGTGTAGGTTGTAGGTACCCCTTCTATGACTCTGGGTACAATCCAAATTACAAACTTGTTATTATAAAGTGTTATTTTTTCCCAAGACTCTACAACATGAAAATAATTTGTAAGAGACCTTGCCAAATCAGACTCGACTTCGCTACACTTAAGCAAGCCGATCGAATGTAGAAACGCCAAATCAATATTAATGATCCCATCAGGAGCACAACTTGGCAAGTCGTACATAAAATACTGGTATTGTTCCTCGTAATTCTCCGGAGTATCCACCTTTCACCTCACTCAGGTTGGTATCAAGGCAGTACTCTCCTTCAGGACTAATTTTCTTGCATTCAGAGCTAAGAGTCAAGGTTTTTTTTGACCCGTATTTATGTAAAGATTTGAAGAGGAGCAAAGGGCTATACGGCTTAGGCATTTTTGAAATTTTATGGGTTTTGAGGTGAAAAAATATACCTCGATACTTCAATATACAAGCTGGCTAAAAAAGTTTTGGAGCTAACATAATGTGGCAACGCCATTTAACTTCTATTTTCCTATATATATTCATTTTTTCCTTTTCGAAAGTTTGTGCAGAGCCTTTAGAGTTAAACCTTGATGCACAAGCGGCCATTCTTGTGAATGCTGATACCGGACGTATCCTTTATGAAAAAGATGCCGACAAACTCCTTTACCCAGCCAGTACAACAAAGATCGCGACAGCTCTCTATGCTTTGAAGGTAAAAGGCCTAGAGTTGGAAGAAAATGTTATTGCACAACAGGACTCCATCGGTTCGGTGTCCTGGTCTGAGAAAGTAAAAAGTCACTTCACGCTCCCAGCACATTGGATTGAGCACGGCTCTTCTCACATAGGGATAAAAAGGGGTGAGAGGCTAAGCTTTAAAACTTTGCTGTATGCCCTAATGGTTGCCTCTGGAAATGATGCTGCAAATGTTATAGGTCAATTTGTGAGTGGAGATGTTCCGACTTTCATGAATGAAGTGAACGCCTATCTTAATGAGATTGGTTGTAAAAATACCCATTATAAAAATCCACATGGTCTTCATCACCCTAAACACCAAACTACTGCACGAGATCTTGTATTGATGACCCGTGAAGCGTTGAAGGATCCTGTATTTAGAAATCTAGTGCTCACTAAGCGATATACCAGGCCTAAGACAAACATGCAGGAACCGATGGTTATGGTACAGACAAACAGGCTTATTAAAAAAGGCTCTACTTACTACTACCCCAAGGCTATAGGGGTAAAAACAGGATATACGGGTGAAGCGGGTTACAATCTTGTTGCTGCAGCAAAAGATCAAGGAAGAACCTTAATAGCAGTAGTTTTGAAGTGCAAAGATAGGGGCGATACCTTTGAAAATGTGAAAAAAATGTTTGAAAAAGCATTTAATCAGACAAAAATGAGACGCAGGCTTTTGAAAGAAGGTATGCAAAATCTTAGTCTGAATTTAGAGGGGGCCGCTCAGCCACTCAAAACATATATTCAAGATGAGGTAGGTGTTGACTATTTCCCTGCAGAGGAGCCCACCATTGAAGCCCATGTCCAATGGCAAGATTTAACACTTCCCATAAGTAAGGGGCAACGTGTGGGCGAAATTAAGCTATATTCTAATGATAATAGCTTCGTGAAATTTGTTCCGCTTTTGGCTTTAGAAGAAGTTAAGCCTACATTTTGGTTTTCTATGAAAAGATTATGGAACGGTAATTCGCAATTCTTTCTTGGCTCTATATTCTTTTTAGGCTCTAGTGCTTTTAGCTACATTGTTTACAGAAAAAAGAAGTAAAAGTGCAGTTTGCCCCAACAACTAGGTCGTAATTTTAATACACGACCTAGTGCACCATCAAAATTGAATTTGTAGGTATCTTCACTGATCTTTTATCCCCTGGTCTCGCATTCGATCTCAGCAACATCCCAATGTTTGACTTCGATCTCCATGCGAAACCAGAAGAAAAAATTTCAGTAAATATACCCATAAATTCAATCTTGACAGAGCTCTAGAGGGGATTTTCACACAAAGTGAAAAGCTGCACGAAATCGCTAAGAGACAGTTCTTCGGGCCGAGTTAAAGGCTTTTTACCCATGCACTTTAAAGCATTTTCAACAAGTTCTGGAGGATAAAGCTTACGCAGAGAAGAGCGTAGAGCTTTCCTTCGTTGGCCAAAAGCTCCTCTGGTGAGTAGGAAAAAACGCTCTTCGGAAGAAACAGATGGTTTTTCACGTGGCTGTAAGCATACAACGGCAGAGTCTACTTTCGGCTTTGGGTGAAAGCAGTTTCTGCTGACACCAAAGGCATAGGAGACCTGTGTATAGTATGCCAAATAAACTGTTAAAGACCCGTATTCTTTGTTTCCAGGTTTTGCCGCCATGCGGCGTCCAACTTCCTCTTGTACCATAACCTGAATGTAAGAGATACAATCACCCAATCTTATGAGCTTAGAAAGGATAGGGGTAGTTAAATGATACGGTAGGTTGGCAACAACTTTTGCTTTTTGACCAGGCTTTAATAGTTCAGATAGTCTTTGTTCAATCGGAAAAGTCATAATGTCATCATTATAGACTTTTAAGCGGTTGCCGCCTTCATCGAGTCGTGGGAGAGCAGCAGAAAAGATATTATCTTTTTCTACGGCTAAAACTGTAGATCCTGCAGCAAGGAGAGCCTGTGTTAGAGCTCCAGGCCCAGGGCCTATTTCTAAGACGACATCATCATCAGTCAAATTGGCTGTTTTCACCATTTTGTTGATAATGTTTCCATCGATCAGAAAGTTTTGAGATAATGCCTTTTTGGCATGGACCCCAAGAGATTGTAAAAACTCTTGCAGGTCACTTGGCTTAAACATTTTCATTAGTTTAGAGAAAAAGGCTCGAAATCAGCAAGTGCTGTTTCTTGTGAATGATCGTTAGTATCAATTCCGTATAATTTACGGAGATTTTGCAGGTATTTCTTAGCTTCACGAGCTTTAGTAAGTTCATAGAGGTGATTTTTTAGCTGATCTTCAACTTCGTTATAGGAAGGGGTTTGTTTTTTAACAAACTCTTTTAGGTGGAATATACGATATGTTGTTTTACCTGTAGATCGGCTAAGCTGTTTTATGGGATTACTGTAGCTCTTGGGTTCCATAGCAGCGACGACTTCTTCGTGCATCGGAGAAATAGATTTTTCTGTGTGTTGATAGTCTTCTGAAAGAGTTATTTTTGGCAGAGAGATTCGTGTGCTTTTTTCAAGAATCTTTTCTTCGAGATTTTCAAGAGAAGCTATACCGTCTTGAAGTAAGTCGTAGGCTAAGTTGGAGATCTCTTCAGCAAGTTCTAAATCATCGTCTTTAATTGTGACAACTTGGTAGTTCCATAGAGAGGAATTGTCGAATTCTGCAGCGAACTGTTTGTACGCGGTCAGTATTTCTTTCGGCGTTGTGGAGTTCATAGCTTTTCCGTGGACGCGAATGAGAAGCATACGCTTTACGGTTATATCGGTATGAATCATTTGCCAGACTTCTTCATATGTCATGCCGAGTTTGTCGATATTTTCGATGACAGACGGGCCATAAAGTTCTTCCATTTCTTCACGAATTTCTCCGTCACTGGCGCTAACCTTCTTCTCAGTGGCGTCGGTGAGGATTAACTCTCTGTCGATCATTTCCTCAAGAATATGCTTCCAATTTGTTTGATAAAACTGAAAGCGGCTCTTAACAGAGTCTGCAAACTTTGGAAAAAGCTGGTAGAAAAGAACGTCCATTCTTTTCATTACGTCAAGGGCAGATATGGCTTTACCGTTAACTTTAGTAAGGATACGGTTTTTTAAAACGATGTCTTTTCCGTTTGGGGAAAATCGTGGGGAAATCAAAGGTCTTTCCGCAGCTGCAAGGGAACTTGAAAGAAAAAATAGAAGAATAAAAGCTCTAAACATAATCATCGACTGTTTTGGTCCATTGTTAATAACCGCTGCATTCTAACACAGAGAAACATTTTTTGCTAATTATTACCCTTGATCTATCTGAGATCTAACGAGTGGAAGCTATGGCATTGAGTCTTGAGCTAAATCATTAAATTAGAATACTATATTCTAGGTTTTCCGAGAGCTCCTTAACAACTTCTAATAGAAAATTATTTGGGTGACATCATGCTTAAAAAAAAATGGTACTATATTCAGAAGGGCAAACAGCTTGGGCCTATCCCTCATGAAGAAATTATGGATATGTTGGAAATGGGGAGTCTTGATGGAGAGGCCTATGTTTGGGCAGAGTCAATGGAAGAATGGCAGAAGCTTAAAGAACTCTCTTCCTTTTCTAAGGAGGTGGAAGAAGAACCTCCAGAGATAGCAGTCATTCAGAAAGCTGATGAAATTCCCAGTGTCCGTCACTTAGCCTCAAGGGGCCGCCCTTGGGTTCGATATTGGGCCCGTCAGCTCGATTTGCTTTTTGCAAGTATGGTTATGTGTGCTTTTATCCCCACTATTACATACGAAAATGCGGGTCTATTTAGTTTCTGTATGGTGCTAGGGTGGGTTTTTATAGAATCTCTTTTATTGGCGATTTGGGGGACGACCCCGGGGAAATGGCTCTTAAGAACCAAGCTTCAAAAGCTTGATGGATCCAAAATATCTTTTCCCCAGGCTCTGAAGAGAAGCTTTACTGTATGGATTAAGGGGATGGGCTGTGGTTTGCAATTTGTGCAAATATTTTCGATGGGTTTCTCCTGCTATAAATTGCAAAAGTTCGGAGTGTGTGATTGGGATCTGGATGGCGGGTATGTCATAGGTCATGAAACGATCGGAACTAGAAGGCTCTTGACGATTATTTGCTTGGTTTTAGCTCTTTTTTCTGCTTTGCTAGCTATGATTGTTTCAATGGCGTCAGTCACCGACCCAGTTATTTTTGAGGTAGCAAGCTGGGTTTAAGCCAGCTTATTAGATGGTTTGGCAGCTTTTTTTTGGAAGGTACATCCAAAAAAACCGTCCATGCCACCCTTTTGTGGAAGGCATTTAAAAGGTTTTCCAACGATTTCAATAGGATATGTTTTAAGGAAGTGTTCCACCTGCTCTTCATTTTCTTCTGGAAAAATGCTGCACGTAGCATAAACGATTTTGCCACCGGGCTTCATGTAACTCAGAGCCTTTTCGAATATATTTTTTTGCATACCGACAAGTTCAGCAAGGTTTTTGGGATCAAATTTCCATTTCATATCAGGATTGCGGCGGATGGTCCCGGATCCACTACAGGGCGCATCCACAAGGACCCAGTCCAT
>JBLFWS010000082.1:0-14322 GCA_047611865.1 Chlamydiales bacterium
TGCCATGACAAACGTAATAAGGCCATTGCAGCCTGAGCATTCCCATTTGGCAGAACACTATCTTTTCCATCTCTATAACGAAGATATAGTTCTTCATGGTCTTTAGAAGTACTATAAAATGATCCACTTTCCTCATCGTAAAAATATTTAATTAATACTTCTGAGAGTTTCAAAGCCTCATCTAAATACTTCTCTTCTGCCCCTGATTCGTACAAATCTATCAAAGATTGAACAAAAAAAGCATGGTCTTCTAAGAATCCATGAATATGAGCTTTACCTTCACGATACGTTCTCCAAAGTCTACCGTCATTTCGAATCATCTTTGTCAGAAGAAAATCTGAAGCCTTTTTTGCTGCATCGAAATACCGCTGATCGTTAAGCACGCGAAACGCATCGGCCATAGCACTTATCATCAATGCATTCCAAGCAGTAAGGATTTTATCATCTTTCCCTGGATTGCAACGCTTAAGTCTCTCTTGATAAAGTTTCCCCTTAGATTCTTGAAGAATTTTCTTAAGTTGTTCTACACTTATATCCAACCCACCAGCTACCTCCTCAATTGAACGAGGAGTATTCAAAATGCTTTTACCCTCCCAATTTCCCTGAGGGGTGACGTCAAAATACTTACAAACAACTTCTGCATTTTCACGGTTCAGTAGGGATTGAATTTCTTCTGGTGTCCAAACGTAAAACTTTCCTTCCTCACCCTCAGAGTCCGCATCCTGGGCAGAGTAAAATCCTCCCTCAGGAGATGTCATCTCTCTTAAAACATATTCCAGGGTTTCTTCGGCAACCTGTCGATATTTTTCATCCTTGCTTACTTGAAAAGCCTCCAGGTAAACTTTAATCAAAAGCGCGTTGTCATAAAGCATCTTCTCAAAATGCGGTACCAACCAAGCATCATCTGTAGAATACCTTGAAAAGCCACCCCCTAAATGGTCATAAATCCCTCCATCTTTCATTCCATCCAATGTTCTCCTTGCCATTGCCAAAGAGTGTGGATCTCCATCATTATGGTATTGTCTAAATAGGAAAGAAATCGTTCCACTTGGTGGAAATTTCGGAGCCTGTCCAAAGCCACCAAATTTTCCATCGAAATCATTTGAAATATTGCTGATAGCTAACTCTGTCGCTTGTAGTCCAATGGGGGATGAGGTATTTTCTTCGAATGATTTTTGAAGTTCAGACGCCAAATGACCCGCGTGATCATTGAACGTTTGATTTTCTTTTTTCCATGAATCTGAAATCTGATTCAGGATACTCTTAAATCCAGGACTATCATAATTATCTACAGGCGGAAAATAGGTTCCTGCATAAAAGGGCTTTTGATCAGGTGTCAAAAAAACGGTCATTGGCCACCCACCGTGTCCATTATTTATGTACTGGGTAGCAATCATGTAGATTTCATCTAAGTCAGGGCGCTCCTCCCTATCAACTTTTATGCAAACATAATTTTCATTCATTGCCTCAGCAATACTTTCATTTTCAAAAGACTCGTGCTCCATAACGTGACACCAATGACACGCTGAATATCCAATACTGAGTAAAATGGGTTTATTCTCGGACCTTGCCCTTGTGAGGGCTTCTTCACCCCAAGGGTACCATTCAACAGGATTGTGTGCGTGTTGGAGCAGGTAAGGACTAGTCTCATGAATTAATCGATTAGTGAACTTTTGCTTAGTTTTTTGCGACATCGTTCAATCCCTATTAGGAACGGCAATTGCCAATAGATTTATAAATTTGTATGAAATAATAAGATTACTTAGAAAAATTATAAATTGAAACCAGAAGTCAAGTTATCACTTTTGGTAAAACCATTAGTCTTCCCAATAAAAGCCCCTTCCGCCTTTACCATTGTCTACAGATAGGGGCGTTGTTGCATAAATAACCACTGAGCCACTGAGATCAGTGAGAAAGAATGAGAAAATTGAGGAACATTTTATACGATTAGCCGTCGGAGTCCATGCTTCAACAATTTTACGTTAAAATTTATCAACAAGCCTCTGCCTCCACCCATCTGTTTTAGGTAGGATAGGAGCTTTGCTTCATCAACTGGTAAAAGCTCCGAAACAGCTTTGATTTCAACAATCACCTGATCCTCAACGACCAAATCCAATCGATATCCAGCATCTAACTTAATACCTTTGTATGAAATAGGAATGACTTTTTGCCTTTCTACTTTCAGAGTATTCTAAGAAAGCTCATAACACAAAAAAGTTTCATAGCCAGATTCTAATAACTCTGGACCAAGCTCTCGATGAACCTGAATAGCTGCATGATCATCTCACTATCTCATACCCTTCTCACTGATCTCAGTGGCTCCGTGGTGATGAATTGCGCAACAAATCCTTGTTGAGATTAGAATGGATTTACCCAACAATACCCCCACAAACTAAAATCAAAAGCGAATTTCCGAAAAGTTTGAGTCTCTGATTTGAAAATACTATCTAAGCTTCTTCCTCATTCAGGTATTTGTAAACGAAAGCTGAAATTGCACCACCAGAAAACGGACCCACTAGATAAATCCAAGAAATGGAAAGATAGATCCCCCCATCAAAGTATCATAAAGTATTGATCCACAAGCTACAGCAGGATTAAACGCTCCAGCAGAAAGCGGCCCTCCAACAAAGGTTATCGCTGCAAACGAAGCTCCAATAGCTATTCCATAAATATGGTTACCCTTAAGCGCATCACTTGTAGCCACAGCTAAAACAACTGAGCAAAGGACAAAAGTAAACAAAGCCTCCACAAAAACAGCCTTCCATACTGAAATTTCTTCAGAAACCTCAGGAAAAAATGTATCCGTCGTAAAACATTGATAAATAGCAGCTGCTACAAAAGCTCCCAAAATTGAGAAAACATATATGCAGGAACAAGTTTTTTTTCCAACTTTCCCGTTAGACTTACTGCAAGAACGAGAAAAAGGGTCCCCAAAATTCCATTAAATATTGTTTAATAACACGCTCACTTAAAAATTTTCAGCTTCGTCACAATCTACTTTCCCTTAAAATTTTTAAAAGCCAAAAAAAGAATAGTATGTGAAAAATCCAGCCATACAAAAAAAATTCTCTTTGTGTCACTAAAATGTTTAATGACCTAAATTGATCAATTGTGTCAAACCTAGTTTTCTAGAATTTTAGATTATTAATATGAAAACATAAATTCAAGTGGTCTGGAAATTAGATCGGGCACCGTATGAATTTTAAAACTGAGACCGGAGAAAAAGTAGATGGAGCAGTACACCACTCTACCTAGAATGATTCGCTATGTACTCAATACTTACCGTAACTCTTCAGCTTTCAGTTATCGTGAAGGTGGCGAGTGGAGACATATATCAACAGAAGCATTTCTTGAGAAAATCCGCCGCTTAAGCCTGGGACTAAAAAAACTGGGCATAAAAAAAGGCGATTGCGTCGGAATAATGGCGAAACCATCACCCTATTGGCTTATCATAGATTTGGCCGTTATAATTGCTGGAGGTGTATCGGTCCCTCTATTCCCCTTTGTTTCCAAAAAGAACTTTGAATACCAAGTTAATGACTCCAACATGAAGTACCTTTTTATCGTTGGACAAGAATTATGGTCTACATACTCAGAATTCAGACATCTTTTCCAGAAAGTCATTACTCTTGATGTTCCTGAAGAAGAGAAAAGCGATCTCATAGATATGAGACACGTAATGATTATAGGGGATAAGGCCTCATCAGAAGACCCTTCTTTGTATATTAACATGAGTACCGAAGTTAAAGAAAACGATTTAGCAACAGTCATTTACACTAGCGGCAGTACAGGTCAACCCAAAGGCGTCGAGCTAACACACAAAAATTTCATTGCACAAACAAAAGCAGGTCAAATTCGGCTTCCTCTAGACCCAAGAACAGATCGGGCTCTAAGTTGTTTACCATTAGCCCACATCTTTGAAAGAAGCCTTATGTATTTTTACATAAGTTCTGGGGTAAGCGTCTTTTTTGTGGACGATATCAAAAATGTCGCCGAAATAGCTCGTGAAGTAAAGCCCACTGTAGGAGCCATGGTCCCTCGGCTAATAGAAAAAATATATGCTAAAATGGAAGCATCAATTGATAATTCCCCCCCATTAAAAAAAACTCTCGGAAAGTGGGCGATCAGACTAGCCAATATTTCATCTCCAAATAGCTTTGAACGCTTACAAGCCCGCTTTGCTGAAAAACTGGTATATTCCAAACTTCGTAGAGCCTTGGGTGGTAACTTTAGAGCAGTCTTACTCGGTGGAGCCTCATTAAACCCACAACTTTGCCAGTTTTTTCTCAATATAGGAGTTCCCCTCTACCAAGGATATGGCCTTACGGAGACATCTCCAGTAATTACCATGAACTTCCCTGGAAACAATAAAGTGGGTACTGTAGGCCTGGCTTTTCCTGAAGTCGATCTAGCTTTGACAGAAGACGGAGAGATCATCACACGAGGCCCAAGCGTCATGCGTGGCTACCACAATAATAAAGAAGCCACAAGCATATCAATTGATGCTGAGGGTTGGTTTCATACTGGTGATAAAGGCACAATCGATGAGGAGGGTTACCTGAAGGTCACCGGAAGAGTTAAAGAAATCTTCAAGACATCCAACGGAAAAATGGTATCTCCTGTACCTATCGAACAAGATCTATGCATGTCTCACCTTGTTGACATGGCAATGATCATCGCCGAAGGCAGAAAGTTTGTTTCCGTCCTATTATTTCCTGACTTCGACATCCTTAACAAGATGAAAATTGAAAACGAGGGAACTCATTTTACAGATGATGAGTTTCTTGATAGTGACTTTGTCAGAAATGAAATGGTCCACATACTCAACGATGTAAATGATAAACTTAATCGTTGGGAAAAAATCAGGCAATACCGCTTTGTAACTAGTAAAATTTCCGTCGAAAGTGGAGAGCTTACGCCAACACTTAAAATGAGACGTAATAAAATCGAAGACGAATTTAGCAACATAATTGAAAGCATGTACCAAGATGTAGGGGAAAAAGTATGAAAGAACGAATTGCCATAATTGACGGCATACGGACTCCATTTTGCAAAGCTGGCGGCGTACTCAAAGAAACGTCGTCCGATGATCTCGGTGCATATGTAGTAAAAGAATTAATGATCCGTACCGCTTTTCCAAAAGAGAAAATTGATGAATTAATCTTTGGTTGTGTGGGTCAGCCAGTTGATGCTACTAACGTTGCCAGAGTACTAGCCCTAAAAGCTGGATTACCAATTAGTCTCCCAGCATGTACTGTTCAACGCAACTGCGCATCCGGTATGGAAGCCCTCACTTCTGCTGCAAACCAAATCCTTGCAGGACAAGCTGAAGTGATTCTTGCTGGAGCTACGGAAGCCATGAGCCAAATTCCTCTTTTGTACAACAAAAAGATGACGGCAATGTTCACTCGTCTTGCGAAAGCAAAAACTGTCGGGGAAAAGCTCTCGGCCCTAGCTTCTTTTAGACCTTCTTTTTTAAAGCCTATCATTGGCCTCGAAGCAGGCCTCACTGACCCCATATGTGGAATGATAATGGGCTTAACAGCGGAAATTCTTTCCAGAGAGTTTAAGATCGGAAGAGATGAACAGGATGAATTCGCTCTTAACAGTCATAAAAAAGCCGCAAATGCTATGAAAAAAGGATATCTCGCAGAAGAGATCATTCCTATTCCCGTGGCTCCTCGGTTTTCTCAACTTCAAACAGAAGATGATGGTCCTCGGAAAGATCAGACCTTAGAAGCTCTTGGAAAACTTAAACCATACTTTGACAGGGTTGCCGGCTCTGTGACAGTTGGGAATTCCTGCCAGATCACTGATGGAGCCTGCGCTACCCTGCTTATGACAGAGAGTAAAGCCAAGGAAATGGGATATACTCCTATCGGATATTTACGAGAATATGCTTACGCAGCTTTAGAACCAGACAGAATGGGTCTGGGCCCTGTATATGCAACAGCCAAACTTTTCGAAAGAACAGGCCTGTCCGTGAGTGATTTTGACCTCTTTGAAATGAACGAAGCATTTGCTGTCCAGGTTATTGCCAACCAACGGGCCTTTGCTTCTGATGAATTCTCCAAAAAGTATCTAGGTCGTGAAAAAGCACTTGGTAAAATTGACCCTGAAAAACTCAATGTCAATGGCGGAGCGATCGCCTTGGGCCATCCTGTTGGAGCTACCGGAACACGCCTAGTGATTACGTTGCTAAAAGAACTTAAAAGAAGAAAGAAAAATCTTGGCCTAGCCTCCCTATGTGTAGGTGGTGGTCAGGGAGCTGCATTAGCATTGGAAGTGGAATAATGGATAAAGCATTTCAGTTAAAGATTGATTCCGAAGGAATAGGAAGGCTGACCTTTGATCTTCCTAGAGAGAAAGTAAACAAACTTTCCGCACCCGTTATGGAAGAACTTTCCTCCATAATAGATGACCTTGCCGTGGACTCTTCGGTAAAGGCCCTTATTTTGGATAGCGGTAAAGACGGGGTTTTTATTGCCGGGGCAGATATCAAGGAAATTGACAGCATTAAAACTCGTAGAGATGCATTGGATAAAGTTGAAGGAGGTCATAATATCCTTCGCAGGTTAGCCAACCTTCCTTTCCCCACAATCGCTTTGATAGACGGAATCTGTCTTGGAGGAGGAATGGAGCTGGCGCTTGCCTGTACTTACAGGCTTGTCACCGATCATCCAAAGACCAATCTGGGGCTTCCAGAGGTGTCATTAGGCGTCTTACCGGGATGGGGTGGCACTCAACGCTTACCTCGACTTGTCGGATTGGCAGAAGGGCTTAAAATGATCCTCTCAGGTAAGTCTATTGATGCAAGAAAAGCCTGGAAAATCAAGCTTGCCGACGGCATTTTCGCCTCCGAATTCAAAGAAGTAGAAACTAATAAATTTATCCAGGCCTGCTTAGATCCAAAAGGAAAAAAGTCTATCTTAGAAAGACGAGAACGCCCTGGACTCTTCCCCTACCTCATGGAAAAAAATTCTCTTGGTCGCTTCCTGGTTTTCAAAAAAGCAAAAGATGACCTCATGAAAAAAACTCATGGTCACTATCCAGCCCCTCTTTCTGCTTTAGAAGTCGTAAAAGAAACTTTTGCTGCAGATCTTGAAATCGGTATGGAAAAAGAAAGAAACGCCTTTGCTACACTTGCCTGTAGCAAAGTAAGCAAGAATCTCATAACCCTTTTCTATACAAGCCAGGATCTCAAAAAAGACCCAGGCTCAAGCGTCGAAGTTTCATCCAACGGAGTCAGCAATACAGGTGTACTCGGTGCTGGAATTATGGGAGGCGGTATCGCGTGGTTGATGAGTAACCGCGATATCAATGTCAGAGTAAAAGATATCGTTTGGGACGGAATTGCCAAAGGATACGAACAAGCTCACAATTATTATGCACAGCTTGTGAAAATTCGAAAACTTAAGCCATCTCAAGCCAACCTCAAGATGCATAAAATTAGTGGAACAATCGATTTCTCCGGATTCAAGGACCTCGATCTAGTGGTTGAAGCTATCGTAGAAGATATGAATATCAAGAAAAAGGCTTTGTCAGAACTTGAGGATCATGTCACACCTGAAACTATGATCTGTAGCAATACTTCATCTCTCTCTATCACAGAGATGTGTTCTGAAATGAAGCACCCTGAACGCTTCGTTGGAATGCATTTTTTCAATCCAGTAAACCGTATGCCACTGGTAGAAATTATACCCGGTGAAAAGACAAACCCCGAAATAGTAGCAAGAGCTGTCGCCTTCGCCAAAAGACTGGGTAAAACACCCGTTGTTGTAGCTAATTCTCCCGGTTTTCTAGTGAACAGAGTTCTACTTCCATACGTCAATGAAGCCATACTGATGCTGGAAGAAGGCATTGATCTCGAACGAATCGATAAGGTCATTTTAGACTTCGGGATGCCCATGGGTCCTCTACACCTTGCGGATGAAGTGGGACTTGATGTTGCCTATAAAGTTGCCCATGTTCTTGAAGAAGCTTTCGGAAAGCGAATGAAAGTGGCCGACCTTACCAAGACCCTTCATGAGCGGCAGTTATATGGGAAAAAGGGAGGCAAAGGTTTCTATATATACAAAGGCAAGGAATCTTCTCCAAACCCCGAGATTGCTAAAATTGTTACCACTCCCAAAGTAGGCAACACCCTAATTGACGATAAAACTATAGTCGACAGAGCTATTCACATGATGATCAACGAAGCTGCTCTATGTCTAGAGGAAAGAATCATAGAAAAACCCGAATATCTGGACATGACTATGATCATGGGTACAGGTTTCCCTGCCTTCAGAGGAGGTCTACTACGCCATGCTGATGATCTGGGAATTACTAATGTTGTCAACAAGCTAAAGCAACTATCCATGGAATATGGTAAGCGCTTTACACCTTGCGAGCTTCTGAAAAACATGAGCCGAGACGACAAAACTTTTTATTCATATCCTGATGAAAGCGAGAAGTAAGTAATGACCATAAAAAAACAGGATCCAAAACAAGAAAAAAAGAATCAAGCACAAGGACCCGCCATGCATGAAACAAAAACTGAAAATGTAGAAGAGCAGGATGATAGTGCTTTACTGACGAAGGGAGCCAACGAAGGCACAAGGCAAGCTATGGAAATGGCTGAATCAGCTCGTCAGAAAAAGTTTGATAATCCTAGCTTTTGCCGCCAACTATTTATGGGAGACTTTGACCCCTCACTACTTTATCCATTTCCTCAGCAAAGTGAAGAGGACAAAAAAGTAGGTGATGAGATGGTGGAAAAAGTCAGAGTGTTCCTTGAAGAAAACCTGGATCCCGACGAAGTCGATGCCACTCGCACTATACCCCAAAAAGCCATTGATGGAATGGCTGAACTTGGTCTCTTTGCGATGAAGGTGCCTAAAAAATATAATGGTTTAGGCTTTTCTCAAGTAAACTACAATCGAGTCTTACAGCTAGTATCTACCTATTGTGGCTCTACGGCCACACTCTTGTCAGCCCATCAGTCCATCGGGGTTCCAAATCCATTGAACCTTTTCGGTACTGAAGAGCAAAAACAGAAATTTTTTCCCCGTTTCAGGGAAGGCTCTATCTCAGCTTTTGCTTTGACTGAACCAAACGTCGGGTCAGATCCTGCACAAATGACTACTACAGCAGAAATCTCAGAAGACGGCTCATACTACACTGTCAATGGACTAAAACTCTGGTGCACAAACGGTACACTGGCTGACATCATCGTCGTAATGACACAGACAGCACCAAAGATCGTTAAAGGTAAGGAAAGAAAACAAGTCTCCGCTTTCATCGTAGAGATGAATGCCCCGGGAATTGAAATAGTTCATCGCTGTGACTTTATGGGGCTCAATGCAATTGGAAATGCCCTGATTAAATTCACCAATGTCAAAATTCCAGCTGAAAATCTTCTTTGGGGAGAAGGAAGAGGACTGGCATTAGCCCTTGCTACTCTAAACACAGGACGTCTTACCCTTCCTGCTGCCAGTGGAGGTTGTGCAAAACAATGCCTTTCCATTGTTCGCAGGTGGAGTAAAGAAAGAGTACAGTGGGGACAGTCCATTGGTCTACATGAAAATGGCAGAGAAAAGATATCCTACATAGCCTCCTCAACACTTGCTATAGAAGCTATAACTTGGCTTACCAGCGCATGGGCTGATAGTGGTGACGTAGATATCCGCATTGAAGCTGCTATGGCAAAGTTCTTCTGCACAGAAGAACTTTGGACCATCACAGACCTCACAATGCAACTACGAGGTGGCCGAGGCTATGAGAAGTCCTGGTCCCTTAAAGCTAGAGGAGAAGAGGGATTCCCGGTAGAGAGGATGATGCGTGACTGCCGTATAAATACCATTTTGGAAGGTACGACAGAAATCATGAAGCTATTCCTGGCACGTGAAGCTATGGATCCTCACCTGAAATATGTACTCGATGTTATGAAATCAAAAGGTGGAGAGAAGGTTTCTGCCATTCTAAAACTTTTTGCTTTCTACGCCACCTGGTACCCCAAGCAGTGGATTTACGGTAGTAAATCTTCACAATACAAGAGTATGGGACCACTAGCAAAACATATGCGTTATGTTGAAAAAAGTGCCCACAAATTGGCGAGAAACATCTTCCTTTACATGGCTCTCTATCAACAAGGACTTGAAAAGAAGCAGCTTATTCTAGGAAGGTTAATGGAAATTGGTACAGACCTTTTTGCCATAACCGCTACATGCTCTTATGCGACCAAGCTTGCCAACGAAAAAAATGGTGATAAGTCTGTTATCTCTCTAGCTGAATATTTCTGCACGAGAACCCGTCGTCGTATCAATGATCGTTTCAAAATGCTAAGCGATAATGATGATAAACCATCCAACGAACTTGCCAAAGATATCCTCAACGGGGATATGAAGTGGATGGAAGAAGGCATCATGTGGATAGGTGATAAGGAATAATCACTTTCAAACATGTAATACCCGAACAGTTTTCCCTATTATCCAAAACTGTTCGGGCTTTTCTTTCCCTTCAAAACAAATCTATCAGCTATCCAAAAACTCTCAAGTTCTTGTATACCCGACACAGTTACAAACTTTAAACCCAGCGGGCACCCTATCTTTATGTAAAAGCGTAGTGAAATTTATGCGCTTTAAGAACCCAAAAAATTCTCCCCACAAATTCAAAGTTTGTAGCCAAGTCCGGTATAACGTAGAGATTATTTTGTTACAGGAGTACTTTAATGACATCTTTCCTTTCAAGTTTATTCACCAACAACGATTCTAGAATAAATAAATTACTATCCAATGCCACTCTCGACACTAATGTCAGTGAGCCCTCGGAAGCTCAGGTAATCCTCCTTCTTGAAACGAAAAAAAAACGTGCTCACAGAATCTTCCACGCAACTGTAATAGAACATCTCTATAACTTTCGCAAAGGGGATATTATCCTCCTCCAAGATAGTAGTGAAAAGGCCCCAAAAAGCTTGGACTGTTCTCAAATACGATATGTCACCCCCTCCAATCTTCGGATAGCTGGTTGGGAGTCAGTAATTGTGAGTCCTTTAAGGGATTCTCTGTTCCGGATCAACGAAAGAACAAAAAGTGCAATACAAGGTATTCTACATACTCATGAAAGCTTTAC
Source organism: Chlamydiales bacterium (assembly GCA_047611865.1). GTDB lineage: Bacteria > Chlamydiota > Chlamydiia > Chlamydiales > JBDQID01 > JBLFWS01. The sequence continues at coordinate 11,110 of JBLFWS010000082.1, forward strand.
TCCAGAGCACAGCCTTGCAAACTTCAGGCATTTATCAGCTGCCTCTGAAACCTTAGGACATAAAGCTCCCTTTTCTACCGAAGAATATGTTCGCATTGTTTACAACTCTTCGCCTTCAGACAAAAACGTAGAAAAAAAAATTAAGAGACTCTCGTATATGGGGACATTACTCATAAAGAGAAATAAGGAAAAATATCAAATGCTAACTTTTCCTATACTCCAGGACTCTTTAATTCAGGGCATAAAAAAACAAGCTGACAGAAGAAGAATCTTTGTAATTGCCAACAGTTCCCATTTCAAACTTACTGAGGCTCCAAATCCTGAATATGTGCAGAAACTACAAGATTACTTAGGAACGACAAAATATCTTGTCCTGGATCCCGAGCGCATTGATAAAATATGTAGTGAAATGGCTAGATAGCACCTTGCCAAGTTTAAGATTGGCAGATCTCTACCTATTTCTTTAAAATGGCCTCTTGCTTTATTCCTTTGGCGATATCTACTAGTTCAGGATCTTCCTTACTTATTCTCAGGGCATTTTCTGCCTGTATCAACGCTTCATCATAATTCCCTAAAGAAAGATTGCATTCTGCTGCATATAGGTTAAGACTAGGATTCTCCTTATCTAATTCTAAAGCAAAGTCATATACCTGCTTAGCTTCAGAAATATTCCCTTGAAGTAGCTCTGACATACCCAAGCCCATCCAATTCAAAGAAATCGATGGATTCAACAAACAAAGCAACATGTACATAGAGCTTGAAGCCGCAAAGTTTTCTGTATCAATCCCCTCTCCAGCCACCTGATACAAAAGAAGAAATTCATTTTCAGAAATCGATAAGATCTCCTGAAGAAATTTTTCTTCAGCAAATTTGGGATCTATAGACTGACAAAGATCAATTTTTTTCAATATAGGGGCTATTTTTTTATGCTTATGGCTTTTTTTAAAATTGTCAATCCCTTCAGAAATTTTATTTGTGAAACCGGAAAAGCCCTCTTTCAAGTCAAATTCTTTTCTCCTCTTAAAAACTTCATCACTTTCATGCGCTCTCTGCTCGGGAGATCTCTCTTCACATAATTTACTTGCAAAAGTTTTGATGTTTTCTTTAAAGGTCTTCTCAAAAGGGTGAATACTATCTCTTTTATTTCCCATATTCTTAAGCCTCAGGTCTTGTTTGTAGATCTTCTGCCACAAATTCATCACCAGGATCGGGAAAATCGGGCAAAGAAGCCTTAGGGATATTATATCCTAAGCCAAACTCTGAATGAATAGCATTATATATAGCAAAAACTGCTAATCCGGGTGAAAGAAATCCAAGCCCTATATTTTTAACAACTTCCTTAGCCACATCTTTTCCACTAAAACCACATTTTTTAGCTGTTATAGCAAAATAAGCGCTGACACATACACCACCAACGAGCAATGTCCAACCAATTGGCGTAGCGAGAGATGCACCACCAGCTATGGCTCCCAAAGTTAATAGCGCAACTCCCACTCCAGTTAGAAATGAACTGGCTTTTACTTTGTTCTTCAGCGTTTTAAAGTGTTCTCCTATCCCTTTTCTAACTGCTGGAGGCTCTTCCCTCCCTTCAGGACCATCTACATATTGACGTTCCAGATTTCTGATATTATCTCGAGCCCCCAGCCCCTCTGTACCACCAGCCATAGTTCCTCCATGTTTCACATTTTTATTACTATACATATTACCATCTTCTATATTTATTTTTAGATTTAAATATAACAAGCAAACTAAACATACAATTCACTTTAATGATTAGACGTTTACATCCTAAGTTATTAATCGATAATAAATATCCATTTTCCTTCCAGACCATTCTTTCTATAAATTCTGACCCTCCACTAATGCGATCCCTATATGTGACGATAATATGTGCAAGCTGTAGCTTAGAGCACGTGACGTAAAGTGTAAAACCACAAGCGTTTAATAATACGTTACTTACCATACATCTTTTAAAAAATAGCAAGTGTGAGTTTGACCATATGACAAGCTATCAACAACACGACTTTCGTAGTTACAAGCCTACTAATTACAATCATATCGATGATGGTAAGGAACGTAGCGGTCACAGCTCACAATACGAAGATGTTCAGTTTAATTTTAGGATAGCTAACGAAAATGGACCTGCCATGATCTTGAAGTACCAAGTCAATGGCCAGCCTCCCTGTTACTACACTATTCACTTCTTACAAGGAGAAAACAACCTCTTAGAAGGAAATTTGGATAGCAAACCAAAAGTTCTACAAATGCTCGCCAAAAAAGCTTCTCATATAGTTAAAACAATTCGAACTGCAAATAATGGACACTTCGACCATGCAAGTGTCTCAAAAGATGGCGTTGAAACAAGCGGGCCTGAATGGAAGCTTCATAAAGATGAAAAATGTGGTTTTTCCAATAAAAATATCTCATACAACGAGAAAGTATCGAATATTTACGAAAAAGTAGAAGGCTCCCTAAGCGAACTCAAGCCACCTTCCAGGGCTCAAAGTCCAGAGTCTTCTCCTAGAATGGACCAAGCTCATCCTTCCGGTCATACAAATGCTCCTCATACACAGCCGACAGCAGAAAGACAGCCTCCTCCAGCCAAAATGAGAATCTCATCACAGCTTGATGACACCATAGAAGGAATCGATTCACATGTCGGTCAATTCAGGCACAGGCTAAGAGACCTTGAAAGTTCTCAGGCCGACTCCGAAGACGAAGAGCGTATCCGCACATTGAAAGAGAGCCTTAGACGCATAGAAGAAAACATAGCGTCTTTGCAAGAATACCGAAAAAAAGGAGGCCCCCTTGGAGATCTACCTACAAGTCCTTCAGAGGGCAGTAGCACCGAATCAGAGGTAATACGCAGTCAGGAAAAATTAATCGCAGATCTAAGTGCAAGGTTAGCTGAAGCAATGGCAGGAAAATCCGGAAGAAGAAACGTCGCTGAAGATGACTTATCTCCCAGATCCCCCACCAGCATCGTACCGCCAGTTTCCACAGAAATACCCATAGATGAAGGCGCCGATGATGCCAGAATAAGACAGCGAAAATTAGATGAACTCAATGCTAAAATTAGGCGATCTGAAGAAGCATCCCCTACTGCAGGCGGAGAAACAGTAGAAGAATTACGGCAAGAACTAGAAGATTTCGGAAGGGAAATTTCAGAAAACGAAGCCCATATCGATCCATCACAATTTGCAGAAATAAAAA
>JBLFWS010000083.1:0-14116 GCA_047611865.1 Chlamydiales bacterium
TCTGGAACTTGAAAGGAGGCGAGTGGCAAAGTTATTTATACTGACCATTTGCTTTTGACCAGCAGGATTTAGCTTTTCTTTGGAAACGTCAGTAATACTTGTTTCATCGAGATCAAATTGATAGGTCCCAGTGCCACCATCTTGAGTTTGATCGGCGGCGATAGCTTTGACAAGAGATTGGACTCTACTTGCCAAATCACCAATGGGGCTGTCTCCATCAAGAACGGAGAACTCAACATCGTAATCTTCTCCGCCCACTTTAATTTTTAACGTAGCGGTATTGGTCTTTGAGTCAACTTGTAAGGAGTAAGGGTCTGGTGCTAAGTGGCTAGGCACACCAGAGTTGATACTACTGCCAGACATTGCTTCTCTTGTGTTTGAGATTACGATTTTCTTTAAAAAAACATTTTTTTGGGGCAAACAAAAACGGTCTCAGTTTTGAACTAAGCTATTACTATAATACTACAACGTATATTATATTGTGTAATAATAGTCTTTTATGTGAGAACGATAGTCGTATATCCAGAGAGTCTATAGGCCACGGATCGTTATTATAGTCGGTTTCGATTAGTATTGATCTTATTTATGTTTTCTTTTAAATATATTTATTAATTCATTATGTAACTCAATTACCTCTGGGCTCGGTCTTTACGATTTACATAACCACGGGTTCATCGCTTCGCTTGTCACTAGGAGGCTTTGATCGAAGGTCCTCGGGGCTTATAAAAGTGTTACCTTAGCTTTCTTTGCGCCTTAGCATCCTTACGTTGAAAAAATATCGAGAATGGTTTTATGAAAAAATAAACAAAGAGCTAAATTCGTTCTGTTAAAATTATCGACCCAGTACCTTCATGAAGTTTTAAGCTTACAGGTAAAATTTCCCCCTTCTTACTTTCAAAAAAGAAAAAGCCATTCGTATGCCTACAAAAACTTTGGCATCCAAATTGCTATATACCCAGTAGTGTTAAACACATTCTCTGTTGAGAAAGGAGCAGCACATGACGGTAACAGCCACACCAACCTCTGACTACCTTGGTAGAGAGAGACATGAGCTTTCCTCTTTGAGGCATGGTAATCAAGAAACAAGAAATCCAAATTCTCCAGAAAGGCTTGTTGAGGTGGGAAGCAAGCGCCTGGATAATTTAGAACTTTCAGCAAAAGCAAGGGGGCTGTTGCAGTCTGTAGGACAAGAAATGCAGCAATTGCTTAGTAAGAATAAAGAATACGAAAAACTTTTTGTTTCCAGCAAAGAGATGAGTTCGTCTCATCCTGTCACTCAGGCGATCACATTTTTGAATCGCTCCAAGACTTTTCTTTCCGATCCTCTCATGCAAAGTATTGCACTAGATGATGAAAATTTTGCCGCTTTTTATGATGAGGTTAAGAATATCGGGGTAAGTAATACAGAGGCACTGAAGCTGATCCAGGATGAAATGAGATCTGCTCCAGCACCTACCTACCACGGAATTTTTAGACGCTAACAGCCTCTTCCAATTCTGCGGGCTCAGGATGAGTAATCTGTCTTGCACATCGAACTATAAGTTCACCGAGTTTGGGAGCGCAGGCCTGAACAGCTTTTAACACGTTTTCGTGATCGTGTTGGCCATCGAGTCTATCAGTTGCCAGGTTGGAGACAAGAGAAAAAGTCAATACTCGAATATTCAGATAGTTGCAGCCTATAACTTCAAAAACTGTGGACATGCCTACAACGTCAGCACCAAAATGACGGAACATTCTAATCTCAGCTTTTGTCTCGTAGCTAGGGCCGGGATTGGCAAGCAAGGTGCCTTCTTTCATTTCAAGACCCAAGTTTTTGGCTTCCTTTCTGGCGATGTTCTGGAATTCGACATCATAGGGTGTTGACATATCCGGGAACTGATTTTCTGAATGAATCGAAAGGCCTCGTAGAGGGTTGCTTCCCATGAGATTGATATGATCAGTGACAAGGAGGATGTCGCCGGCTTCAAGATCATTGCGAATACCCCCGACAGCATTGACTGTAACAACGGAGTGCACACCCAAATTCTGGAGAACAAAATAGGGAAACAATATATCGGTGGCCTCGAAGCCTTCGTAGTAATGGAAACGACCTTTTAGTAAAACGACTTCTTCTCCGTCCAAGCGGCCGAATATAAGCTGGCCGGCATGACCCTTGGCTTTGCCTACAGGGAAATTTGGGATCTCACTGGAATTGATGACTTGTTTGTCTGTAAGGCAATCTTCAGGACCGTTTAAGCCACCTGTTAGGACGATTAGCAGCTTAGGAGATGCTTTTGTCTTGTCCCGCAGCCAATTTGCGGAAGCTTCCACATCATTAATGAAGTCCTTATACGTTTTAGTCTTGCTCATATCTCTCCCACCCCATGTAAATTTTCAAAAAAAATCTAATTTGACTAGGGGACGCAATCTAACAAAGAAAAATGTTTATTGTAAACACTGTTTTGTTGTAGCTTCCGAACCCCCGGAGTAAGGTCAAATTTAAATTAGAGCTGGGGATGCATAATAGTAAAATAATTCAAGATCTTAACCAGTGGATAATGAGATGATAAAGTTTGATTCAGAAAAACTTGTGAAGTTTGCTTGCGAAGCGAGGGAGAATTCTTACTCACCCTATTCTAAATTTAGAGTGGGAGCTGCACTTTTAGCAAGCTCAGGAGAGATTTTCACGGGGACAAATATAGAAAACATATCTTATGGCTTAACAATCTGTGCAGAAAGAGTAGCTTGTTGCAAGGCTGTTTCAGAAGGCGTTCGGGAATTTGTAGCTGTAGCTGTTGTCACGAGCAGCTCTGCATATCCATGTGGGGCTTGTCGTCAGGTTTTGTCAGAATTTAAAGTGCCTCACGTTTTGATTTGCGACGCTGAGGGGAAGATCACGGAGGAGTTGTCGATGGAAGAGCTTTTACCTAAGAATTTTGATTTTTTAGCAAAGCCACTATCGGGGTCGAAAAACCATCACTGAAGCGTAGCATTGAAGGAGGCCAACCGCCACGGAGGGGCATTCTGAAATGATGCTCAGGAGGTTGGTTTTCGAGAGTGTTAATAAGTGGACATCGCTACGACAAAGGGTTTCATATTGTCTTGTTTCCTCAGAGAATATGGATTCGTCTCCAAAGATGTCTCCTTCTCTGAGATTTCCAAGAATATGGCCTTCCTGATCTCTGGCCTCTATGACACCTTCTATAATGACGTACATCAGGTGAGCGTCCTGATTCAGATGAAAAATTATTTCTCCTTTCTCAATGGTAGTCACTTGTGTCTTGTCTGATATTGGCAATAAAAGATCCAGGTCGAGATTCTTAAAGATTTCCGTCTTTTTTAAAAGTAAGGCTTTTTCAAGTAGTGTAAGTTGCTTCATGTTGGTAATAGCTCGTGAGTAAAATGGTTAAAATTTGCTTCGGGCACTTGGGGGGTGGCGACTCGATATATAGGTGTTTCCAAACGTGAATTTATAGTAGCAGCAGTTACTTGATCTAACTTTGAAGGAGACTGGGAGAGCCTTTCAAGGAGGGGGATCAGGGCTTGAGCTTGTACTCCTATTTTAAGACAATAGATCAACTTATGATCTAAAGGACAGTCATCGATGAGTGGGAGGAGGAGGGAGAATATGCGCCTGTCACAGGTTTTCTCTAGGGTTTCCACAGCATGGCTGTGGGTTTTCTGGTTCTTGCTCTTAAGAGAACGGGATAGGAGTTCTTTGTCTTCAATGGATCCGGCAACGCTAAGAAGTTGAATAATGAAGTCGATTATAGAATGTACTCCAGTCATGAGGGATTCCCGAAGAAGGTCGAGATCTAAATCGGGGTTATTATCCTGGATGCTATGTCCATGGTAAAAATAAAAAGAGGCCCGTTCGGTTTCTTTTTTGACAATATCAAAAAGGTTGTTTCTGAGTGTAGCGAGATCAATGCGTCCGAGGGTTCTTCCGGCGAGAAGGCGGCAGCTGTCCTGCATAGCGGGGTCTTTTGTAAGAGAAAGGAGAACAGGGACGGTTTGGAGGCCCATTTTGGCAATAACGTCTTCGGCTTTGCGTCTTTCATTGGGGCGAAAGTGGGAGCTGGCATAGATAATAGAGTGTGCAATTGATGGGTCGTTCATCTTACCCAAGGCTTCAAGACATGATAAACGCACTTGATTATCTGGGTGAGCAGCGAGAAGGTCTAAAAGGAGGGGGGCGCAATAGAGGCAGTGCTTGTCCGTAATTTGTGATAAGGCATGTACTGTGACTCTCAAAATTTCAAGTGATGATGATTTGAGAAAAGGGTGGAGTAGTTCTACGCTCTTTTCAGAGGGGGTCATCCCCAGTATACTTATCCCCATTGTCTGTTCTTTTAGAATTTTAGAGTTCAACAAGCCTAAAAGTTGATTAGTAGAGGCTTTTAGGCAGGTAGTGAGATCACGTCGAGGGAGATTTTCTTGAGGGTTTCTTATGGCTAGAATTGCGGAGGCACGTAAGTACAAATTGTTGGAATAGAGGTTTTCGTAGGCTATAAAAGGATTCAGTTTCTTTTGTTTAGCGAGGTAAAAAGATAGTCTTCCGCTCAACTCAGACGAGCTTGTATAGAGAAGCCAAGTTTGTACTTGCTCAATGACGAGTTTGTCGCAAGAAAATGAGGAGTCATCTAAGACATCAAGAGCACTGATAAAGTTTTCTTCCTCAAGAGTTTTCATGTCCTTAAGGATTGGAGCTATTAAGACGGGGTCTCGCGCTTCTAAGAGGGCTTTGTAAGATAAAAGTTTAGAGGGGATATCCTGAATTACAAGACCTTTGAGTAATCTTTCTTTATTAAGTTCACTTTCCTGTTCATTCATCCTTAGGAACCAATGACGTGGTTTCCTTTCGAAATGCAAGGCATTAGCTGATAAGTTGGTGAGGATTGCCTTGGTGTAGTAGCTGCGTTGAGCCAATGCCAGGCTAACGGTAATTATACTGAGGATGACGCCTAATAAGATACTGTCGATACCAGGGATTAGTAGGAGAAGGGAGCCTATGAGCATGCCAAGAGGTTCAAAAAGGGATTCCACCGCAACTCGAATTCGGGATTTTAAACCTGATGGGACAGCATTTATAAGTAATGTGAAGTTATTGTCTTCGATAGAGTAGGTAATTCCTTCGACAAAGACAAACCCTAGTATAGGAATAATGAGAGTCTCTGAAGGGAGGTACAATAGGGCAAAAAAGGTGAAACAACAAAGAGGGGCAATTAAAAGAACGCGGTTTACACCGATTCTTCGTACCATCCGAGCATAGCAACAGATTCCAAAGAGGATATTCCCCATGGATACCCAGGCTGAGCATTCTCCTAGAAAAAGGATGAGAGCGGCTTCTGCCTGGTGTTTTGGAAGGGCAAGGTTTTGACTTTCGTAATAACTTTCAAAAGCAGACATATAATGGCATTCTGTCAGGACGCTGAGAACTTGTAGGAGTAGATTTGTGATAAGAAGAACAATGGTAAAAGGAGAGTTTATCACGGACTTAATAATGGAGGTAATGGAGATAGAGTTGTTTGAGGCTTCATGTTCAACGGTGTCATCGTGAACGATGTCAAACTTATTATTGAGATATATTACGTAGGCTGCGCTAAGAAGTATGCTAACGAAGACAATGAGAAAAAGGGAGTCGAGACTAAAGAATCCAAGCGAGATCATTCCCCCGGCACATGCGAACCCAAATATTATGGCAGAGTTCAAAAGAGAAAAGATTCTTTTGCCATCCTGTAGATCAAAAAACTGATCTACAAAGCTCCAGTAGCAGGTAACTAAAACAAGTAGAAATACAGTGCAGAATACGTGTAGGAAAAACCAAAACCAGCATTGTGATTGGAAATGGCCACTTAATAGGGCTAGGTAAGTAAAAAGGTAAATACTCGACCCTATACACAAAACAGCAAGGAAAAGGCGATCGAGTGAGAAGGTGTTTAAGCCGTACAGAAATATGCTAACTAGACAGAAAAGGCTGATGGCAATGCAAATAAAGGCATATGGAAGCTGTGCAGATCCAACATTGAGTAAAAACAATGCATCAGAAAGGCGGAGACCGCAGGAGGCTCCAAAAGCCCAGATAAATCCCAGTAATGCAAATAAGAAGGCGCTCTTCTCTTCTCCCGGGTAGATATTAAAAAGCTTTCGAAGCGAACTTTTCAATTTATGTTTCACACCTCTTATAGTAGATAATTAAGCATGTATGATTTTTAGTAAGGCTTATTATAATACCCAATATTCAAATATATTACTATAACTTTAGTATTTTGAAGGGGCTGTTTCTGAAAGCTCTTGTAAGAAATAGAGGAATAGGTGTAAAAATTATTGCTTTTGAAACGTAATCAAAGCCCCAGATATACCGAAATTGGTTGCAAATTCCAAGTTTGAGACCAAATCCGTTATAAGATTCAATACTAGGAGAACAGGGATGACAGAAGAAAGTCAGAAGATACATGATGTAGTAGTCATAGGCTCAGGTCCAGCAGGATATACAGCAGCCATCTATGCCGGACGAGCGATGCTATCACCAGTTGTTTTTGAAGGCTTTTTTTCAGGGCCTTCAGGTGGCCAGCTAATGACAACGACCGAAGTAGAGAATTTTCCAGGGTTTCCTGATGGGATAACAGGACCTGACCTTATGCAAAAGTTCCGTCAGCAGGCTAAAAGATTCGGAGCTGAACTTTATGCAGAAGACGTTCTTGAAGTCGACTTCAGCAAGCGGCCATTCTCCATCAAGGCGAAAAAGCGCGAAATTAAGGCCCATTCAGTGATTATTTCCACAGGGGCGACCGCAATGGTGCTAGATATTCCCGGGACGCGTGAAGGTGAATTCTGGCAAAAGGGTGTAACAGCCTGTGCCGTATGTGATGGTGCCATGCCGATCTTTAGAGAAAAAGATCTCTATGTAATTGGTGGAGGCGATTCTGCCTGTGAGGAAGCGACTTTCTTGACACGCTATGGAAAAAAAGTGTATATTGTTCACCGACGTGATGAGCTTAGAGCTTCCAAAATTATGGCTCAACGAGTCATGGAACATCCTAAAATTGAAGTTTTGTGGGATAGTGTTCTTACAAAAGTCGAAGGAAATGATGTTGTTGGAAGTGTCACTTTGAAAAATGTAAAAACTGATGAAGAAAGCAAACGGGATGCTGGCGGCGTTTTTTATGCCATAGGACACACCCCAAATACAGGTTTCTTAAAAGGTCAGCTTGAAGTAAATGACAAAGGCTACATAAAAGTCTTTGATGGGACCTCCAGAACAAGCGTAGAAGGCGTGTTTGCTGGAGGAGATGTTCATGACCATGTGTACCGTCAGGCAATTACAGCTGCGGGCACCGGATGCATGGCAGCATTAGATGCAGAACGATGGCTTTCCGAGAAGGGGGTAGCGAGCCGATGAAACGTAAACTATTATTAGCGACACTTACAGCATCCATGGCCCTTACACAAGGATTTGCTCTAGAAAGGGCTCCATGGTATGGGAACGACAATGAATTTGAGGTGCGTACAAGCTACGAATTTCAAACATACGATAAATTGGATACGAGTTCAGGCTCTTCTGATCAAAAATCTGATGATCAATACCTCAATCTTAGCTTAGGCCTAGCGACAATGGGGGAGTATCATGGAGAAGTAGAAATGACACTGGCTGATACCGAGGTTCAATCTTTTGGACTAGAAAGTTTGACCATCGGCGGAAGAACCCTATTTTTAAATGACTTGGTTGGCGATCCCGTCAGCGTGTCTTCAGGAGGATCCCTAACTCTGGTTCCTTCCTCTTCTGCAATAAGAGATCCAGGAAACTTTCACCATTCCTATGCGGAAGCTGAAGTTCACGTGGCAGCCGGAAAAGAAACGAGCAGTGGATGGTCTTGGGACAGTAGATTATGGGGATTCGCGAGTCTCGGAGCCGGGAATAGTGGAAGTCCATGGCTTCAGGGGTATGGCGCATACGAAAGAAATTTCGATGACACACATTATTTACGAGCATTTGCTGATGGACGCTACGGCTTCGGTGGACGTAAGCTTGAGAGTTCTTCGAGCTTTAATGGATATCGTTCTTTGGCTTACCAAACTATTGATGCGGGAGTTAAATATTCCTACTCTTTAGGGGTTTGGGGCCGTGCTAATGCAGAATACTCTTATAGAGTTTTATCACAGTATGCTCCGGAAAAAGTAAATCGCCTCGAACTCGGTTTCTTTTTCCCATTTGCTTTGTAAGTTATGCTGAAACTGAAAATCTACTCCGTAGGACGTCCTAAAGAGCGTTGGATTGAAGAGGGGATAGAAGAGTACATCCGTAGGCTGAAATCTCACATGTCCATAGAGTGTATATGGGTAAAAAGTGACGAGCAGCTTGCGGGTGCTCTAGAAAAAGAAAGTAAAGTAATTTGTCTCGATCCAGCAGGGAAGATGCTGGAAAGTGAGGCTTTTTCAAAATACATTCTAAGTCATTTTGAAGCCGGCGGCTCTCGCCTGTCTATTGTTATTGGAGGGTCCGATGGCTTATCCCCGGAACTCAAGAAGAAATATTCGCTCCTAAGTCTTTCTCCCCTGACCTTTACCCACCAACTTACTCGACTAGTACTGGTAGAACAAGTGTATCGCGCAGTGGAAATCGATAAGGGATCACAATACCATAAATAATTGGGACAGTTGGCCTCTTTCTTTTTTTTAAAAAGACTTATTCTAGCAGAGGTTAATTAGTGGGGTTTGATGGAAACCCCACAATCGAAATATTTTAAGAAATTAGGCTATAGCTTTTTTGAGGGAAAAAGCGTAACGAAAGTAATGAGTAGCGCCCTGAAAAAGAGCGGCTCCAACAGCAATGTCTACAACTCCGTGAATGTCTACGGGAGCTCCCAGGAAACGTAAAAGCATTCCCAGGCCCATCATCATCGCGATTAAAATCACTTGTTTAATACTATAGATCTGATGAACAGGACAAGGTTCAGGGATAGATTGCAGTCTTAAAACTTCTCTTTTTACCACCTTGGCGAGGATAAAGTTTCCTTTTAGGAAACCGATCACAGTGCCAATGGAAAATAAAATAAAAATAGATGAGTAGCCATCAATGAGAGAGAGCATAAAGGGCATCAGAACGGTGTAAGAAGAGGCTTCAATTGATGAAAAAAGAAGTTTACTACCAACCTTTAAAAGCATTGCTGAGACGCAGAGCCAGATAATACCTGAGATGAAAATAAGTGAAATTCGACTTAGCCGCACGGGGGACTCCTTAAATTTTAAAAAAAATGTTCTATAAAGTCTGACTACTTTAATCACTACGAGGATTGTTTTACAAGTGCATAATTCCTGATACAGCACAGAAAAGAAGGGATTTAGTCTATCGACAAAAAACGAATCAATACATAAAATGGAATATACCTAAACAAGTTCAAGAACTGGAATTTTGGGGCAGAGGATATTTTTTGGCTGTTGAAGCGCATAAATCTCAGCATGCTTAGGGTAGTAGGTGAGATTTATGCGTTTTAACAGACAGGAAAAGATCGGTACAAAAAACAATTCTTGAGCTTGTTTCTGTATAAATGTTAGGTGTTTTAGAAATGCGGAATGTAGTGGATTCCGTTACTTAATTTAATTGAATGAAAAGATATTGGGATAGAAGCTCTATGAATGTATCAATAGCCTTTGCAAGATTTTTTTTCTTGCTAGTAAGCATCTTACTGATGACTACGTATACGACAGCTGTTTTTGGTGGTTTTACATCAGCCAACATCCTCCAGGGAGTGGCATTGGCTCTGATTTTTAACCTGATCTTGGTGGGGGTAGACACTCAGGTAAAAAGATTTAACTTACGAGCATTTAATACAACGGTACTAGGACTCTTTTTCGGATATCTGATGGGCTCAGCCCTCATGGTTATCCTAAACGCAATAATTGACATTAGTTCTATAACCTTGACTCAGCAGGTCGCTGACCTGGTTAAGATGGGGACTTTCCTTTTTGGAACTTACCTGGGCCTAATCATGACGATTCGCTCCTCTGAAGAACTTTCAGTGAGCCTTCCCTTCATAAAATTTAAACCTACAAGCCAAAAGAAAAAAGACCTGTTGTTGGACTCTTCTATTCTTGCAGATCCAAGAGTGATAGATTTTGCTTCATCAGGGCTTGTTGATAAACATCTCATCGTTCCTAGGTTTGTTGTGAAAGAACTTTACGAACAGGCTGAAAGGGGTGACGAAAACACTAAAATAAAAAGTCGCCGTAGCCTCGATGTATTGAAGAAGTTAGAAGGGATTCCTCAGCTGGAACTAAGTTTTAATGAAACAGACTTTCAGGATGTAAAAGAGCCCATGGAAAAACTAGTTCGGCTCGGAAGGCTCCTTGACGCAAACGTACTTACTGCAGATATCAACAGAATTCAGATGGCGATGGTGGAAGGTGTGAGAATTATTAATATTCACACTCTTTCAAATGCTTTGAAACCCATAATGCAGGCTGGAGAATTCATAAATATTAAAGTTCAGCGCTTTGGAAAAGAAGCCAAACAAGGTGTCGGTTATCTTGATGATGGGACTATGGTCGTCATTAATGGTGGCGGAGATTTCATTGGTAAGTTGATAAAAGCTCAAGTGCTTTCTGTTAAGCATACGTCTTCAGGAAGGATGATCTTCTGTAACGCATCAGCGGATTCAGCGGAGTTTGATAACCGAGATTTCCATTATGAAGAGCATTTAGCTCTTAGTAACGAAGACATGATCTAAGCTATGATTCGCGGATTAGGGAATGATATAGTCGGGATAGAAAGATTCCGGAAGAGTATTGATCGACACGGGAAGAAGTTTCTCGACAAACTATTTACTCCTGCCGAGCAGGAGTATTGCCTTCGCTACAACGATAGCGTTCCGCGTTTTGCGGGACGCTTTGCTGCAAAAGAATCAGTATCTAAAGTTTTTGGCACAGGTTTTGGTGAGCATATATCCTTTCTCGAAATAGAAATTCTGAACGATAATTTGGGGAAGCCGCATGTTAGCTTCAGTGATAAAATCAATCAAAATTTTGCTAATCCCGAAGTTCTAATTTCCATCAGTCATTGTGACGAGTATGCCACAGCCGTTGCTATCTGGCATTAAGAGACTAGGTAGTAATCTAATTCTGTATAGGTCTTTGTTGCGTAATTCACCACTGAGCCACTGAGAACACAGAGGAGGGATGAGATAGGGAGAAACTAAGCTGCCACTTTCTCAAACTTTGGCATTCCTAGAAGGGTGATTTTGGTTAAGGCGATTGATTGAGCATAGGCTTCAGCTTGTTGATTTGGGTGATGCGTGATTGCATTTTTCCTCCGAAAAGGGTCTTAAATCGATATATGCCTGTTCATGAGGTTCAGCTTTTATCCTATTTGAAACAAGTCGGTGGTGGGAGAGACTTACGGATCAATTTTAATATGGATCTGTTGAGAAATGGCTTAAAACGCCTGATCGTATGTCCCTCCCCTCAGATTTCTCACATTTCCTCCGTGTTCTCAGTGCCTCAGTGGTAAATAATGCGGGTCCAACGCAATAACGCCTTCGTATATCTGAATGAGACGACGGCTTTAGTTTGTAGTTCTAAGATAGGCTCCTAAATCCTCCAGAGTTTCAATGCCTAATTGTCTAGCTTCTCTTACCGAGGTGATTTTTTTGGCAATCAGATCTTCATAAGTGATATCCAGATTTAGGAAAGAATCGTAGTCAGCATGTAAGTGGTTCAAGACATCTCGAGCGCCTTCATAAAGAGCCATGACCTTGTCCCGGTCATAGGCTATACGGTTGCTGATAGGAAGTGTGAAACCCTTGTGGGAAGGGTCAAGGCTTCTTGTCATTCTGTTCATATTGTATTGTAAGCCAGATTGTGAAACTCCTGAGTCAATTTTTCTGAGACATGGGTGTATTTGGGAGCCAAGTTCCTGAATCTTTGTTTCGAGAAGGGAGAGTTGTTCCTCCAGTCGAGGGCAGTTTAGAAGAGGTAGGGCCTTGACGTAATTGGCGACAGAAGCCTTGAAACCTTGTGTTTGAGAAAGGAGGGAAAGGAGTCTGGGTTTTAGGTCCACCATGAGGGTTTCTCTTATTTCGGTGAGATCCCTTAGGCAAGATTGTTTTTCTTCATTTGGAGACTCGGGATGAATAGCATCAAAGCGTTTGATTAATCCTGTAAATAGATTCAGGGAGCGGCTAAGCTCCTCGCTTAGATCTTGAAATTCTTTTGCAATAGAGGGAAACGCAAGATTTATAGACCGACGGCCCAAATTGACTTGGTCGCCGATATCTTTTCTGTGTTGGATAGATGCTGACTGAGCAATGTTTGTCAGGATGATAGGTGAACTGGAGAGAGAGAGGATTTTGAATACTTGAGAACTACTCATAACGGGTAGCATGATGGAAATTTGGCTAAGGCTTAGATGGGCTAAGTTGTCCATGATTCTCTTGGAAAAATCAAGGTTGCCAATTCCTGCAGCAAGTATTCCTCCTTCCATGACTCCCAGAAGATAAGGGAAAATATCTGATGAGACGTCCATTAGGGGCCTTATCAGATAGTCTCTTTGATGGAGGCTTAGTTTTGGGATAACCGCCCATATTTGGTGAGGGCTCATCACGGCAAGTGCTGCAGGAACTTGCATAAGGGGCATATTTAAGAGCAGGGCATTAAGAGTTGAATCTGCTAAGTCTAATGTTTTGATAGCCACAACAGATTGTATGGTGGAGAGCTTTTGACTTGTAAAAGATCGTTCGTCAAAGCTTGTGGTCTTTGACAGTATTTTTTCTTTCTGCGTTTCTTGCAGGGCATTATAAGCTGATAAAACTTTTTCCATGGGAAGAGCTTTAAAGACAGGCTTTAGTTGATCATAAGAAAATAAGCTAATCATCCTGATAAGTTGAGGGGTGGGACAGATTTCCGCTATAGCGTAGAGCTCCTTTTTAGAAGTCCAGGTGGGTATAAGGGCATGAAGCTGTTCGTGAGTCAGTGAGGATATTTTTTGACAAAGTTGTTCAGGAGAAAACGAGGAAAAAAGTATTCGAAGTTTTTTGACCCAATTAGTTTGGGATCTGTCTTCACGAAATAATGTGATCATGGTGTTTAAGTGATTTTCAGAGAAAGAGGGGAGCAATTCCTGTACTTGAGTAATACTAAGATTTTCTGCAAGAGCCAAAAAATGAGGGTTCGTAAGATTTACTAAAGATAAACGAATTTTAAAGGTGGGTGTGACAGGAAGAGATGCAGAGATGTCCTCTGGCTTAAGATTTTCTAAAATGACATCTATGGGGCATGAGTGACGTACTCTTTTCGCGGGCCTCTCCAGATTATAGTCTTTATCATCAGATTCATCACGCCTACGTTTTATGGGAGGGAGTTCAAGTTTCGATGACAGAAGGATTTCCTGCGCAGTCTGTCCGATTTCCCTTTCCATGGAAGTAGCGGGAGTTTGTTTGGCGAAAAGTCTGTTGGGGTCATTTAAGAAAGCTGGAGCGACAATAGAGCTGGAACTAGATGCTGCCGTCATAATTATCCCTCATTAAATCATGGGTTTTGCGAAACCTAAAGGTTTTGACTATATTTGGCAATGAGAGGAGGTGAAATGGGGTGCAACTTTAAGTGGTGGTGAATTATTTTTGGGGAAGTTCTAACTTCAGATCGTACTGCAATTTCAATTTGTAATAAGTGAAACGTAAAATTTTTCTGAAGCGCCAGAGGCGTGGCATTATGTAGGCCGGGTCGAATCCGAGCGTAGCGAGAGACAGGCCCGGTATGTCAGGTTTGTATAAATTATATTGAGCTGCGGCAGCTGCGACAGTGCGCTTGTGATGGTATACGATAAGATAGGAGGGAGTCCTCTTCAAGAAATGTTGCAATCTTGCAGCTGAAAGTAACTGCGTCACCGTTAGGTGGGGTGGAGAGCAACTGGAAGTGGATATTCAGGCCGTAGGATAACGAACTCGATTCGGTTCAATAACATGGCGAGTCCCTCTGTCGGACGACGAAGCCTGAAACTCAGTACTCACGCTAAGTAACTATCATCGATGAGTGCATGTTATTGGGTGGTTGGAGATGGCATGAATAGAAGGTCGTATACAGTAAGCAAGGATACCTTACTCTGAATTGTGACAGAGTAAGGAGTCAGAGCCCGCATAGTACT
>JBLFWS010000084.1:0-14085 GCA_047611865.1 Chlamydiales bacterium
GTGGACATTCCGTCTAAAATCGATGCTACAGTGTTTTCCATTGGTCGAGATCCTGGTGAAAATAAAAAGTTGTATTATTCCAAAATATTCAAATTAATCCTCAACGAAAACTGTCCGAACTATTGATAAGCTTAAAATATACTTAATATAAAATGGGTGTATCAGATCAAAACACCATTACAGGGTAATAAAGAATGATTTCAGATATCCGCTCATTTACAGGTAGAGCCGCCGACATGTTAAACCGTGCAGCTTTAAGTAAACCCGACCACACCGATTACACAAATAAAACTTACCCCCAGGAAATGAATAAAGCCCATTCCGTAGGGAAAAAAATCATCAGAGGGATCGGTCGTCTCTTCTGCTCAGGAATTATCACAGGATTATCAGCACCTGTTGGTGCGATTTACCACTTTTCAGCCTCAGCCTTATGTGGCGTAAAAAGTGTTTTCCAAAAGGCTGAGAACAAGGAAAAAAGCTTACAAGAGGCCAAAGCACATGCCAAAGCCTTTGCTATCGATGGAGGAGTAACAGCTCTCGTCGTATTAGCAAGCTTAACTGCAGTAGCCACCATGGGTCTTAGCTTTCTAGCACCTGCTGCTGTTGAAGTTGCCTATATCGTTGCACCAAACAAATTCACCCATTGCACCTGGAAAGATATGAATCCTGAAGCCCCAGGCACGACTCAAAGCTACATAGGATATAACAATCGCCTCGCCGATAAAGTCTTCGAAACAGCACCTGGCGCAGATACAGTCTATAGCTAATCAGTTCTGAATCCTTAAGAATTGATCGACCTTTACCATCTCTTAACCTCTCCTTAGTAGCTTATTAATATTTTTAATATAAGCTGGTGATAGCAAGAAAATATCAGCTTAAGGAAAAAAATGACTTCCGAGATTCGTTCCTTTACCGGCAGAGCATCTGACATAATGAACCGCGTAGCTTTTAGCAAACCGGACGAAACTGACTACACCAATAAAAAATTCCCTGAACAAATGAAAAAAACCCACAGCCAAGGAAGGAAAATCATCCGAGGAATAGGACGTTTTTTTCTCTCTGCAGCCATCACTGGTGTAGTAGCCCCAATTGGAGCTGTTTATCACCTTTCTGCTTCTGCATTATCCTACAGAAAAGCCTCTTCCCAAATGGGTGAAGAAAAAGAAAAAAGCCTGAAAAATGCCAAAGCACACCGCAAAGCTTTCGCAATCGACGGAGGAATAACTGCATGCCTGGTAGCAGGCACTCTCACTGCAGGACTCCTTACAGGATTTGCAGCTATTGCAGTATTAGCCGTTGAAATAGCCTATGTCGTGGCACCCAACAGGTTCGCTTACCATACCGGAAAAGTAATGAACCCTAAAGACCCAAATTCAACTGAAAGCTTCTATGGCTACAACAATCGCCTTGCTGATAGGGTTTTCAAAAAAGAAATAAGCCCTGAACTCTCTACTGTCTAAGCTATTTCTTCAATCTTAAGCATCCCTGACTCCTCAGCCCTACTTGATTCTACCCGACTCTCCCAAAAAAGGGGCATCATAGCAATGGCCTCTTCCTCATTCACCGTATGGGAAATTCTGTCACGCTGCTTAGCTTGCTGGTATTTTTGGATACTCAATACCGTTACGTTTACAGCTGCTGCTCCCATATCTATTGATGCCTGAACCAAAGTCCCAGGGTTCATAAAGGCTATGGAAATAATAATTTTTCCTAAAACGCCACCCGTAACATTCAAACCGGCCATCAATTGCTGAGTTTTAATATTATTGAATGCCCTTCGGTAAAAAGAGCCTCTAACACAGCAACTTCATCACGAGAAGCTACACTGAGGTTCTTCTTAAAGGTCCTCCATGTGTCCTTGTCCATGCGCCCCCTAATATCCGCAGCTTTTACAAGTACCGAGGACAAGGCTGGATTAGGCATATCCAAAGAGGAATATTCCCTCTCCACTAATAAATCCGTGATGACATTCATCTCATTCGGAGAAAGCCCTGCTTTCAAATATTGGAGAATCGGCCTATTCGTAACAAAATGGAAAATATCCAAGAGAAAGTTAGATACGGCATAACTCACACCCCAAGGTCGAATCACAGAAAAAAGCTTCTCAGTAATCTCCTCATCTTCATAAAAGCGGCTAACTGAAGCTGCTGTCTCGACTAACAATATTCCAACAAAACGCACAAGAATCACCGACTTAACACAAGAATCACCTATTATTTTCCAATTCTTGACCTTGTAAGCCAAGCGCATATCCCCAAGAATTTTATTCAACAAGCTAAGTTCAAAATTCACAGCGATTAACTTGGCGACATTCAAAGACACAAAAGAATACTTTGTAACTTCCTCTGGGACATCTGAATCTGCTTTTCCGGAGAAGTATAAAATACTTACCCCGAGCGTTAGAGTCGCCCCCACAAGATCTGTATACTTCTCAAGAAAGTCACAAACTTTGCTCTCACTCGCCCAGTCTTTTATATGCCTCCAGCTTCTACCCATCCACCTACTTACAAAGTTACCACTCGCCACACTCTCATTTGCTTCAATTTCAAAATGACTCCCCAATAAACGGGCTACCAGAAATTCTTGCGAACTGGATGTCATGCAGACCCCAAATCTAGGGAGTTTTTAAATAAATATTGCCACTATGAATTACCCTCTGTTTTAGAGAGATGAAATTTTCCATGAGGAAAGACTCCAGAAAATACTACGTAAAAAACCCACAGAAAAATTTCAAAATTCATACCAAAACTAAGATCCGTGTGGCAATATTAAAAAATTGACTATGAACTTTTAATGGAGGGGTAACCTATGACTATAGCAGATGTTCATTTCGGAAATATCTTAAACCAATGGCAACAGTATACAGAAGGCACAAAAGATCTACCTCACCATGACTCCCTACAAAAACTAGCCATTGATGCCTTAAAAGATTTAGACAAAAGCAATAGAACATTTCAACAGCGCTTAGAAAGCAATAGCCTGGACAAAATAGCTATCTGCGAAATATCCACCCTAGCCGAAACTATTTCGAGAATAGCCAACTGCTTACTGCAAAATGATGAATTAATTCGCAATGGACATATCGATGCGGCTGTTGCAGAAGAAAGCACTGAACGCCTCAACACACTTGAACTTGTTATCCATGAAAAAATCCTCGATACCTCATTGATTGAAATAATGCCCTCTTTCGCCATCGAGAAACTCCGACTCCTCCCAGAAAACAGCTTGGCCCTCGACGCACTTATGGGTGAAAATGCTTTACTGCACAGTAGCATCCTCTCAAGAGCCTTTGATGCCTGGAGTAAAGAGCTTATCTACCACCTCCTTGCCAATGCTAATTTGACTACTGTTGAAAACCTGATCTCCTTCTTCGAAGAAAACACGGATAAAGAATACAACATCATCAAACTCCTTAAAACTCATGTAGAAAATAGTCAGCAAGAAGCCAGAAGACAAATGGATACCCATCAATTCATTACTTTCGACAGACAATGGAATCTCCCCCCACAACGGGACTGGGTCTATAATAACAAAATCACTCCATTCAGTGATTGCGATGAGCCGGAAAAAATGGATGCCTGGGATTTCCTAAAACAATCAGCTATCGAATTAGAACGAGCACGATTAAAACCCGAAGAAAAATTCCTTAGAGGAGTGTCTCTATACCAAGGAGAAAAGGGTGACTACTACCTCAACATAAATAAGAAAAACTCCACCGAGTCAGGAAAACAAATCCTGGGGAATGGCAACTATGAAAAACTTAACGACTGGAATACTTACTTCTGGTCTCCTGACGGAATCTCATTCTTCCAAATGAAAAGCCAGGGTTTCCGAGGAACATCCAAATCCTACAGCAGCACATTTGAAACTGAAGAGGGAAACAAAAACGCTCTTGTAAAAATCCAGGCAAACGATGTATTTGCCTTTGCCTTTGATAAAAGTGACACCCTGACACGATATGAAAGGCTTGACCTCGATGCGGCCAGAACCCTATGTCGCGAAATAAAAAGCAAACAGGCACAGCTAATCCCCTATGCTGTGGCCAGAAAGCCCGAGTACCTTTTTCAAACAGAAAATGGGGGATACATATATGTCGACAGCACTTACGAAAAGAAAAGCTACGACTTTACCGTCTACAAAAAAGAAAATGAACTCTACCAAACACAAGCCGTCAAAAATGTTTCTCGTGCGCGGGATGGTGGAACAACAAGAATAGAACTCGATGATGGTAGCTCTATTTTCTGTCCAGTGAGTAAGGAAGAAAACCCTTCCTATACTGATATCAATGGACAACAACATTCTATACAAAGAATTAACACAGAAGGCTTCGACTTCACAAGTATTGGTCTGGAGCTTGAATCCATGAATCCCAGACGCACAATGAAGGATCTTTTCTAAAAGAAACACTTCAGAGAACATTTGCAAACTATTTCGGTTCATATATACTTTCTACTATTTGCAAGGAAGTATATATGAGCCTCATCCCAAACACCCAAGACTCTTCTACCGATATGCCAAAAATCTATCCCATTTCTCCTCTCCCTGAAGAAAGCTCCCTCTACCCTCCCCTTGAAGAAACTATTGGACAAATCGAAATCTTATTTAACGAAATCGCCTCCGTAAAATATACCGCCAATAGGCTACAAAGAAATCTACAATCCAGCTCTTTCAGATGCATTAATCTCCAGTACTCACTTAAGAGTCGATTTGGGACAATAAATAGATTGCAAAAAAGATTACTTTTACTACAAAGAGAAATCAACGCCTACAAAGAAAGTCTAGAAAACCACTGTTTCTCCAGTGTAAGCGATACAGACATCTCTTCTGCAAGCAAAGTCGTCAATATATGCTCCCGCTTACTACAATTTTTAGATAATGAGCCTGAATCAGATCACTCCGCACTCCCCTCTTTATGGGAAATTCATTCTGAGGAAATACCTTCGTGGATTCCTGCCTTGGAAAAAGCAGGAAACATCTTAGCAGAAGCTTCTACAGCAATTGAAATCTCACAGCTCTCGGACTTCCTTTGCCTGCTGTTCAAAAGCGACCACAATGAGATGGCCTTCTCCCTAATTAGTAAATTTAGCCAACACAATACAAGAGGTACATCCGAGTTACTCCATATACTACTACCAAGCATTCCCAGCTCTAAAATTAAATATTTGGAGAACTATTTCATAAAACATCAAGAAAAAGCTGTTTGCTCTTCCATCGCAAAATTTCACCGCGACAAAAATGCCTTGGATGAACTGGGCTCTCTCGGAATTAACCTTCTTCCATTTAACCCTCTTGAGTCCGCTCAAATTGCTCTTTTTCTAATTGGAGAAGGTGATTTTAAATATGTAATTGAAATCGCTGAATATCTCACAAAAGATCTCCCAGACTATTCCGTTAGAATTGCTCACCAATGTCTACATAATGGTCATGGTGAAATCACCCACACTATGCACCGCCTCTCGGAATACTCTCCTGATCATGCGATAGACTTAATGATTCTTCTCCTTGAACACGAGGGAGAACCTATGGCCCGTTTAATTTCAAAAGACTGGATTACGATGTTCCCAGCTCTTACAAAAAATCTCATCTCTCGCTGTAAAACAACAGGACAGACCGAATTCGCCGAAAATCTACTCCTCGAAATCTATGAAAATGAGAACGCATCCTTCTTAAAACAGGCAAAGATAAACCAAGACTTCTTTGCACAAGACATATGCCTGGGAACACTACCTCGGCTCACTGTTGAGCATACAGATGCGAACCAGGATTATCCCGCTCAAATGGAAAATATTTTTGATGAACTATGCAACAATATCCCTTCTAGGCCCAGGCTGCGATCAGGACTATTGCGCATGTGTAACACGATCAAAACAAAGCCTAACTCTTTTTCCGGAATCCCTGATGGCCCAGCAGCTAGAAAAAAATATTACTCCACCCTTGAAACTTTACTTATTAATATCCTACCCCTCCTTACCTCGGAAGAAACTCCAAGAGATACCAAAATACTCACTCTCTCGATACTAGGAGAAGGGGGCCATTTATGTGCAGGAAGGTTCACAAGTGAACTTCACGGTGCTTATTCTTTCCTCTCAGGAAACAGCAATGCAAATTGGGAACACCTCTTACCTACACAAAAAATTCAGAGCACTCTCCAAATATTACGAAACGCCATAGTAGAAGAAATTTGCCATAAAGTATGCCGAGGAAATGCTCAATTAACACATAGTATGATTGCCATGAGAAAACTCGTAGCGGATGAACTCGCCCTCCCAACTGCCTCTCAAGCTGAAGTAGATGACCGCTACCAAAATTGTGCTCGATTAGAAGAATCCAAGCAAAAAGTTCTCAACAAGTTTTACAAACAATATACCCCAAAACTCATAATCGAGAGAATCAAAGAGCACTGTGACCTGGATGGTTCTGCACGTGCAACACAATCTCTGGACCTCACCGACCTGCTCACTAAGTTCTCTCCCCTCGGAATAGACAAACACCGCTTTTTACATAGCTGCTATGAAGACGAGAGCCTAAGTTCAATCAAAGACTCAGTAATCGCATTAGTCCTGAAGAATCTATTTATTCTTCAGGCGAGTGAAAGCTAAAATTCTGTTTTTCTGAAAAAATATAGCGAAACAATATTACTGGCCCCTTTCGTGGGGCCTTAGATTCAATATCAGTGTTAACGTAAAACTTCCATAGACTGTAGAAGAACCTTCCATGCAGAAAAACGAAAGCGTACATTTTCACTATCAAAAATGTTTTCGCCTAACACACCTTCTTGCGAACGTTCTTCAAACCAAGAATAAACCCGGCTAAAAAGTAACTTTCCTCCCTTCATTTGGCTATCAAGGTAATACCTCATAGCAGAAAAGGTGTAGCTCTTATGAAAACCCTCACGGATTTCAGGGTCAAGGCCCTCAGGTGCCACCTTAAAGCAGGAACCGCTGGACTCTTTTAATCCCAGCTCATCTCCCATAAAGCGATGATATTGTTCTACTGTTGAAGAAACGTCCATTTCTTCAAAGCCCTCTTTATTTCCTATCTCTGCGACAATTTGCCCCAAAATCTCAACTCTCAAACTTTGAAGATGGGAGAGGACTTCTTCTTCAACGGTAAGAAGGCCAAGAGTACTGCCGAATAAATCATTGTAAACAACCGTGCAATCCTGCTCTATTCTGTCGTAACAATGAAGAAAAGCACGCCCTAAGCCCATTAAATGCTTTCGTACTTCCTTTTCGAATACTTCGTCCAAGGGAGCATTTTTATATTGGAAAATGAGACGTTCAAAAGAAGCTCGCAGTAGCTTTTGACAATTGCGCAATTTAGATTGGAGCTTTTTATTGGAAATTTTATCGAAATCACTTTCACTATACCTCAATATCCTCCCAGACTGCCCATAAAATGTCTGAAAAAAGGTCTTTCTATCTATAAAATCCCCCTCTTCCATCACCCCCTGTTGCCTCTGCTCATTCATTTCAAATAGATTCCCATCATCAACGAAATCCCAAAGATCCTCCAGGTCACCCACAAACTGAAAAACGTCGAAAATGGGCGAAAACTCCTTAGGCTCAAGCTGAGTAATTCTTTTCCTCAAATGCTGAAAATCGACAGGACATTCCTTATTTCTCGGAGAAATTCTCGCGTTAGCCACTAGAAAAACAGCATCATCCTCACCTGCGTGCCGCTGCTCTATAGCTGCAACCTCGTCAAAAGATGAAGAACTGGAAAAACTAGTAAATGGGAACGCCATATTATCCTATGTACTTGTATTACAAACTACTAAGCTCTCTACAACTAACTGCCACCTTGAAATTATACAGTAATTAATATAATCTTAACAAGAATGTAATAATAAGATGTTAAAATAATAACCATCAAGCAAGTAAATGAGGTTATAGGGTTATTATGCCAAATCTGATTTCATCATTCCAAGCCGACCCTGTCCCAGCTGTAATAAGAAAATTCGGTCCAGAACTACCGGAACCCTCCGTATCTCACCTGCAGGAGTCCACACAAAAAAAACCCACAGTGAAAAAAACTATCGAACTTTTCCGCAGTAAAATACTGGAAAACCCCCGATTCTTCGATTTCCATACCTTCTCTCGTCTTGAAAATACCCTTGACGAACTCAACGCAAAAACCGTGCAGCCTTCAGGACCCTTTTCACAAAATATGCGTATGATCCGCGGTGAACAACTAATCGTTAAAGGCGATATTCACGGAGACCTTCAGACTCTAATCAACTACCTAGAAGATCTACAAGAACAAGGAAAACTCAACTGCAATTTCCAAAGCGCCGAGGGTGTTCACCTTGCCTTCTTAGGCGATTACATGGACAAAGGTCAACACAATTTTGAGGTCATGGAGATCATCGCCAAGCTCAAATCCGAAAACCCTGATAATATACACTTAATCAGAGGCAATCACGAAGATGTTGCTGTAAACAAAAAAAGTTTCAAAGCCCGTGCAGAAAACGTTGAAAAAGACCTCCTCCTCTCAGATCAAAAGAAAGATCCTTTTACCCAAGCTGCTGCCGCACAAAACATCAAATCATGCCTAGAGATTTTCTACAGGTCCATGCCCGAAACAATTTCAGTTCATTGGAGTAAATCAGACGGAGGCCCCCCACAAAAGCAAAAATCTGCCCTCCTGGCCCATGCCACCCCTCTACCCCCAAAAGCTCACTCCCTTTCACCAGATTGCAGAGCCTCTCTACCACCTGAATACCAAGCAGCGCTGAGGATTTGTGACCTCCTCGCCACTCACGAAACTTTTTTGAATGGACAAGAGTGGGCAGCAGAAAAGAAGACAAGCCTACATAGCAGAGTAGAGCTCCTTCGCCCTAAAAAAGAACACGAGATGGGCTTCGACCCGTCACAACTCATAGAAATAGACGAAATAGACAAGAAAAAATACTCCATCCGTTGGCCCAAAGAAGCCATGGCAAGCTGCATGCTAGCCAACTCTATCCTAGGCAGCGTCCATTCCGACACTCTTATCCGTGGACACGAACACAGAATTGACCGGCAGGAAATAAGAGCTAATGACCTCATTCGCTATTCCAACCACTTCTCCCCGGAAATGCCTCCCCTTCCAGAGTTGTCCGAAGAAGAAAACAAAAAAGTCGTGACCATGCACACCCTTCCATGCGGACTCTTTGGTAAATACGGCAAAGACCAACCCGTAGACAAATACCTGCATCTGGATTCCTCAGGCATCATTATTGAACAGACAAGAACCAAGCACCTTCACAAGGTAGCAAGTTGGTCTGACTGCTGCAGCCTTTCCAGTGGAATTTCGTCAAATTTTGAAAGAAAATAAGTAAATTTCAGAAAATTTTCACAAAAAACAACACAATCCTTCAAAACTTCTGAAAAACCACCAATTCCCACAGGGAAATCTATTTTTGAATTTGATAATGAATGTTTTAGCCTCTATCAAGACACTACACAACGAGGCTCTTTTTTCTTAAAAGCCTCAAGATTAAGAGCCATCTCATTAATAAGAGTTTGACGCGCCCTTTCTCCTGCCCAGGCACAATGAGGCGTCACAATAAGGTTGGGGATTTCTTCTCTAATTAGTGGATGTACATTTTCAGGAGGCTCCATTGTAAGAACATCAAAAGCCGCACCTCCTAAACGCCTGTCTTTCAAGGCTTCAGCAGCAGCCAACTCATCTACAATACCTCCGCGAGAACAATTAATGATAAAAGCAGAAGACTTCATCAAACTAATCGCTTTCTCATCAATAAGGTGACGCGTATCCGTCGTCAAGGGACAGTGAACACTTAAGACATCTGCCGACTTCAAAAGCTCATCCAGCGGGCTTCGCTCTACCTGTACATCTTTAGGCTCATATCCCGGAATACTCGCAATAAGGACATTCATTCCAAAAGCCTCTGCCATTTGGGCAACTTTTTGTCCTATATTACCATAGCCCACAAGTACAAGATTTTTGCCTGCAAGCTCCATAATCGGGTAATCAATCATGCAAAAGATTTTGCTTTCGCACCATTTCCCTTTAGAGACATCAGACGTATAAGCTAGTAAATTATTAGAAAGTGCCAAAATGCAAGTCATCGTATGCTGAGCAACTGAATAAGTTGAATAGCCAGAAACATTACAAACCGTTACACCCAAATCTTTGGCTGCATCAAGATCCGCATTGTTCGTTCCCGTTGCAAGAACGGCAATCATCTTCAAAGAGCCATGAGCTTCCATATGCTCACGCGTAATTACAACTTTATTACATAGAACGATGTCAAAACCAGAGATTCTTTCATCCACCTGATCCGGACGAGTAGTTTCATATTCACGATACTCATCAAGCTGACCAGAAAGAGAGCTAAGATCTACTCCCTTTCCCAAAGTACTTCGATCTAAAACAACACCTTTCATCTTCGATTCATCCCTAAGTAGAGCTCTTCGCTTCCATGCCAATACAGAAATTCCAGCAAAAACAAAGCTGACTCATCACCCTTCTGAGCGGAAACAACAAGCTTTTCAAATTCTGGAAAATTATCTGGGACATCAATTGCTTCTTAACTTCAAAATATACAGTGTGATAAATTCCGAATATTTTCAACTATTATGGAAGTTAAAATAATGAACAATAAACTTGGCCGCAACGATCCTTGTATCTGCGAAAGTGGAAAAAAATTTAAAAAGTGCTGTTTGAACAAACCTGGCTTTAAGCTTGATGACTTTACAAAAGAACTCGAAGCACGTCAGGGAAATGACAACTCCCTGAAAATAAAAGACAAAGTTACAGGTTCCGGGGAAAAAGCAATCCAAGGAAAAACGGTATCCGTACACTACACCGGTTGGATTTTCGATAAAAAAGCATCCAACAATAGGGGCAAAAAATTTGACAGCTCAAAAGATAGAGACGAACCCTTCGAATTCACACTCGGGGCGGGCATGGTCATATCAGGATGGGACGAGGGCTTTGAAGGTATGAAAGTCGGTGGCCAAAGAACTCTCACCATTCCACCAGAAATGGGATACGGTGAACGTGGAGCCGGTAATGATATCCCTCCCAATGCAACTCTCATTTTTGACGTTGAACTACTAGAGGTCCTTTAGGATTCAACGTAATTGTTCACAGTGAGTTATGGGGGGGGGGGCTTGCCCCATACGCATCAACCTAAGGTTGTAAGTGGTCGTAAGAGAGAGGCTTTGATAGATAACTCTTACCCACGAAGTGGGTATCTTTGCTTACACTTTTTATTTACGAATTCTTTGCGCTAAAATGTAAAATCACTTAATTTTTAGCAAAACAAATCACTGCAGATTTGAGTTATTCTTTTATTCAAACAGCTCCCCTATATTCACTTACAACCTTAGGTTGATGCGTATGGGGCTTGCCCCCTTGAATTTACCAAGGACTCTTTTATAGGGGTTTAAACAGATCAAAAATCTTCAGCCTGTTCCAAGGCATCTTTTAGTAGGAGATAAGATCGCCTCAGATCATAAAGAAAATCTTTGCAATCCCCTTCTTTCGAAGCATTATCTAAGTGCGGAAGCATGGCAAAAGTTTTTATCAACTCTTCCGTAAGAAGAAAAAAAGAATGTATTTTGTGATAATCCCTGTTTTCTACCCATAACGGCAACTGCACAGCAATCGCAAGGTCAATTTCTCTGGCGGTTTTTTCAAACTGCTGAGCCCTTCGCCTAATTTCTTTCTTAACCGATTCTCTGTAAGTTGGTTCTGCAAGCATTTTAACTTTCATCGCATCAGGAGAAATATCTTCAAATGCATCTTGCTCAACTTCCATGACGAACCTCTTTATTGCCGAAAAAGTTATCGGAAGAACATCGAACAGCTTAACCCTGTAATTTCCTTCACCAAACCTTTATGAATTTTACATTTTCTATACTAAAGCCAGTTAAATACCTTAAGAAACTTATTATTTAAAACTGAACAAATACTCATAACGTGCTATTACAGATGTATTACTAACGTGCATTTTAAATAAAAATAAACTATAATTAAATATACTTAAAAGAAAGTATGTACTTAGTTTAAACAAAGGATACAATATGGACGCAGTTGGAGCTGCTAGCAGCGCAATCCCTACCAATGATACTCAAGCGATGGTAAGGAATGGACAAGCCTCAGACGGCGGAATAAATTCTAAAAAATCTAGTGCTAATAGGGTTGGAAATGAAGAAGACAAGGCTGAAATTAGCGAAAAAGCTAAGAAAGCCAATGCAGAACAAGACAGTTAAAAGCACTAATACTTTTAAAAAGAGCCCCTAGCGCTCTTTTTTTCTGCCAAAATTCCATCAAAAACTATCAGGTTTCATAAAGAGAATTTTCAACAATAAAGTTGAAATAATCAACCCACTCATTTAGAATAACTTAAAACAAACCACCATCTATATAAATTATATGGCCATCGCTAGCAACTCCATAAGCCGACCTCTTCCTGAACAAAATTACCAGCCTAGCTTTAATCAAAGAATCTTTACTGGCCTGTGTACCTCATCTTTTGCAACCGTAGCCTGCCAACCCCCAGAAGTCATGATGACTTACCGACAGACGGGCGACAGCTTTAAAAATTCATTAGTAAAAGCACTATCTAACCCCTACCGGGGAGGAATCCTCTCTCTAGGCAAAAGAGGCATCAGCCAAGTAGGCATTTTCGCCACTAAGCCTTTTTTCGAAAAAATCGCCAGAAACATCAGCTCTAATGACAGAAGCGTTGAAGCTATTTCTGGCTGTGGCGGAGGAGTCTTCCAGGCTCTTGTAACCAACCCTCTGTCCACTCTAAGCGTCAGAAAAATCCGCGCTGATCAAAACCACTGCCACTTAAACGAAATCGTACAGGATATTCCTCGCAAGAACCTGCGTCAGATTCTTTGTGCCGGCACTACATCCAATGTAATACGCAAAGGAACCTATTGGGGAATCTACTTTCCCCTTAGACAGTTCCTCATCGATACCGGAAAACACAAAAATATTGGGGAAAAGGTTCTCAAGGGAGAACAAGCCCACGAAATCTCCCACCGAAGCGTAGAACCTAACATCTTTGAAAAAGCTGTCTCTGGGGGAGTTGCCGCAATGCCTGCCTCCGCAATAAGTATGCCTTTCGATGTAATTTCCAAAATTCAAAAAAATTCCAAACCCGGCGAAATCTTACCTCTTTTCAAACAAGCAAAGGTCCTTCTAAATCAGCCTGGAGGAATACAAAACTTTTACAGAGGGCTTTCTATACAAATGCCCTTACTTGCTGTTGCCGGCGCTTCCGTCAGCTTGGGGATAACATTTTCAGATTATGTGTTTTCAGAAAAGCAAGCCTGATCCACAAAGAACCTTAAATAGAGATTTTGGTGTTAAAAAAGTCCCCCATTTTGCTAAAGAACCTTCCCATGACGATCAAAAAATTGTTAAAGGAGTGGTAGAATGATTCAGAAGCTCCTCATAATTACTTTCACGCTTTTACTGACCCTCGATTGGGCCCACAGTCTCCATGAGAGCAGCCCATTTAAAACCGAAAAGGGAAGTACTGTAGCCCAAGCCATCGTATTTGTCGGTGTAGACAAACAAGTCGTCATAAAAGACATCCCTCTCCCAAATCTGAGAGAAGGAGAAATCTTGGTTAAAAACACCTTTAGCACAATATGCGGTAGCGCCATTCAAACCTACCTTGGACACCGAACGACACCACCACCCACCATATTATCCCATGAAATCATCAGGGAGATTGTAGCCTTCGGTCCAGATTCAGAAAAAAAGACTTTTCAGGGAATCCCCTTAACCTTGGAGATAGAATAACTTGGTCCGTTACTACATCCTGCGGAGAATGCTTTTTTTGTGAAAAGAACATCCTTCAAAAGTGTGAGCGACTCATTAAATACGTCCATGAAAAAATTTCTCAAGAAATTGCCCTTTCTGGGGATTTTGCAAGCTTTTGCCACCGCCCTTTCAACCGTGAAGTGCGACAAATAGTCTAAAGAAAAATGACCAGCATCACAGTCTCTATCATAAATGAAAAGCTCAGGTTACAGTGGAGTCCTGTGCAAATATCAGGCTGGCTTCAGAAGCAAGTTGATGTAACAGCTGTTAGCCATGAAACTATTTATC
>JBLFWS010000085.1:0-14071 GCA_047611865.1 Chlamydiales bacterium
TCTCCGTGTTTTGGATTTTTATGCGAGGATCGAGATATCCGTAGAGGACATCTATAACAAAGACAGAGGCTAGTAGGAGGATACTGTAAAATACGGTCGTTCCCATGATGACGGTGTAGTCTCTATTTTGAATGCTCGTAACAAACCATTGCCCTAATCCGGGGATACCGAAAATCTTTTCCACAACAAAACTTCCGGATAAGATATTTGCCGCGAGAGGTCCGAGATAAGTCAAGACGGGAAGTAAGGCATTGGGGACAGCATGGTGAGTGACGACAGTCCATTGACTTAAGCCTTTTGCCTTAGCAGTTTTGATATAGTCCTGTTGGAGAATTTCCAGCATATTGGAGCGAGTGAGGCGCGCGATAAAAGCTGTGGGGAGTAGAGCTAGCGAAACTGCAGGTAGAACTGAGTGCATAAACGTGCCCCATCGGGCGATAGGAAATATATGGAGTTGTAGAGCAAAGACATACTGGAGTAATGACGCTAAAATAAAACTCGGTACAGATATACCAATGATGGCCACAAGCATGGCGGTGTGATCTTGCCATTTGTTTTGATGTAGAGATGCTAAAACACCTAAGCTGATACCCATAGACAAAGCGAGAAATAGGGCTTCTAGTCCCAAAATCAGGGAAACAGGGAAGCCACTGTTAATGATCTGGTTGACAGAACGGCCCTTGTATTTAAAAGATGGTCCCAGATCCCACATAGCGACGGATTTGAGGTATGTAAGGTATTGAATGTGTATGGGTTTGTCTAAACCGTAGTGCTTGTTTAGAGATTCGAGGATTTCTTTGGGGATAGCTTTCTCTTCTGTGAAAGGATCTCCCGGGAGGGCTTTCATAAGAAAGAATGTGGCTGAAACGATTACAAACATCGTAACAAGCATCGACATGAATTTTTTGAGTATGTATCTCCGCATTCTTACCCTTTGACAGTCTTCAACATTATAATACTTTGCGGAGACAAAAGAAGAAAGAGAAGAAAGAAGAGAAGAAAGAGAAGAGGAACGCGAAGGCAGCGAAGGACGCGAAGGTCGCGAAGGAAGAAAGGAAGAGGAGAGAAGAAGAGAAAGAGAAGAAAAAAAAGGGGAATGCGAAGGCAGCAAAGGAGGTAAGGAAGAGGCGAGAAGAAGAATTACACATTTAAAAACAGACAATCAAACTCACATTTACACAGTTGACTGGACACTCCCTTAAATCCTCCTCTCTTCTCTCTTCTTTCTTCTCTTTTTCCTCTTTGATTATTTTTTCACGACTTTGGCTTGACCTACACTTTCAAAGTTTGTTTTTTTTGATGAAAATTTGATATACCTTTTTCATTATGTTTTAAATAGAAAAATAGGGATAAAATATGAAGATACGTAATTCTGCAATGAAGCTTTTAACCTTTTCCGCAGCTGCGGTGATGACTTTGAGCGGATGTGCTCGCGATATTTCTTCCGATGTTTATTCAGAATCCCATGTGGGAGAAACATCAGCTACTTATTCCGGTGTTGTTGTGTCAGCACGGAAAATCACCGTTCAGGAAAACGAGAAGTTGAAAGAAAATCAAATGGGAATGCTCGGCGGTGGTGTTGCTGGTGGAGCTATCGGTCACACGATGGGAAAAGGCAAGGGGAAAGATGTAGCCACTGTTGCAGGGGCCATAGCGGGTGCCATAGGAGGAGCTTTTGCTGAGAAAGCACTCAACACTCAGGAAGCAATGGAGTATGTGGTGGAACTCAAAAATGGTGAAATGCGTACTGTCGTACAAGGTATCGAGCCTCGATTGGGTATTGGGCATGAGGTCTTCTTAATGGTTAGCACGCAAGGTCGTTCTCGACTAAGAGCAAGACAATAAGGGGTTATCGGATCACATGGGAAGGGGGGCTCGCCCCTTCCCTCGTACTTCTATAGTACAGTAGGTGTATCGAGTATCTTGACGATGGAATCCGCTCGTGATTTCCAGGTGTGTTCTTTATAAGCCAGGTGGAGTCCTTCTTTTGCGATAGCTTCGAAGTCATCTATGCAGCCAAGGACTGATAATACTTTTTCGGGAACTTCTTCTAATTCCAACCAAGAATAAGTTAGGAGTTGTTTATTGTTCCACCCTTCTTTACGGAAGTATTGGTTGTCGTCAGTGAGAACAAGAGCAGACTGTAGCATTCCGGAAAATACCCGTTCGTGAGTTCCCTCCGGGAAACATGAAGTAATATTCAATACGATCTTTGCCTCGGCCATTTTTTTGAGAATCTCGGTAAAAGGAAGCTGAGGATGAAGGATGTGATTATCCATACCCGGAGCCTTTTCCCAGTCTTTACCGTAGATATTCACGGGGATACCCGCACGACTGAGTACTTGCAGGAGGGATGTTCTACGTTTGGCTCGAATGTATTTAGTAACGGAGGGCATCATGTGAAAGAACAGGTTTTTTATAAGGGGGCTATCATGTAAATGGTAAGATTTTAATACGATTCCCATAGCCTGGTGTAAAGGGTAGTATTCGTATCCGAGAACATATTCGGCAATGCTCTTGCAGATGGTATGGACTTCTTCAGAGGTCAATCGCCACTCGTCTTCGACCTCTTCGACATTCATATAGGTACCTGAGAAAAGGATGTCGATAGTGCGGTCACAAAGTTTTTTTGTATTCTCCGGGGGAGGACATCCTCCGTGTGGGAGGAATTCTGTTTTGTACTGGGGATAGTTTCTGTGCATGTAGTTGACATGCCCACGGTCGACGCAGGTCATAAGCATATTATCGGGTGCTTCTCGGAGAACTTTGTGAGCTAAGGGGTCATCAACCATGTAACAGAAGTAGGGAATCTTAAATAAATCGAATTTCGAGACGTCTCCCTCCTTCCATCCCAGGCCGATACCGTTGAAACCGATGGCAAAGTCGTAGCTGAATTTGTCTCGCTGCATGAGCTCTTTCACAGCTTTGGGATCGCAAAGGTTTATATAATGTACGTGGTGTTTAAGAGAGCGAAAATCTTCTACGAGAAGATCCATGCAATGGTTGAGAACTTCGTATTGTGTGATCCCTCGAAATGCCAGGATTTCTTTCATAGCTTTCCCCCGTTTAGCTTTCACTGTCCAATTTATTAGGGAATGATGCAACGAATTTTTACCTTATTAAGAAACAGCCCTTATGGCGGTGTATGAGATTTTCCAAAGCGTTGCTGTCGACTTGGTAGCAGCCAACGATATTTACCTGCCGCTTAATTATCTGAGAGAAAGGCTGGATCAGCGTTATGACGATGGAGGGGAATATGGGAGAGAGGCATAAGAAACCGGACTTTATTATGAGTGGTGAAAGATTGTGAAAAAATCAAGAGTCACTTTAGGTATAGATCTTAAAATTATACAGATAGAGGGGATTTTCTTATTGCTCATGTGGGGGTAAAATTTAGTGGGCGGGGGTTACGAAAAGCCCAGGCCCACAATCCTATAAAATATCAGAGTGGTGCTTTTTGCTTTAAGCAATAAGAACTTTGTTTTGCGAGAAGGTCGATTCTGACGTAGGTGTTAGAGGTGTTATCGCAGGCTTTACGATAATATTAGAATCCTCAGGACTTGTGGAAGGCACCGCAGGAGTCTGCTCGAGTAATTTACTCTGAAGTCTTTGAGAGATGGATTCCAATCCAGGAAGTCTGAGAGGAAGAGTTTTATGGAGTTCTTTGGTGGATAACTTGAATCTGCTGGGGACATAGAAGCGTATGCAGATTCCGAGAGGTTTTTCATTTATGGGTGCGCCCTCTTTTGGGGTGAGGCGTATTCTTAAGGTGTGGAGCTTTTTGGGAGGAAATGTCGATTCTGATGAGGAGGATTGAGCGATATATTTTCTAGCTGTTTGGCTTATGTTGTCTGCTGTCCGGGATGTTTGTGATGAGTTCGATGAGTTGTAGTAATATCGTAGTAGCTTATGGGTTGCATAAATGCCAGCGAGTCCAGCAACTCCGACGGCTGCGCAGACTCCAGATCTTGTGTAACTCGACATATGTTACCTCTTCGTCTTAAGTTTTGATAAGTTTTGTGAAATAAAATATTCATTCCGGAAGGCTCGGAGAGTATCACGGAGAATAGATAAACCGCAAAGTTTTGATAAAAAAGATTTGTTTTTTGTAGTTGCTAGTAAAATTAATTTTAATATATTGTTTAAACCCTTAATATGAGCTAAGGAGAACTAGGGAGGTATACTTTGATTCAGACAGCTCAAGAAAGCGGGTTTTTTATTGGGGGGGCAGCCAGATCAGGAACGACGCTTATAGCCGATATGCTAGGGTTGCATACCTCCTTGTCGGCGGTATACGAGACAGACATGGTGATCTCTTTTCTGGAGTGGATTCGAAATGGACAAGGATCACAGCTGGAAAAAGCAACAAAAACCTGTTTTGGTTGGGCTAGCATACAGCTACCTCATTTGTGGAAATACGAAACAAAGAAGATGGTATTCCACCATGGATCTCATAGGATTTTGTTTACTCCCAATCAGGTACATCAGGCTTTGAAAGATTTTTTGCAGGGGTTAGGGAAGCAAAATTACCTGATCAAACTGAATATCTTCATTAACACTCTTTTCACGTATCACAGCGAGATAGAGAAAAAGCCCTTTTGGATTAATAAAACGCCCAAGTACGTCGTATGGCTGCCAGAACTTAAATTGCTGTTTCCCAAAATGAAATTTATTCATTGCATCAGAGATGGACGGGATGTAGCTTGCTCTGTTGTCAAGCATCCCTTTGGACCAGATACCCATATCCGTTCGGTCTATTGGTGGAAAGATCTGGTGTCTATTGCTAAAGAGTTTGGGAGACAAAATCCTGAAAATTACTATGAGGTTAAGCTGGAGGATCTTACGGAAGCTCCAAAAGAGACTCTTTCGGGAGTGTTTAATTTTCTCGGAGTAGAAGATGAAAGCAAATATTTGATCGATAGATTTTATAGCGGAAGACAGGGGATCACTATTAGCAAGGGTCGCGGTGGCTTGTGGCGACAAGAGCTTTCTGAGGAGTTAAAAGAAAAATTCTGGGTCGAAACAGGAGAACTTCTTACAGAGCTTGGATATCAAAAGAACTAATACCTCGATCGACGTAATCAGCATTGTATTTCATCGCTAATGACCCTATACTTATATTCTTTGTTTTTTTTAAATAACGCAGGGACCATGAATACATTATTAGAAAATCCTCGTCAGAAAGTAGCGGTTTATTGTGCCAGAGGACTGGGTGATGGTTTGCTGTCTATGGTTGTGGGGAATAATCTACAGCGCTCCGGCCACGAGGTTACCCTTTTCAGCAGTCCAATAAAAGGCCTTGAAACTCTTTTTCCCCATATCACGGTAAAACCCTTTTCTCCTGATGAGCTTCTCTCCTCCGTTCTATCAGAGTATGACTTGGTCGTCGCAGCAGACTATTCTGTAGTATCACATCACAGAGAAATACACCCAAATATGCAGGTCTTGGAAGAGGGGCGTTTTAACAAGAAAAGAAACATGGTAGATAACCTGACTCAAGCTTGTAAAGAACATTTATCGGTTGGCTCTCCGACAGAAGAAAACGGCGTACAAGTCCCCAAAGGCTGGATCTTCCGCCAAAACAGTAAGCGGGTTTTGTTACATCCCGAGAGTGCAGCATCAGAGAAAAATTGGCCTGAAGAGAAATTCATTCGTTTGGCACGAAGAATAGAAAAACAGGGATACACCCCTGTTTTTATTTGCAGCCCCGAAGAGAGAGTAAAGTGGCAAAGTCTTTTATCTGGAGAGTTTGAGCTTCCCTGTTTCACAGAACTCGTAGAGCTAGCCTCTTATGTTTACGAATCGGGATATATGATAGGGAATGATTCAGGAGTTGGTCATCTGGCATCGCTTTTTCACATTCCAACGGTTTCTCTTTTTGCAAGATTTAGCTATTCTAGGCTTTGGCGGCCAGGATGGGGGAGAGGTGTTGTTGTGACGCCCTTTGTTCCTCTTCCCGGCGCACGCTATAAGCAAAAGTATTGGAAAAGTTTTCTTACTGTATCAAAAGTTTTGAGGGCTTTTCGGAACTTGGCAAGGGAAAAATAACACTGGTGAGGCTATGCAGCTCGAAGGTGAAAATGAAATAGAGTGGAAGATGGGAAAAGACCAGAAAGGTCAGCCCTCCCTTTTAATAGGGGAACGCTCCATTCACAGCTTGTACGATGCGGAAATGCAAGCAAGGGCTTCTGTACAGAAGATCTTGGAGGTCCTGCAAGCCAAGGGGTCGAATTTATTGATTCTGATAGGGCTAGGGCTAGGGTATCTTCCAAGAGCTTTTCATCAAGAAGGCTTCTCTCAGGTGGTTATCTGGGACCCTTTCCCTATGATGCGTAAATCTTTACCCGTGCATGGGGGCGAATGGAGGAAGGACATCCCCGTGGTAGGGACTTTTCAGCAGCTTTACCAGCATATATTACGTCGTGCCGAGGTCGGTGTCAAACCAGAGCTGATGATCCACCCGGGTTACGAACCCTATTGCCAAATGGAATTTCGGCAAGCCTACCAATCACTGCGGACTATTTTTGGGAGCGGAGTAGAGGACAACAAACAGAACACTGTAATCAGCCCTCGGTCTCTTGAGAGCATAGTGAGTATTCCCTTCTACCAGCGCCTCTCTTCTTTAAAGAACATCTGTGCCAGTGAAGAGGCAATACTTGTTGGCGCTGGGCCTTCTTTGAAAAGATGTTTGCCCTACCTGAAAGAACGGAAAGGGGGTATCTTGTTCGCGGCCTTACAAGCATTGCCTATCCTACAGAAGGAAGGTGTCAAGGTTCACTTTGTTGTGGTGGCAGACCCTCAGGGCCTTAGCGGCATAATAGAGGAGTGTACCCCGGAATTTAACGCGCTACTAGCAGAGGGGGCGGCACACCCCAGCACACTGGAATGGTGCTCTGAAAAGACCTACCTTTTCAACATTCGGAGTGATCATCTTCATCAGCATATATGGGATAGGGACGAAGACAGCGAGGTAAACGGCCCTCTGGCGACGGTATCGGAAACACAGCTTCACCTGGCCATAACATTGGGATTCCGCACAATGCTATTAGTGGGAATGGATTTCTGCTGGACAGAGCAGCGCTACACCCATCGCTCTCCAGGGGCTCCAAAGGATGATCCAAAAGAATTGCATGTCAGAGAAGCATCCTTTCGCGTACCTACAATAAGTGGTGAGATGGCGGAAACAGAGGCCATGTATTTTCATGGCAGCCGCTATCTAAATTATATATGTAGCCAGCTGAGTAAAAATAATGTTCAATTTATGCAATATACCGAAGGCCTAAGCATCGATGTAGCCAAACAGATTGCCCCCGAAGAAATCCAGCAGCTATTTGGGAAAGGGAGCTTGTCATTAGACCTGCCGGCAAAAAAAGAACTCGACATGGAAGTAGTAGCCTTGGCAGAAATGCTAATCAAAGAAGCCGCAGAATCTACGCACCAGGTGACACAGGTAAACAGCCTGGCAAATAGACCCTTAAACCAAATTGTCACCCCATTTTTCTCAGAGATACCCGTGCAAGACAGAAGTGATATTTGCAGTATCTTTCAACAGAAACTTCTAGATAAAATGTAGGCCTCTAGCTTTGTTATCTTAAAAGCCTTTTGTTTTCTATCCTTGGGATTTCATCCCAAACCCTACCAAAGGGCTAGCCTTCTGGACTCCCCATTAGCTGTCGGAGCAATCGAAGCGTCGTTAATATAGTTTTCTTTTTTCTCTGCGCTCGATGAACAGCGTTCCTCTCACCAAGCAGTCAGCACCATTGTTCCAATGGCACTGAATAGTTCCACCTCCGGTGGTGTGACGATACCTGTCAGAATATGAACATACACAAAGAATAGGTCTTATTTAAAAGCAGCGTTCCACGTCTTCTTGCATATACGTATTAAGGCAGGTATCGTCACCCCGTCGGAGGTGAAGCTTTCAGTGGCATTGGTACAATGGTGCTGACTGCCTTGCGAGAGGAACGAAGTTCATCGAGTGCAGAGAAAATATATGCTTGAGATAAGGACGCTTCGAGTCCTTGGACGCTAAGTGGGAGTCCAGAGGGCTGGCCCTTTGGTAGGGTTTGGGGTGAAATCCCAAGGATGGATTGTTTTGTTTTGTTTTTTGTGTGGAGTAGATAGATAGCTGAGTACAAAAAAAAATGGGCGCCTGCCATATCGGCCAGACACCCTCGGGGTGCGATATGTATTTTTTTGGGGTTCACCTGGTTAGAAGGAGAAGCCCATTAATTCGTTTACTGCGCCGGATAGTTCGGGTCCGAAGAGGCTTCCGAAGGTACCCATTTCGCCTGTCCTGATAACCTCTGCGGAGCGTTGTTTGCTTATGGCGACGGTCCTTGCGAAGTCGCTCTCTCTCTCGAAGCGATTTTGGTTGGATCCGTTTGTTACTCTTTCTTTCATAAGGCTTGTCTGTGCTGTTTCTGCGCTTGCGATGGCGGCATCTGCTCCGGCTTGTGTGGAGATGTCGAAGGAGGCGAAGTCGCTGTTAACTTGTGTCAGGTCTGCATCGGTGGTGGTGATACTCCCTTCACCGGTAAATGTTGAGGTAGATGAACCTTGTAGTATTGGTGTGCTGTTAAATGTCGTTCTGCTTTGCATGTCTGAGAGTTCTTGCTTTAGCGCCTGTGCTTCTGCGTTGAGGCCGGCGCGGTCTCCGTCATTAAGTGTGCTGTCGGAAGATCGGATTGCGAGCTCTCCCAATCTGTTGGTGATGTCGCTGGCGTTTTGTAGGGCGGCATCTGCTGTGGCGGATTTTATTGCGCCAAATTCTGCATTCTGGGCGCCGATATTATTTCTGGTGGCGGCAGAGTCTAGACTATCCGCAATGGCTAAGATGGAGGGGCTTGGTCTACGTGTTCTTCCGGGGTTGGAGCTAGCTATTTGTTGGAGTAATTTTGCGTTCAGATCATTGGATAGCAGGTCGCCGGGTCTGTTGCCTTTCTTTTGCTTTTTCATTACCATACTGAATAGGGATGCCTTCCTTTGAGAACCGATAGGGCTGATAGCCATGTTTTCCTCCAGAATAGTAAATAATTATAAGGGTGCTAGTTTTCGGTATGCTTATAGCATTAAATAAGCCAGTAATCTAATCAGATTCATTAAAATTTTAAATGATTAAGAGTCTTATACTTATTAAAAATTTAACAATTCAGCATCCCTTTACTGAACTTTCATAGAGTGTGGTTTTACTACCCTTAGGTTGTAATTTTCAATAATCTGTTTTTTGCTAAATTTAGATTTGTGCTTGTAGCTTGTTTATTATTATCTCATAAGTACACACAAAAAGTCAAGTAAATATTTTAAACTAATTTGAAGCGTATTAATATCATATAGTAATAAAATAGCTTGGAAAAATGAGGCGTTCTAGACGCTTATTCGTAGGGTATTTCTCAATTTTCTCACACCTTCTCTCTGATCTCACTGCTTCAGCGCTTATTTATGGACTTTGAGCTATTCTTTGCTCTACAATGCCGGTTTTTTGAAACATTAACGTGGAGAAAACTCAGATGACAGCAAATGTAACAAGCCGTATGAAAAGCGAAGAGATCTACGAAAGATTGTGCGAAGTGATTCCTTCAGGGGTAAACTCTCCCGTGAGAGCTTTTTCCGGAATAGATCTGACGCCTCTAGTGGTAGAAGAGGGGTATGGAGATAAGATCAAGGATGCGGATGGGAATGAATACATCGATTACTGCTGTTCATGGGGCGCTTTGATTCACGGGCACGCAAAAAGGGAAGTGCTTCAAGCTGTACGGGCACGAATGGAGAAGGGCACAAGCTTTGGGATAACCAGTGCC
Source organism: Chlamydiales bacterium (assembly GCA_047611865.1). Classification (GTDB taxonomy): domain Bacteria; phylum Chlamydiota; class Chlamydiia; order Chlamydiales; family JBDQID01; genus JBLFWS01. Next base: position 9,801 of record JBLFWS010000085.1, read on the forward strand.
GTTGAAGAGCAGCTAGCTCGCAAAGTAGTAGGTCATGTAGCAACAGTTGAGAAAATCCGATTCGTATCTTCCGGAACAGAAGCGACGATGAGTGCCATACGTCTTGCCAGAGGATTTACAGATAGGGATGTGATCGTAAAATTTGTAGGGAATTACCATGGGCATGCTGATCACCTTCTCGTTCAGGCCGGTTCTGGTGTCGTGGGGATTACTCCTACGTCTTCTTCTAAAGGGGTGCCTGATGATTTTGTGAAATACACGATCTCCCTACCTTACAACGATGCCGAATCATGTAGGCAGCTTTTTGCTTCACCCGAATACCACGAGAAAATAGCTGCTGTTATCGTGGAACCCGTAGCAGGAAATATGGGAGTGGTAGCTGCCACCAGGGAGTTTCTGGAAACTCTAAGAACAGAGTGTTCTGCGAGTGGTGCTCTTCTGATCTTTGATGAAGTCATTAATGGTTTCCGCCTGTCTTTGACAGGAGCACAAGGGCTGTACGGTATTGAGCCGGACTTAACTTGTTTTGGGAAGATCGTAGGGGGAGGTTTTCCTGCTGCGGCTTTTGGGGGAAGAAGAGATATTATGGATTACCTGGCACCAGAGGGGCCGGTCTATCAGGCAGGGACTCTTTCAGGGAATCCTGTGGCTATGGAAGCGGGGTTAAAAACTCTGGAGCTGGCCGAAAAGGAAGGGTTCTATGAGGAGCTTGAAGAAAAAGCTGAGGTGATTACTAAGCCTGTGCGAGAGGCTCTTTTGAAAGCAGGTTTTCCTGCATGTGTTCAACGAGTGGGCTCTATGTTTACTATATTTTGGGGTACGAATAAAGTTTCAAATATGGATGATTGCAGCGCCTTTGATAAAATCAGGTTTACGAAATTTTTCCGCTTTCTTTTTGAGAGGGGAGTCTATATCCCACCTTCTCAGTACGAAGCTTGTTTTGTCTCTAGTGCACATAGCATAGAGAATCTGGAAAAAACTCGGGATCTTATCCTGGAGTTTATAAGCACATGTAAAGGAGAGCGAGATGATAACCATTGAGACGTTGCAAAAATATCTGGATGCCGCAACAGCCGCCGCGATGGCGGGTGGGGAAGTGCTAAAGAAGTATTGGGGCAAGCTGGAAAAGATAGAGCAAAAAAAGCATTCCTGTGACCTGGTGACGGAAGCTGATAGGGAATCCGAAATGAGAATTATCGAATTTCTGCAAGCGGCTTTTCCGACGCATCAGATTTTGGCGGAAGAAACGGGTTATACATCTGCTGAAAGCGACGATTTTATGTGGTGTATAGATCCTTTAGATGGCACGACAAACTATGCCCATAAACATCCTTTTGTCGCAGTATCTATTGCTTTGCTTTATAAAAAGCAGCCTGTGGTGGGGGTTGTTTTTAACCCTATTTTAAATGAACTGTTCCGTGCGGCAAAAGGTTTAGGCACTTTGCTGAATCATCATGAGGTGAGAGTATCCCGGGTTGATGATTTGAATAAATCATTGCTCGCTACGGGATTCCCTTACGACCGTAGAGACAATTTGGACAATAATTATCCAGAATTTTGCCACTTTACCCACATGACCCATGGGGTGAGGAGAGCAGGAGCCGCCTCTCTGGACCTTGCCTACGTTGCAGCAGGAAGAATCGACGGCTTTTGGGAAAGAGGTTTAAAGCCTTGGGATGTAGCAGCAGGAGTGGTTCTCATAGAAGAAGCTGGTGGTAAGGTATCTAATTATTATGGCGATATCTTGGAATTCTCTGAAGAAAAGATACTGGCTACAAACGGATTACTTCATAATATTATGTCTGAAGAGTTGCAGAAAGTCTCGACGTTTCGTAATGGTCCTGATCCAAGGCGTTAGGATTTTAAACCCGGTGGGTATTGAATCTTTTGGCCAATATTCATGAAGTTCACGAAGAAGGAAAGGCTGCTTTGCTCTCTGCTAGGGATAGCTAGCAGCCTTGCTCTAAAATATATTGATCAAAGATGTGACGCCGAGTAGTAGTTATCAAAAGCGTAATCAATCTCGACTTCTTCTTTACCCATACTGTAAATGACAGCTCCCACGGAATGGGCGACGTCAATACCTTCTTGCTTTAGGGCGTTCCGAACAATATCTTTGATAGGGAAATTTCTAGAAAGACTCACCTCAGCAGAGTTCTTGAGAAGCTGCCAACGGCGTTCTGAGGATTTTCCGGATGCGGATCCTGGAATGACCTTGCCATCATCGTCAATGGCGTGATTGGTTACCACAAGAATTCCATCCTGATCATAGGTGTTGGAAACAAAGAATCTTCCTGGTTGGGCATACATATGAAATACTTTTGCCATTCCGGTGGAGTCAACGAGTATGATATTCGAAGATGAGGCTGGAAGTATATTAGCGTCGCCCTTCTCTAGCCAGCTTTGCAACAGCTCCTCGGCTTCATCGACTGTTTCAGCCTGACGGAGTAGTAGTGTGGTGATGAGAGTTTCGGGGATTCCTTGCTGATAGGATATGCCACCTAGTTCGTTTAGTACCGCTGTAAGCTTGCCATTGGTACCAGTGATTGTCCCTAGATATCCAGGGAAACTCATCGTTTCGGTGCTCCATGGTCGGCCCGTTTTTGAGTCCACACCTTTTTGCTTGTTGATGATGGTGTATTGGCCAAGTAGTCCTAAAGAAATCCAATCGTGAGTACGAGCTACACACGCTTCTTTTCCTTTCTTAGCTATAATGGCACTGCAACCCATCTCGAAAAAGACTTTTTTATATGTGTCTGCCAGTACATGTACTTCAATTAGTTGGTCTATGGAAACTTTCATGGGAAGTTGATTTCTGCGGGCATATTCTCGCATGCCGTCGACGATGCCTTCCATTTCCAATAATTGCTCTTCAGGGATATTTAAGTTATTTGTGGCGTCGTGGATTTTTTCGGACCATAGGTCGAAGTCTTGAGTCTTAATGAGAAAGAGCATGAAGCTTAAAGCTCTGTCGTATAGGTCGTTTATTTCATGAGCGAGTAATAGGCCTTGTGCAAAACCTTTATCTTTGGGGGAGGTGGCCATTGCCTCGAAGACAGGGATTTGATTTCCGTCTTTTTTGGTATAGTAAACTTTGCCTAGAACATTTCCTTGTTCGTCGATGCAGCTTCTTTCTTCATACACTTTTTCTTTCATATTCTTTCTGAAATCAAAGGGGAGGTTCAAGGCTTTTGAAATAGGTTCAAGGATTAAAGAGGTAGGGAGATGTTTCCAGCGATGACAAAGGCCTAGCATGAGAAAAAGAGAGGTGGGATACACGATGGCGTTGATGCTATTCATAGTAGAAGCATTGCATTGATTACTATTGTACTCACAAAGACTTTTAGATAAAGCTCCCAGGGCTGCCAGTCCTACAGAGGTAACCGCAGCGTAGATGGGGCTGGTGTCCAGCCATCTAGTCATTCCGCTCTTTACTCGAGCGAAGACACTATTTCGGGAATCCAGGATTCTTTGAGAGGGATAGGGAGGTTTGCAGATAACAGTATTGGGGTTTGCTGCATAGTGTTCTGTTGAGAGACTTGGCATGGGTGAGACGCTCCATAGTATTATTTCGTGGTGGAAAAGGACTTACCATGTCAGGAAATTTGTGTAAAGAATCCATAAGGGTTCTGGTTATAAAGGTGTTATCAAACTGGGTTTGTCAAAAAGTTCTTCAGTGGGGTAAAGCGGGTCTTTTGTCGCCTTATGGTGTTAGTGGCTTATTTGGTGGCGGAAGTAAAGGTGGACTTTTTGGCAGTAAGACATCAATTTTCTAAAAGATCTACAGCTCAGTAGGAGATGGGCCGTACTTTTCCAGGAGGGTGGAGATCGCTTGATCTTTGCTTTCAAGGCGGAAGGTCTCGTCCACTTCAGTACTCCATTCGTCGGCCAGGCACTCTTTGTATAGACAGGACAGTACTCTATCTTTTGGGGCTGTAATGTCTTGAGAACCTTCGAACTCATTTTTGTAACTACCACGTACCCAGCCGTTTGGGGTGAGATGCCAGACAGCCCATTCTACGGTCGCGAAAACTCCTGATTCTTCTATGGGAACAGATTTCTCTTCTTCAGAATTTTCTTTCGGGTTCATAGAACCTCCGTATATTGGCGATCAATATATCTATCATACAACTTTAAAGATAAAATTTGAATTCAAAATCATCTGGGTGTTTTCCGGAGTATAGAGGAGGAGAGGAAGAAGAGGAACGCGAAGGCAGCGAAGGACGCGAAGGCCGCGAAGGAAGAAAAGAGGAGAAAAAGAAGAAGAGAAG
>JBLFWS010000086.1:0-13969 GCA_047611865.1 Chlamydiales bacterium
TTTGATGAAACGGGTATGCGCTGCAACAAAAAGCTTCATTGGATTCATACATCAGCTTCTGAAGGTGCCACTTTCTATGGGATGCATACGAAACGAGGCAAAGAAGCTATAGACGATCTGAATATTTCGCCCAATTTCAAGGGAACTGCTGTTCATGATCATTGGCTTCCTTACTTTTCCTACCAACAAGTTAAGCATGGCTTGTGCAACGCACATCATTTGCGAGAGCTTACTTTTGTACACGAGCATGAAAAAGAGAATTGGGCTTTAGAAATGAAGGATTTTTTGTTGACCTCCAAAAAGGAGGTGGAAGAGCACGCTCATATAGGCTATTTGACAACAGAACAACAAAGGACGTTAGAGCAAAAATATGCACAGATTATTCTTAAAGGCCTTACCTATCATGCTGGTTTAGCGCCTCTACCTAGTATTAAGCGAGGTAAGCAAAAGCAGAGGACGGGGGGAAAAAAAATAGATCGTTTAGCAGATAAACATGGCTGTGTACTCAGGTTTATCCATGATTTTTCTGTACCGTTTACAAACAATCAGGGCGAACAAGATATTAGGATGGTCAAATTGAAACAGAAGGTATCGAGTTGTTTTCGGAAGTTCGAAAGGGGGCAAATCTTTTGTCGAATACGTGGTTACATTTCAACAGCTCGCAAGCAAGGATGGAGGATTTGGGATTCTCTTACTGACGCCATCAAAGGAAAGCCTAGGCCTTTAGCTGTCTAATTTCTCTACAACTGAATAGTTGCTTTTATTTTTAAATTTCAGAATCCGGTAGCTAGAATTGCTACCCAGCTTTGAACCACGCCAAAAATTAGAGTGAGGAAAACCATGTCTTTTTCAAGCGCACTAGAAACGGCTGTACCGTATCCGCCTACTTTTGAAGAAAAAGAGTTTTCGTGTTTTGAGGCCCATTCCCCCCAAACTTTGCGAGAACACCCACTTTCACTAAACTCCAATGAAACACCTGATTTACCTCTAGACCCTATTACAAAATTATTTATCGACTCCCTTTCAGACTTACGCCCCCCACCGAGAGTCCTCTCTACAATTGAAAGAGAGGTCTCCCTTGTAGAGCCATGGTCGAATAGCTGGCTGGACCGTAATCTCAAACGCATTCTTTTTGTTCCCACAGCTATTGGAGGTACTGTTTTTGGGTTCATTTATAGCTCAGCCTTTCAAACGCTCCCCGCAGCTCCCTGGTGGGCCGCTCTATTAAGAGCTGGGGCTGCCACAATGATCCCCCACTTTATCCCAAGCGCCTTAGGACTATCGTTGGAAGACCCAAAGGTTGAAGGGCCTTTTCATTCTGCTGTTCCTATAACCCTACGTTGGGTAACTAGAGGAGACAATAATTCCCACCTAACACGTGTTGCTGTAGAGATGGCCCACAAGCTTATAAAAGAATGCGGAGACCATAACTTTCGTATTCAAATCGTTACTGACGAAAAAGTCGTGGTGAAAATCAAGGATGAAGTAGGAATTGTTAGAAAGATAAAAGCTAAGTCTCATATTCTTATGGCAAAAGAGCGCCAGCAAATTCCCGCCTATGTAGATGTCATTTTTGTTCCTGACAGCTTTGTTTCCCCCAACGGCACCCTCAAAAAAGGTAGAGCCCTGGTATACGCGGCTTTTAGGGATAAAGTTGTTCTCCAAGCCTACACCTTCCGCCAACGAGCCCTGGAAATATTAAGCCATTTAGATAATCTGGAAGCCACCAAACTTTTTCGCATTCGCAATGAACTCAAGATATTACTCCATGATGCAGAAAGTATCTCCGAGGAATTACGTAAAACCAACTCTTCAAAAAAGGCCCGAAAGCTCGAAAAAATTGCCCTCCGTATCTTAAAATACTTAAAAAAAAGACATTCTAACGCTTTGCAAAATGCTCAATATATCGTCGATCAGCTGGATCAACGACAAGACCCTTGGATCAATCTTGAGACAATGAAAACAAAGATTGAATGTATCCTGCTTAACCCACATAGCCTCTCCAGTACAATTCTGGCAGAAGTAAAAAGCCTCTCCAAAGGTTTTTTAGATATAAACCCGAGCGAAGATGCTATAAAAACGAATATAAGCCGACTCAAAGGCTTTGGTGACTTTGCAGGCTTGGCCAGAATACTTATGGACTTCCCACAAATTCTACGGGAAACCTTAGAAGAACTCAATAGCCTGGCTACCAGCTCCCCACGAAGAATAGCCTCCCTTAACCTATGGACAGAAGAATTCAACGGATATAATCACCTCTTAGGGAGCTTTCCTTTTACCGAAAAAAGTAGTGGCGTTTTTCACCTTGACGAAGAAAGTCAACTAACAAAGGAGGTTTTAACAGGCATTAATCGTTTTGCCAACGATCGCCAAAACGCCTGGAGACTTGGGCAAGGCGCTATCCAATATGCCGACACCTGGAATCGAAATAACCATAAAAAAGTTTGGAATACTGATGATATACAAGCCAGGTTTTGTCAGCTCCTGGATTCTGTAAGACGAGGTGATGATGCAGCACGGTTTTATTTTCAGTTTCATGGCCTCAATCAAATACTTTTTGGAGCTAAGGGGTCCTTTTTATACCTCCCTCAAGTGCTAGAACAACTTGAAGGCTATAACTTTGATGGAGGTGAAAAAACCAGTATCACAGAAGATGCTTGCATGGCATTTAACGTAGCCCGAGCTCAGGAAGCTTTACTTGAAGAGCTAAAAAATGCCATCGAAAAGGCTGCAACACTTTCCAAAGAGAGTGATGATCAATTCCTTGACCTTCTTAGGGACATTCGCTTTAAAGTCTCTCACCCTCTCGACGATGCCACTAGAGAATCCTTGAGATGTGACTTGCTCGATTCCTTTCGTAAAGGCACAACTCCAAGTATTTCCAATCTATCTCTTGCCATCTCAAAAGTAGGTCTTAAATCCCTTTCTGTTGAAGTTCACTCTTCTCTGGAAGAAGTCATGGATAATTTAAGTGAAGAGATGCTTCAAGCATTAAAAGAAGCATTTTCACCAAGTCTTCCTGCTATGGAAGAAGGAAGCGTACACGAAGGAGTGCTCCGAATTCTAAAGAAAAAGCAGGATGACTTTGAGATCGTTGTTCAAACTCTTTTACATAATATTGACCTGATGTGCCATGGGAAAACTCTGGGCATGATAAAAACCAAAGACTGTGGATGGATTACCGGGAATGTTCGGGAACAAAGCCCTTTTACTTTTTGGGAATTTATCATTCAACGTCGCCGATGGTTTTCCGGCCTCCACGCTCTGGTTAGTGAGCACGAGCATATTTCTAACAGCAGAAAAAACATTTTCCGAATTGCCCTTGCTGGATGGAGCTCTATGCAGCTAAGCACCTTAACCTTTCTCGCCCCCTTTTTTACTAGCCAATATGCCATCCACCCTGCTATGGCCATAACACTAGGCCTCATGTCAGCAAGCTATGTATTTTTGTATTTCTGGGGTTGGGTAAATCAGATACACGACAGCAAGATGCATAAATATGGAAGTATAGCTCTTTTGCCATCGGTCCAGCTATCTGCTGCAAATTGCTTTGAAAGCACCCCTGGAATCCTTGCCTCTGTAGCTCCAGACCTTAATTTTGAATTGGTAGAAAAAAATCGCGCACTAGACGATTTTGTCCAATCAAAGGACGAACTCTTTTCCGATTCTTACGACAGCCTAAATAGAGATCAAAACTACTTACAGTTGGTTCAACTAATTCACAAAGAATACCTCGAAGCTCTTCGCGCCTGTGAAGATGGTCACGAGAATCCCCCTCTATGCTACGAAGAGTTTCTAGATTTATTACCCAAAGACACCGCCTTCATTGACGCTACAGCTGAAAGTGTTTTAAGGGACTTCAACAATATGTTCCGCATATGCACACACATAAAAAGTCATGAAAAAGACGCTCGCCTCGAACGCATCACTAAGGTGGCTAGTGCTGTTTATAATCAGAGTGAAGCTATTTCCAGCGATTATGTTGTAGTAGAAATAGTATAAAGGGAAAAGGAGTGGAAGAGGCTAAGCTCGAAAAAAGAAGAGGAAGCGAAGAAAGGTAGGAGGGAAGAAGAGAAAGAAAAAGAATATCCATTAATCGTGTAAATCCCCAAATACGCCTGACGAATTCAGAAAAGGTCAACGGGAAATAAAGAGAGATAAGAGCGAATTATTCGCTTATTAAGGTAACTTCGACATCCCCTTTCGCTATGTTTTCAGGCCAATCTACTACAAAGCGCCGCTTGAAGCCAGCGAGGAGATCAGTTAAAGGCATGTCAGGAATATCCTCCGCTGTCAACTGTATTGACTCTCCTTTGCCATCTAAACCCTTTGAGCTAACTTCCAAGGTAATACCTTTCAATAATTTATGAGCTGTTCCCTTATTATGGAAAACGATCTCCAGAGCTTCAGCACCACCATCCTCTTGAAGGAGAGAGGCTGAATCGATGACCACGTCCGCTTCTACACCATCGGGTACCACGTAAATAGCCCCTACGTAACGCATCGCTATGTTAAACTTTCCTGTAGATTTATCGGTGGGAGCATCCTCCTCTACGAATATGGGAAGTTGCTCTCCGATTATACGATAGGCTAATTCTTTCGACGGGGTTGGAGAACCAGCCCACGATACTCTGATAGTTTCTTCGTCATCGGGAAGAAGTATGAGTTGAGACGGGTAAACGATAAAGTCTTCAACCTCTTCACGATTTTCATTGCCATCAAGGTCTACATCTCTTGTCATAACCGTGATTTGAATAGCTATGGACTTTTTCCCTTCGTTGCTAACTAGAAAGGAGCGGGTAGCATTTTCTCCTGTAGGCGTAAAATCTACTGTGATAGGCTCAAACTGAAAAGCATAGGAAGGTAATGCCCCAAAAAAAGTCAGCAGGAACAGTACCGTTGCAAAAAACTTTCTCATAAAACCCACCCTGTGGAAGATAAAAACTCCTAATATCTATCACCTTTTTATCGCTTTTACCCTTGTTAGAATCAAGTTATTATTTCACTCGCAAAAATGAGCTAACTCTACAGGACACAAACAAATAATTGATTAATTAATACAAAGAACATATATATAAGCCTCCTAAGATCAGCGGTTTATTTAATACCATGACATCTTTAATTCATTTGTTCCCCAGATCACATCATTCTAATCACCCCACAAAAGAAAAGAGTGTACGCAGCAAGCTGCGGGGAATTAAACCCAGTAGAGATTAAGAACGGTACTAGCTTGTATGCAAGAAATTTCTCTATGCAAACCCCATTGCACACAATTAAATCCGTGGGGATTAGCAGCTTACTATGGCGCGGTGCCATTTGTAATGATGCTGACATAAACGGCCGCCCCCCCCCATAGATATGGCCTCCAGCAAGGAAATCAGAAGGGTTCTCAATAAATATATGCCAAAACCTACATGTTAAAAATTTGGGTTAGGAGTCAAGTAAAAATAATATGAACATATTGAGCTAAGAATTCATCGCCTTTTATTCCCTTTCATGGCAGAATTTCTTCGTGATTAAAGGGGAAATCCATGAATCAAAATATCCTAGAATCAGTTGATTACGCCTTAAAGTCCCGAATAGAGAGTGGCCAATTTCGTCGCTTACTTATTCACGAAAAAAACGACAAGGAAATTCTAGATTTTGCTTCTAATGATTATCTCGGCTTATCGCAACATCCATTACTTAAATCTAGGGCTATCCAATACCTAGAAAGGTACGGGAGCGGCTCAGGAGCTGCAAGACTAGTGACTGGCACTCTCGATTGCTACCCTGATTTAGAAAAAAAAATTGCCATCCTAAAGAATCAGGAAAGTGCTCTCATTCTCAATTCAGGATATCAGGCCAACGTCTCTCTTCTCAGCAGCTTAATCAAGAAAGACACGGTTATTCTTGCTGACAAACTTTGTCATAACAGTCTTTTGATGGGAGCAAAGCTCGGCGGAGGGCGCCTGATTCGTTACCGCCATAACGATTATCAACACCTAGATCAACTATTATCAAAGTTAGACATTGGTCGCCCTGTTATTATTGTCACAGAATCGGTTTTTGGCATGGATGGCGACTGTGCCGATCTTGCACGCCTCGTGGAACTCAAAAAACAATATAACGCTTTCCTCTATGTTGATGAAGCTCACGCCACAGGAGTCTTTGGAAAACAAGGCGGTGGTTTGTCGCCTGAGACGAAAGGTATTGATGTAGTGATGGGAACTTTTGGTAAAGCTCTTGGATCATTTGGGGCCTACGTTGCCTGCTCCCAAAAGCTAAAGGACTACTTTATCAATTGTTGTGGAGGCTTTATTTATAGCACAGCCCTACCTCCTCCGGTCCTTGGCTCCATTGATGCCGCATTGGATCTATTGCCGAGTTTTGACATTGTAAGGAATCAGCTTCAAGATCGAGCCGCACTCTTAAGAGGACAGCTTAGGAAAATAGGCTTCGACTGCGGATTATCTGAAACACACATCATCCCCTTAATTGTCGGGCAAGAGGAAAAAGCGTTAGCCCTATCCAGATATCTCCAGGATCATAAAATTCTAGCCATTGCTATAAGGCCCCCTACCGTTGCGCTTTCTCATTCACGAGTACGTTTAGCATTGTCGGCCTACCATTCTGAAGAAGATCTGAAAGTCCTAATAGACATACTAAAAAAATACAATCCGGATGTTCACACAATATGAAAAATGAAGTTCTTTTACAGCACGGATGGGCTTATGATCCGAGAGTATGGGAAGAGTGGTTATCTTTTTTCCCCACCCCCCCCTTCGTATCAAACCAGGGATACTTCTCTCCAGCTCAAGACTGCCATATTCAGAGGCCCCAAATCATCATTACCCACTCCTTAGGTTTGCACTTTCTCTCTGAAGAAAATCTTGAGAATTGCAAACTTCTGGTCATCCTCTCAGGCTTCCAGGAGTTTCATCCGGGATCCATAGAAAAAAGAAAGTTTTCCGTAAGTGTTATTGAGAAAATGCTGCAAGAGATAAAAAGAAAAAACGAAGGCGTACTCACAAACTTTTACCAAAGGGCCTTGCGCCCTAAAAAAGGAAAGCCCTTCAAAAATCAAGATATCTGCTGGAAGCCCCTTGAAAGAGATCTGCAGCTCTTAAACGAAAACACCCTTGACCTATCGTCTTTAAAAAAAATCCCCAAGATCTTAGTTCTTCATGGGGAAGAAGATGCAATTGTTCCCGTGGGAAAATGTTTGAATCTCACAAAGCAGCTTCCTAACAGCGAATACATTCTAATCCCTCATGCTGGCCACGCTCTTATTCTTACACACCCGAATCAATGCTGGACCGAAATCCAAAAACACTGGCCCATGGAAAACAATAAGCTTAAAACACAAATCGCCCATAGTTTTTCCCGGTGCGCCGCCGCCTATCATGAATACGCCTTTTTACAAAAAGATTCAGCTTCTCATCTCCTGAGTTTATTACCTGTTCGCACTCCAGAGGGTACAATACTCGAAATCGGTTGCGGAACAGGCTTTGTCACAGAGGGACTTCTAGAGAAGTACCCTCAAAATGCCCTGCTTGCTAGTGATATAGCCCCAGGAATGGTTCAGTTTTGCAAAAGACAATTAGAATCTAAGCTTGCTACTCACAAGGCCCCTGTTAATTTTGCTGTCGCCGATGGTGAAGATCTACCTAGTGGCCCTTATTCTCTTATCGTTTCAGGCTTAACCGTACAATGGTTTGAAGATCTTTCTGGAGCTATTACGAAGCTCTTCAAGACGCTAAAAACTAACGGTAGCTTAAGCTTTTCCTTTATGGAGGACAAGAGCTTCCCTGAATGGAAAAAGGTAGCCAAAGACTGCGGACTCCCCTTCACGGGTCACCCCCTTCCTAAAGCCGAAGACATCGCAAGCCTTGTTAAATCTCTAGACTGTGACGCCTCTGTCACCGAAAAAGCCTACCCACTACGCTACAATTCTCCCAAGGATTTTTTCTCCGAATTCAAGAAGCTTGGAACTAATTGTACCACCTCCTCCACACCCTTAAATAGAAGTCAGTGGATCGATCTTTTCAAAGAATGGCAGAAAGATCCCGCGAAAGAGATCGAGTCCACCTACAGTATTTGCTATGTTACCCTCAAAAGGAAAAACTCATAATGTTACAATTTCCCAAACAGATTTTTGTTACAGGAACGGATACCGAAGTAGGAAAAACCGTAGTTTCTGCCATGCTGACTCTAGGCCTCCGCGCAGCTTATTGGAAACCTATACAATCTGGACCAGAGACAGATACTAACTGGCTAAGGACTCATACAGAACTCCCTGAAAAACACTTTTTCCCCGAAAGACATCACCTACAAACGCCCCTGTCCCCTCACGCAGCAGCAGAAATAGATGGCTGCTCCATTCATCTAGATGACTTTCACTTACCCGAGGCCAAAGACTTCCCCCATTTGGTAGTAGAAGGCTGTGGTGGCTTGCTCGTTCCTTTGAACCAGAAAGGCGACTTTGTCCTCGACCTCGTCGGAAAATGGAAGATGCCTACTGTTGTTGTCAGCAGAAGTGGACTCGGAACCATCAACCACACCCTATTGACGCTGAGTCAACTCCGCGCAAGAAATATCCCTGTCATAGGAGTTGTGATGAATGGACTAAAAAATCCCGGCAACAAAGCCGCTATTGAAAAGTATGGAAATGTAAAAGTTATTGGTGAAATTGAAGCACAGGACTCTTTTTCTCCCCAAACCTTAAAAAAACTTTATCAACAACTAAGAGCGTAAAATACTATGACATTATTATCTCAAAAAACCTATCCCGTATGGCATCCTAATACACAAAAACGCTTTCAAGAAGTACCCAAAAAAATCAAGTCCGCACATGGAGCTTACCTGGAAATTGAAGACGGACAAAAGGTCCTCGATATGACCTGTAGCTGGTGGGTGACTCTTCATGGACACACACAACCCGAAATTGCAGAAGCTATCTACAAGCAAGCCCTCTCCTTTGAACAAGTACTCTTTGCCAACTTCACCCATGAACCTGCAATAGAGCTCTCCCGTGGACTTCTGCGACACCTGCCCGATCACTTTGCTAAAGTCTTTTTCTCTGACAATGGATCTACTGCTGTTGAAGTAGCCCTAAAAATGGCATTCCAATACTGGCAAAACAAAGGAGAGAAAAAACGCTCTCGTTTTCTTAGCTTTGAAAATGCCTACCATGGCGATACTGTTGGAGCTATGTCCGTTAGCTCCCGCTCCATATTCACTAATGTTTTTGAACCCTTACTCTTCGACGTTGATCAAGTACCATTTCCCTCTACCTTTGACAACGACCCCGACGTGGAAGAAAAAGAGCAACAGTGCCTTGAGGCTTTCCGAACTCTTGTTCAAAAAAACAAGGGCGAATACGCCGCCTTTATTATGGAACCTCTAATTCAAGGTGCTGCTGGGATGCGCATGTGTCGTCCCGAATTTCTACGCGCTCTTGAGGCTATTACGAAAGAAGAAGATATCCTCACAATCTACGACGAAGTTTTCGTTGGTTTCGGTAGAACAGGCGAATTGTTTGCCTGTTCAAAAGCACAAACGACTCCGGATATCATTTGTCTTTCGAAAGGTATAACTGGTGGCTTCCTCCCCCTTTCCGCAACTATCTGTAGTGAAAATATTTACGAAGCCTTCTACCAAGATGATCCTATGAAGACCTTCTTTCACGGTCATTCTTACATGGCTAATCCTCTGGGATGCGCAGCTGGTGTCGCCTCCCTCAAGCTGTTAGAAGATAATCCGAATGCTTTTCAACGATTAGAGGTACTCCACCGTCTCTATAGTAAAGTACTCCAAAACAACCCTCGTGTGCAGCAGCTGCGTTTTTGTGGAAGCATAGTCGCCTTTGACGTAATTACAGAAGAGGATGATGGTTACATGAACGCTGTGAGCGTTGTACTAAGAGAAAAGTGCATGGAAAAAGGTGTTTATATTCGCCCTCTTGGAAACACCGTATATCTCGTCCCCCCCTATTGCATTACAGAAGAAGAGCTGGCTTCTGTATATGAAGTACTTGCGTCGGTTTTGCTGGAGCTCTAAGTCCGAGCTAAAGCTCTAAAGGAGAACAGAATGAGAATAGAATAGAATCCTTTTCCTGTTCCTCCTAGTGCTCTGTCAAGCTTAAGATCGAGAGTTGACAGAGCACTAGTTTGACAAAGAACAAAAATCACTCTAAAATTGAGTCAGGGATTCCAATGAGAGTGATTTTTATGCCAAGTATAGGTTCAGCTAATCCACAAGGTCCAGATCGTCATTCCGACTTTCCTCATACAAAGAAGGAAGAAAATTTTCTCCAAAAGAATGAAATCGCCTATTCTCACGATGACATCCTAGAGTTTTGTGGAAATGCTGCTACTCGTCTTCTTGATAACAATCAGAAACTAGAAAAGTCATGGCGTAGCAGCAAAGAACTCATTACGAGAAATATTGTAGTAAGGGACAAGCCTACAAATATCACTTACAACCTCCAAGTCCACACAGATGTAAATCGCTCGCAGTTTTCCATCGACTGTTCCGACGATAAAATGAAAAAATTGGGTACAACTCTTAGCAGGTCTAAAAAACTTTGGGATTCAGCTCGTAAAAATGGCGGTGAGCTTAGAAAAAAAATCAAGGAAATGAAAAAACAGAATGAAATGAAATTGTATCAGTACAAACGAGATGCAGAAAATTTTATCGAAGCCTTTAAAGACGAGTCAAGCAGAATTTCTGAGCTTTCTGAAGCGAAAAGGATGAAACCTCTCCATGAATTACAGAACAAAATGGAAGTATTTTCACACAAGGAAATCTCTACCAAAGAAACCTTTGCTTCAGATCAGGAAAGTCTATCGAGAGAAATAAGTAATCTAATTGAGTCTCAAAAAGAAGAGGACTCTACCTTGGAAGAATACAGAAACCTCGTTATTTCTGGTTTATATGAACATGCTTTAGAGGAGTCTTCTCTCGGCAAAAGTGCATTTCAAGGTAGGCCCGATGAGCTTATGTCCGTACTCACACAAACTCTCCAGCAAGGGGCTCTAGCCGAGGTCTTTCAAGGGACACTAAGCAAACTTCAGAACGATTCTGGACTCCCCTTCGTCACTCTAACAGGCCAAAAAGCTGATGGTCTATATGAAATAAACTTATCTCGTGACCCTGAAAGTGGCTCTCTAATTGGTAGGCTTCGCAGCACTTGCACCATTAATTCGATGAAGGAGGTTTACAATAAAGAATTTGACGAATTTGAAGATGTAAAACACCCTATCGGAAAGGTCGCACTCGAAGTCTTTATGAATTATACAGAAAACACCGTCACCTACAAAGCTTCCGGATTTACTGAGCAATACGAGGGCCCTTAAGAAGTCCCAGAATCGTTGTCCGTCTTTTCTCTTTAACCCTTTGGATAAAGGGGTCGTTTGAGACTCCCAAACCAATGATACTACCCACCGTGTTCCCACTCTTAGTCGATATATCGACATTTACATGATGATTCATAAGTAAGTTCACCATTCTTACCGAACTATAAAATGATGCTCTATGCAAAGGAGTCGTAAACTCTGTATCCTCTCTAAGCTGACTAACATTTGGATTAGTACCCGCTTTTAACAACAGTTCCATCTGAGGAAGTAATTCATCACAGGTTTCTGTCAGATTTATAAGTATGGGTGTGTTGTGTAAACTTGGGCGTGGAGCATCAAGATCATGAGATAAGCGTTCGATCTTCTCATCAGTCGTCCTTACAGAAGATTCTGGAAATAGGCGTTCAGGACTATCTGTCCCTATCTCAGCTGAGGCTTCTGCATGGGATATCGCGAGATAGATCTTCTGAATAGACGGAGAGTGAAATTCTTTGACCATTTGATAATTTGATTGTCTCTCGGATAAAAGCGCTTTTGCCCTATCAGGGATAGTATTTTGAACCTTAGACCAATACCTGCATACCGAACCAGCCTGAACCAAGTCTTTTGCATTCAAATAAGTGAATACGCTCTCCAACAAATCTGTGGGTAGCTCATTGAGCTTTCTTGATTTTGCTTGAACCTCCGATAAGGGCAGACAAATAGAAAGCTTCTGAAGAGTCCCGGCCCATGCTGATAACTGAGTCATAACTTACTTACCCTGTTAATTTTACTGTTCCTACAAGAACACCCCCAAGTGATTTAACAGTAAATAATTAAGCGAATTCCGAGTGCAACTTTTAAATAAGGTAAATTATCTTTTTGGGTAGCACTAATTTCAAATCGTACTGCAATTTCAACTTGTAATAAGTGAAACGTAAAATTTTTCAGAACGCCAGAGGCGTAGCATTATGTAGGCCGGGTATTTCAGGTTTGTGTAAATTATATTGAGCTGCGGCAGCTGCGACACTTAAAAAAGATAGGGGTAGGGATGGATTTCGCCACCCCTCCCTCCGAACCGCACGTGCGCTATTAACGCATACCAATCTCCAGTTAGTAGTTTCCTCATCGGGATCGACACGCTAGCTCTAGGACTCTGGCTTTTTCCATTGTGAAGAGTCCTAAATTCGCGAAGAATGCATTTGGCCAAGCCTTGTGATCTAACCATGAAACAAGGGTATTCTGCTCGCTTTCCTCTAGAAAATCAAATAAGGCTTCATTTTTTGAGCTTTGAATAATATGGTCGAAAGAAAAAACTAAGGAGCTTTCGGTATCTACCTGCAATTTAGTTCTACCTTTTACGTTCGGGCAATGGGCTTTAAAGATTCTTTCTACACCTGCTTCCTCCAGAGCTGTAAAAACCCCTTCCAGTTCATCAGAATCTGCACCGTCCATAATAAAACACTGCCAAGATCCATCCTTCAGCTCCAGGTCAAGACCTGTGTAATGATTGGCTACACTTCTAGTCATAACCTGCAAACGACGATTGCCTCCGTCACCAGCTTTTAAAGATACTTTGTTTAAGAAAGACGTGAGATCCCGGGTAGGGAGTACATGAGCGTCAAAACGACTACCCTTTTCTTTACGCTTAGAGTCGGTTAAATGAATTAGAAGGCGCAGCGATTGATCTCTATTCTTAGGACCGCTCGGGAATTGATTGCGGCATACGTCTGTTACGATTTCTGCCGTTTCTCCATTAAGTAAGTCGTTAAAATTTATTACTCTTTCGTCATTTAAAATATTGGCAACTGTTTCTACAAACTTGGGACTAGCTGGACCAACCGTGGAATATTTTTCCTTTAGGTGAGACAAAGAAAGCTCTTTTACATCCCTAAGTAAACAATTGAGGAATTCGGGCTTTGCGATTCTTTTCATATTGTAGGAATCAAAAAAAAAAGTAATTTGTCAGCGATCTAAACAAAGTATTTTTAAATTCTTGAGCGTTCCCAGAGTTTTTGAGAGTCGATATATCCTTCGCAAAATGGTCTTTCCAAGAATCATCAAGTTCTTCTTTCAGATAAGTTTTTGAAAATAGACGTGAGTCAGGAACAGCATCTTAGTGATCTTGAGAAAAAATCCTGAATATAAGTAATCGTAGAGAAGAGTAAAGAAGTGTTTGGGGTCTTTATACTCAATGCAGGTCAGTTTGACCCTCGTCTGCACCAATATTTTTCCCTCTGTGGAAGTGTGGAGATCTTAGCTACTTTCTAAGTATGCTGTAGATCTCTACACTCCCACAGACAAAAAAATCTTGGCACATCCATGCATCAAACTAACCCGCACTAAGTATATACCAAAACACCCCAAAAGACGGCGTTGTTGCATAATTTAATACGTTTACAATCATTTATTTAACCACAGAGAGCACCGAGAACACAGAGAGATAGAAAAATGCATAAAGTCTCTCAGAATATGCTATCAACTGATCTGTGATTTTTTATTTTCTCTGTGCCCTCTGTGATCTCGGTGGTAAAATTTAATCATAAGCCTCTTGTAGACGCATGTTTTATGCAAAAACTCCCCAAAAGACTGATTTATGCGCAAGCACTCCCACAAAGTTCTTCAACTTTAGCTTTCATCGGAATGAGTCC
>JBLFWS010000087.1:0-13810 GCA_047611865.1 Chlamydiales bacterium
CTTTAATTTAGCCTTAATAAATATGTAGTACAATTAGGGGCATAAACAGAAGGAGATATCCCCCCAGACCCCATATCTCCAAATTCATTCAGCGGTGGTTTTTACCGGATAAGGACTTAAAAGTTAGTAACTGTCTCCCCCCCCCAAAAACGGTTACTTTCCTCCCCCAAAAGAGTCCCGCCAAGAACCTGCCGCTTCTTTTTTGCCTATATGAGATCACCAAGAAAAATGGAACAAGGAAATGCTCGAGGACATCTATCTCGAAATCCATCGAGCTAAAAAATGCTGGCCTGTATCAGAAGATTTACAATCGATTAATATGTCTTTAATTTAGCCTTAATAAATATGTAGTACAATTAGGGACATAAACAGAAGGAGATATCCCCCCAGACCCCATATCTCCTAATTCATTTAGCGGTGGTTTTTACCGGATAAGGACTTAAAAGTTAGTAACTGTCTCCCCCCCCCAACAGTTACTTTCCTCCCCCAAAAGAGTCCTATCAAGAACCTACCGCTTCTTTTTTTTCCCTAATGTTTTTTTTTACTACAGGTGACACCGAAGCAGCAATTTGATCCCTAAGCTTTATCCAATCAGACGCGGGTACTTCAGCTCCCAGATGCTGCACAGCTTCAGCGCCCAACAAAGCCCCGTTTCGGGCACACAGCTCCAACGACTCGCCATCAAGATACCCATGTAAGAACCCTCCCGCAAAGAGATCTCCAGCTCCTGTTGTATCCAGTGCCTCTTTAGGAAAAGCTGGAAAATGCTTCACTTCTCCTTCCTTAGCGACATAACAGCCTTCTTTCCCTATGCTCACAACAGCAACTTCGCATAAACTTGATAGGTATATACAAGTAGTTTTTTCGTCTTTACCCGTTAGAGCCTCTGCTTCCAACTCATTCGTGAAGACAATATCTACATATTTTTCCAAAATTTCAGTGATCAGGTCTTTAAATTGATGAACAATCTCAAAACTTGCCAGATCAAGTGAAATCTTTACCCCTGCCTCTTTAGCAAGCTCCATGGCCCTGATTGGTAGAGGTGAGTTATACAAGGTGTAGCCCTCAATGTGCAATAAGCTTGCGTATTCAAAGTATTCAGCTTTCAGATACTCCGGTTTCATCTCCACGCAAGCGCCAAGATTACTACGCATCGTTCTTTCTCCATCAGGAGTCACCATACAAACAACTTTTGCTGTCGGAGAGCTTTGACTTGAAGACAATAGTGGAACAATATTTTGCTGTTTTAAAGAAGAAGAAAAGTACACGGCTTCCTCATCCTCTCCAGTCATCCCAATCATTGCACATTTCCGCCCCAAATTAGCCAAGGCTTTGATCGTGTTCGTTGAACTACCCCCAGGGGCTCTCAATGGTTCCGAAACAGCGGTTTCAAGTATCTTTTTTATCGCCACCGTATCTACTGGCTCCTGCCCACCTTTTATTCCTCCTACACCCTGTAGAAAATCTTCAGAAACCTGCAAGACCAAATCCACCACCGGAGCACCCAAACCAATTACATCATAACCCATAGCATCCCCATAAATTTAAAATTTATCTAATGAACCATTAAGGAATAAATTAGTCCTTTTTGGGTGTTTCAGTAGCTTAGATGCAAGGCGCAAATGAGGTGCTGAAACGCTCCAAAAAGACCAAGTTATTTCTTAACGGTTCCTAAAGCGAAAACCATAGTTTTTTTAGAAATTTTGGGCAACAGGCTATAGCAACTTTCTGTCAAATATGACACGGGATTACTATATATCTTATTAGGCTGAAGGAGACTTTCTTTTTACGACAAGAATTTTCTTGATATGATCACGATTTGCGTAAAGATATTCGATACCAGTAGCTGCTGAATACACACAGGTAATCCCAACAATAATTTTACTTGTTTCCTGTAGAGTTTCCAGTGAAAGATGTCCCAAAGAAAAGGGAATCATCAGAACAAGGATCGTAAAGATAGAAAGAGCCTGCATGATCGCCTTGATTTTTCCGCTTGGGCGTGCAGCCAAAGTATAACCTCTCAAAGCGCAAATCGTACGCAATGTACTAACCATCGAGTCTCGGTAGAGGAACACAAAGACGTACAACAGTGGCAGCTGTATAACCCCTTCTGTAAAAGCTAGGAAAACGGCTATTCGCGAAATGCTGTCAGCCATCGGATCAAGTATTTTTCCTAGATCTGTAACTTGATTATACTTGCGAGCAAGATATCCATCCATTGCGTCAGACAACTCAGAAATACCTAAGAGGAAAATCAAAACATAAGGAAGATAGAAAAAGCTTATCCCCAAATCCTGATACATCAGGTACACGATGAGAAAAATCGGGCTAATAAAGAGCCGGCTAATGGTAAAATAATTTGCTATGCCCATACAATAATCTAGCTTTTGTTATCTTGTGAACGTGATTATTAAAGGACATTATAGATAAACTATCCTTTATTTTACAAGGGAAGATTCCCCCCCCCCATATGCCTCAAATAGCTAAAACCTATACTAAAACGTATGATTTTTTGTAACACCCAAGGTTCTGTATATTAAAACCCGATGCACGCTCACAACATGCTAATCATTGAACTTAATATCTTTCCGTAGCCGAAAAATTCCCACAACGTTAATGAATAAAAGGAGAACTCCCGACAAAGACATCACTGTAAGGGCGCATGTCTTGTCAAAGAAAGAAAAGAATATCAAAGCTGAGATGGCATAAATGTAATAATATCTCGTTCCTTTCTTTGGTGAGAGAAATTTAGCACATTTGAGGCCTACGCAAAAGAATGCGATCATACTTGAATATCCGAGCAAAAACAGGAAAAAGGGCATAAATAGGTCCATATGAGGAAAAAAGCTCTCTAAAGCAGCCTGGACAAGTAAACTCGAATCTATAGACTCCTGCCATACTCCTGTTACCAATATCAAGAATAAGCTGAAAGTGCATACCACAAAAGTATCGAGAAAAATCCCAAAAATTGCCAATCCGGCCTGAGCTCCAGGGTCTGTTAAACGAGTTTCACTATGTATAATGGAAGCATAGCCTACGCCGATATCTCCCGAATAACAGCCTCTGGCAACCCCTTGTGACATCGCCAACATAACGGATGCACCTGCAAATCCACCAACAGCTGCGTGACCACTAAAAGCCGAGGTAAATACCACATTCAACATAGCTGGAATTTCAGCCAGGTTATTGAGAACTACCCATAAACTCATGATTCCAAAAAGACCAACGAATACGGGAATTATAGCGCTACAAATATTCCCCACACGCTTAATACCCCCTTGAGCAGCGTAAATGACCAAAAAGAGCAAAACGGCCATAACGAAAAATCTATTAAGATTCCAGTTTAAGGAGATACTATCCGTCATTACACCAAACATATAAATCTCTGTTCCGTAGATACAAAGCAAGATACAGACAATAGAAGGGATCCACTTGGTTTTATAAGCTTTCTGAAGAAAGTACATGGGACCTCCATCATACCCTCCTTCATCATTGTTCACTCTATATAGGACCCCCAAGTACACTTCGCTATACTTTATGAGCATTCCAAGGAACCCCGCTACCCACACCCAAAAGATCGCTCCAGGACCGCCAATCTGCACAGCTGTACATACACCAACCACGTTACCAATGCCTATTGCTCCACCAATGGAGGTAAAGAACACTTTTAAAGGATGCTCGCCACGAGAATCGGATTTTTCTGATTTTGCACAATTGAAAAACTTTGAAACAATTTGAGGGAATTTACGCAATTGAAAAAACCTTGACACGACTCCCAAGTACAATCCAAAGAAGACGATAAAAACGACTCCCAATTCCCACAAGATTCCATCCAGGCTGTCAAGCCATGCAAAAATCAGATCTCCCATAACATGTATTCCTTACTATCTTTTTATTTAAATCAGAAGGTGCTTATTTTTTTCCAAAAAAGACTCACGCCAATAATAATTATCGAGTAGTCCAGTTACATCTCTACCCATTAGGAGATAGGCAATATACAAAGCTTCAACTGAAGCTAAACCCTTTGACGGTTCCGGACAGTCGTCCTGCCGTCTAGGGTAGGCCGTTCGAAAGTCGGAGGGTATGCTCCTCGCAACCATACTTGGAAAGGGTCCCATCATCTTTTGCATCGTCCCAGCAAGCTTCCATGTCGCATCGAGAACAAACAGCCCTCGTTCACAATCCTCTTCTGTCAAAGGAGGAGCATCTACGGCGAGAAGAATATAGCCTGGCATTTCTGCTAATGTATCTGTAGGATATTTCAAAAAAATGAAATCATCCCGTTCTTCCAAACCTATTAAGCTACACTTTTTTAAATTTTCTTTACGGTGGCGTAAGACTACAGTCTCTGGAAAACTTTGCATTTTAAAAACAAGGGGTTTAAAAGGAATGGTTTACAACGGCTACATATACAATTCCGATTTACTATATAGGCCTCTTACCTTTAAAACAAGGGAAACTCACCCCTTTACAAGGGGAACAAACCCCAATAAACTTAGGCTTTTCATGAAAAACATTGTCTTTTCACTTGCCTGTCTTTTTCTCAGCTTGACCTCTTTTCAAGGCTTATGCAATGAAACGAATAACATTCATTGGGAGACAGATTTCACTGCGGCAAAAAAAATTGCGGAAAAAGCAGAAAAACCCCTACTCCTATTTTTCACAGGGTCAGACTGGTGCCCCTATTGCATACAGTTCAAAGACCAAATTCTTGACCAGTCAGCCTTTACTGAAATAGTTTACGACAAGTTTGTTTTTGTAGAGTTAGACTTTCCCAAGTCTAAGAAACTGTCTCCTGAGATGGAAAAACAGAATTATAAATTGAAAAAACAGTATAGCGTTCAAGGATACCCAACGATCATCATCCTTAGCCATACTCTCGATCTACTTGCCTCAAGAGGCATTATCCCAGTTCCACCAGAACAATATGCCTCTCACCTCCTCGACCTCTTACAAAATTACCAAAGCTTTAGTGAAGGTATCCAGGATCTCAATGCTGATAAATTAGACAGTAATAAACTGGAGGAACTTTACAATAACGCAAAAGCTTTTCGCCGCAAGGATGATCAGGGAAAAATACTCACCGCGGGGCTAAAGGTAAATGACAACGTCTTCTTTTTATCCGAAAAGTACCGCTTTCTAGTTGATGAAGGCCTGCTTGAAGAAGAAGAGACCCAGAATATAAGACGGGAACTACTTGCAAAAGACCCTGAAAATAAACTCGGGAAACACCGATTTGTGGCTTTAGTAGACTTTCAGGAGCTTGCAGAGAAATTTGACCTAGGTGACGACCCATCTGCAGTTATTGCTCCCCTGGTAGAATACATTAAAGGATTCAAAGATCAGGACAAAGACAACATTTGGCGCATGCAGATGCACGTTGCTGAATACCTTTTTAATGGCAACCAGATCTCACAGGCTTTACACTACGCCAACGAATCCTATGAATCGGCCCCCGAACCTCGTAAGGATACAATAAAACAGGCAATAGAGCACATGACGGCACAGTTAGAACCTCGCAACTCCTAAGACCTCTAAATACCTGGCCAAGGGGACTTGTCCCCTTGAATCCCCTTTATACCAACCTCGTATCAAATTTGATGTAAAACCCTGTTGCCGCAGATCTTTATTACAAATCTTTTTCAAGTAAATACTTTTGTACAGTGTCTTTCCAAGCCCTTCTTCTCGACTCTGCAAAAGACCCTTGCCTTTTCTTTTTTCTTTTTGACGACAGAAGCATAGCATACATCCCCATACCCATAAGAAAGTTGGAAATGATGATAGCGATTTGACTATAAGAATTTCTAAATAAGAAGGAAAAACTAAGGGCTGCAACAGCAGCCACAATACATACAGCCCTAAAGAAGTTTTTCTTTGACATGCCTCACTCCTAATCGGTTAGAGTCATGATCTCCTGTATGATGTCAGCAGGACTTGCCATAGCAGCAAGAGTTCTGGGCCTGACATTAATTGCCATTCCCTCAGGAAGGTGATGGCGGAGGTAACGGAAGGCCTCGCGGACAACCCTTTTGAATCGATTGCGCTTATGGGCTTTACCAAAGCGTCGCGAGACCGTAATTCCAAGTTTCGCTTCTCCCGTTTTCCCTTTATATACGTTTAGGATAACGTAATTCCCGATCTGTTTTTTCCCAACTCTAATTATACGTTGGAATTCACTGCTTGTCAGGATGCGAGAGGACTTGGGAAAGCTATAATTCTTTATGCTGATAATACCTTACGTCCTTTTCTACGACGGGCATTAATAATTTTTCTTCCAGCAACAGTACTCATTCTGGCACGAAAACCATGAGTTGTCTTTCTGCGGCGATTACTTGGTTGAAATGTCCTTTTCACAATGCTACTCTCTCGTTACAATAATAAAGTTTTAACTGGCACGGAGCTTACACCATTCACAGATATTTGACAAGCACTATCAATCAACGCCCATCCTTCCCTTAGAAGGATGAAAAATACATTGAAATAAAAACCCTTTTGAGGTAAAAATGGTAGCTCGTAAAAAGAAGTAATGGAAACATTTAAAAGTTAACAAACAATTTTAGGATTATGCTATGAAAGTTCAGGCATCAATTAAAGCGGATCCTTCGAAAGGTGACAAGATCGTCCGACGCAAGGGACGCCTTTATGTCATTAACAAGAAAGACCCAAACCGCAAACAGCGCCAAAAAGGGCCTGCTCGCAAAAAGTAACTAAATTTTTTTGAAAGAAGGATAAGACCGTTTTATGGCTAAAAAATCATGTATCGCCAGACAAAAGCGCAGAGAAACTCTCGTACAACTAAAGTGGGACAAGCGCCAAGCACTGAAAAAGATTATCTCTAGCGTCAATGCTGACCACGAAGAAAAGAGTAATGCTGTAATCGCATTGAACAAAATGCCTCGTGACTCTTGCCCAGTTCGCTTGAGAAACCGTTGCCAACTGACAGGCCGGCCTCGCGGATTTTTGAAAAAGTTCAAACTCTCCCGTATTTCTTTCCGTGAATTTTCGTCTCAGGGACTTATCCCAGGAATCACGAAAGCAAGCTGGTAATCCTTAAAAATTTGGGTTACCCTCTTCGCAGGATAGAATATACGAAAAGACGCCAAGACGCAGGGACACACAAGAATTTAATATCTTCTTGTTCTTTTTGCATCTTGGCGTCTTTGTTTATTATATTTTGATTCAGATCAGTCTGCTTTAAGACAGCTTTTCAGATCAGGTATTTCCTGAATTCTCATCCAGTCATCCATCCCCTCAGACCAAACATAAGTGGCATCCTTAATACTCCCTTTTATCCAGAACATCCTCAGATCGTCGAAGCTCAACGCGTTACTTTGCTTGTGTCCATTATCAAGATAATACCAATCTCTTTTAAGAAACTCTTCCTTAAGTCGCAGT
Organism: Chlamydiales bacterium; assembly: GCA_047611865.1. GTDB lineage: Bacteria > Chlamydiota > Chlamydiia > Chlamydiales > JBDQID01 > JBLFWS01. The sequence continues at coordinate 7,396 of JBLFWS010000087.1, forward strand.
ATCTTTTGATGCTGATCCATCACTAAGAGTTGAACTGGTTCAAGGACCTCAATTTCATCTTCGCTCAATTCTTTATCCTCTCCTGCCTCGGGTAGAAGAAATAGAAAAAGCAGTCCAATCATCCCGAATAAAATACCTAAACAAAACCAGATATAAGGGTTTCTCCCTCTGTATGAGGCCAAGTAACCCGTTATAACACCAATCGCTACAGCTAAAAAAATTGTCGTATACATGAAATCCCACCTACTCTCGCAGACATCCTTTTACTTCGTTATCGTCAAAAGAGAGCTATGGGTAAAGGATTAATTTGTATTTTTGCAAAATAATGGGAGTAAACTCGCTTTCTTGATGCAAAATTGGAAGTAATCCTTTATAAAAGTAAGAATAAGTGCATTAAGCGTTAATTTTTCTAGAAGCAAAACACTGAGTCTATTAAAATATTAAAACGCACGCAATCATATGACTGAGGAGTTCCCAATGGTTCAACAACTCGAAGTTAAAGAAGACAAAGTAAAAATAAAAAAGAGTGAAAACGTTGATACAAAGGAACTTGAGGTTCCCGACACGGTCTTTGTCAGAGACATTGAAAACCGAGTCTTTCAAGCTATCATTCTACAAGGGCTTTCTAAAATTGAAGGCATATCCCTTCTCGAAGGAACATTCTTCGACAATATTCTCGGAAAAGATAGTGTCAAGGGTATCAAAGGTATCAACGCTGAGCAAGACAACAAAAACCAATCTGTGAATGTGAAAGTTGAAGTCAGCATTCGCTATGGTATTCCTATTCCTGACAAAGCTGAAGAGATTCAGACTCTGATCACAGATGAAATTACCACACTGACAGGCCTCCACGTCGCTAGTGTTCATGTTGTCTTTAAAAGTGTGATTCTTCCTGTAGATGAAGCTAAAAATAAGCAAAAAGACAGGGACTCAAGCACTCTGTTAGCCGGTAGCCTTGAAGAGGAGTTTGCAAACGAGTTCTAATGAATAGAAATACGTTTTTCCTATCAGCAATGAATTTGTTGTTTATTGCATTTTTCTTCATTACGGGAGCTACTCTCCTGCTGGCAGACTTTTATCCCCAAATCCAAGGTTTTGCAGCCGACTTTGTGAAGCAGCATGACCTTGGACTTAAAAGTGTCGGTGCCTTGATCGTAGCTTTTTCTACTGCTTTATTTGCGTTTTTCTGTCGCCTCCACCGACGCAATTACTTCAACTTTCGTATGGGCAACAACCTCATTAGCGTCAGTGAAGAGGCTATTAGTGAGACTCTCATACCCTACTGGAAAAAACTTTTCCCTGACGAAAACATCAATTTTCAGGTGAAAATCCCCAATAATGTTATCGAAATTTGGGTAGACTTCCCCGCCATACCCTCAGGTGAGGAAAAGAACCTACTACAAAGAGTAGAAGAGGATCTTGAAAGACTCCTTGGAAATCTCTTAGACTACCGCAAGGAGTTTAACCTCATCGTTCGCTTCGCCGAAGCTAAAATAGAAGCTACTACAAAATCTCCCCCTCCCATTCCCCAAGACGCCAAGTAATTTCAAAACCTAAGATACTTACTTGGAAGTCCAGAAGGATTTTGGGGTGAAGAGGCTGAAAGCAAAATCTGCTCAAAATCGATTCTCGCTTGATTTGCTGTCAGTCTTGAAACCCCAAGCATTAAGCCTTTGCCTTTTCAGTTCTGTGTTAAAGTTTCCTGTCCCACTTTCCGATAAGTTATAATGGACTAATAGATGAGGTACGATGACACAGATAATATCCATACGTACTCCCGATGGGATTGTTATTGCTGGGGATAGCCTGGCAACTTTAAACTCCCCGGTTACCCTGGAAGCTTGTATAGATTTCCAGTGCTCTTGTGGCAAGATGAGTAACATTACCAAGCCTATCAGCTCAGGTGTTGCGCTTCCTCGTTCTACATTTTCTTTTGCTCATAAAGTTTTCCCATTCCTTGATAAATTCGGTATCGGTGCGGCGGGCTCCGGACAGCTTTGTGATAAAACAACCTATTTTGCTGTTCGTGAGTTGGAAGAGTATCTTAAAGGGCAAAAGAAAAAGAAAAGCTGGAGCCTAAAAGAAGCTGCTGAGGAAATTAAGAAGTATTTTCACTTACTTGTCCAAAAACAGTTCCCCGACTTATCCAAATCTGACGACAATTGGAATGGTATTTCCTTCCAAATTGTCGGGTATGAAGATTCCATAGCCAAAAGCTTGACCTTATACATTGGCAAGAAGGTGCGCATAGACAATTTCAATGGGATGGGAGCTACTTTTATTGGCGATCAAAAAATCTCTCAAACCTTTATGGAGCTTTACGGCAAACACAAAGATGATAAACCAAGAATCGAGCTTTTTTCTTTACAGGACGCTGTAGATTATGCAGAATTTATGATCAATACCACAGCATCTTATCAAAGATTTTCGAGCGCCATGCCTTCAGTGGGCGGTGATGTAGATATTGCTCTTGTCACCCCTTTTGACGGTTTCAAATGGATCAAGCAGAAGCACATGAGTAACATTCTTGGGGGATCATCATGAAAAAAAAAGTCCAAGTGGAAAAGAAAATCGGTAAAATTGCCAAGAAAGGTATTCGGAAGCAAAAACCTGTAAAGGAAAGCACCTTGTTGAGAGAAGTTCGTGTATTAAAACAAACGTCGACGATCCATAGCCCTCCTGTACTCCCAGCTTTATTTATATCTGCACCAAGCTCAGAACCCGTTTCCCCAGAACAATCCAATAAGAAAAAATAGTTATTCCTTGGCAATAGTTAAAACCCTTGAGTGCACAGAAGGGAAGTTTTTCACAATTAATAAGGAAGTATACCTAATGCGATATCTCTCTTACCTTTTTAAGACCGGAACATACAATCTAGTAAAAGCTCTTCTGTCTCTGGGAAACCCAAAAACTCACGCATCGCCCCTTCCGCTACGAGTTCCAGTTCGTTGGGAATAACAAAATAGGCACTTATCTACCTGCGGAACCCCTCTTGGACTGACACCTTAAAACTCTCAAGGTCAAATCCTTCTCCAAATTCACTCATGGATTGCTTAAGAACACGGGCTAAAAGTTTTTCCAACTCCGATCCTTCAGAAAAATGCCCCGGCGACAATGACCAACAACGGCTTCTCTCTTCCAAAACATGCATTAGATCCCTATAAAGACAGACATGGGGAGAAAATACGTCTACACGTTTCATCGTAAAGCGGGCGAATGCAGAATACAATTTTCTGCCGAATTCTTTGTGTTTCGGTATCTCTGAGTAAATCAAACTTTTCGCCTCATATCCTTGATTCCGCCTCTCCAAAGCCCCAAAGGATGTATTAGTCAAATTTCGCATGCGAGAATAATACCCTGTAGATTTCAATGACAAATCCGGGTCCATGGAAGAGGCACAGCTTGGTGAAGCATACTGTATGGCATTTTCCACTCTCCTTGCATCTGGAAAAACACGACCAAAACTATCATGGTATGTGGTCGTCAGCCGTTGCCTCCTATCCAGTTTTTGCACAGTATTTAATGGGTGAATACTTTGGTGAAACCTGTGGGAGTAGGAATCCCTTTTAGTGTAAGAGCTCCTCTCATGAGGCATATTTAAAGAATCACATGGTCTAAGAGTTGCTGATAAGGGACGACTGAAAGACATAAAACCTCAAACAAATAATTATGTTAAAAAAAATGAATCGAAAAGAATTGCCGACATTAGAGCAAAGCAAGTGATTTCTCACAAGGTCTTTTGTTATTACACTCTTAATAGTAAGCTTTGGAGATGATCTATAATTTGATCGAGGTGGTCATCAAAGCATTTTTCCGATAGTATCACCTTAAGATCCGACATATCTATCTGAAAATCTGCCTCTTTGACTAAGTCCTCAGCAGCCTTCCAACTCAGCATTCCATAAAATATTTCTTCCAGGGAATCGTAGGAAAACTTAGCTCTGATGAATTTCACTGGTGCAATGAGTTGGTATATTCCCGCCTGAAGCCTGGTAATTTCCTCGTCCCATTTATTTCTGGAATTTCTGTCTAAAGAGCTTATTTCTAGAGAGCATTTGTATTTAAGAAAAAGGTTAATCTTTTTGCTTAAGTTGTAAAACAAAAAGATCGCTCCCATATAGGGACCGCCCTTCTTAAAGAACTGCAATTTTAGAAAATTGTTCAAATAGTCTATGGCTACCTGAAAACCCTTTTGTACTTCTCCTATTTCTCTAAGGTCTTGAATTAGAACTCCGTGATCCTTCAGGCGATCATACATTCCTTGCACTTTCTCATATTGTGATAATATGACCTCATGAGCCTCAGCAATTTCTCTGCTCTTTTCTATTAGCTCATCTGCGATGAGTTTGAAATCCTTTCGTACAAAATGAGCACAAGTTTTTTTTTAAGCTCATCTCTCTTTTCCAAAGCTTTCTTTTGCTGAAGGGCTTCTTTAGAATAGAAGTAATCAAGAAATTGTTTTCTTTGCACCTCTGACTCAATTAGGGGTACTACTTCCAAAGGAATCTCTGGCTCTTCATTTTTTTGATACAGGGAATCTTCGAGAGTACTAATGGGTTGGGCCCTTTCTTCTATTTCAATGAATATACCCAATGACTCTATCGTACCTGCAATTTCCTTTAATAAAGCATTTCCTTCTTCACCAGCTCTAGTTTTCGTTACTTTACCCTCTCTCAAAACTTCAAGGAGGGGGAGGTCACCAGAGGGAAATAGCTCCCTAATGGACTTTATTTCGCTTCCAGCCTCCTCATCAAAGAAGTACCTATAGCTTTCCGCTAATTCACTTTGCATTTTTTTTAAAGTGAAGAGATCCATTGTATCCCCGGATAATTCTTTAGGAGATCACTATCCCATCTTTAATATTTTTTTATATAGTCTTAACGCTTCACTAACACCCTGATGGTATAATTTTAATCATAATAACATTACAGAAGGAACGGATCATGTGGAATATAATCAAAAAACTATTCGGAATTGAAAAGAAAAGTGCAAAAATCGAATTCAAACTCATGAAAAACAGCACATTTACAGCCGGTAACATCTCTGCTAACTTTGAAGGTGAAAAAGATCGCAGCTCACAAAGAAAATAGTACAACGATTCATGGCAAGAATGACGGGGAAATCTGATCCTTCTTCTTGCCAAACTTCCCTTATCTACTTAGTGCTTCGCTAATATTTTCACATCTTAACACAAACTTAATCTTCTGTCGTTAAACCAGAGCGTACCATTCAAGTACCCCCTTAAATGTTATGACAAATATTCTCATAAATACCAAAATTGTCTCTGATAATAAAACCATTTTAGACAAAGTCTCAGATAACTTTCTCTGCCCAACTAGATATCTTTTTCACGGAAGAAATCTTACCCTACACAATGGAGCTGTCATTGGCGAAAGGGAATCATTCCCTCAAAGGACATGGGTAAAAACGGCTGCGGCTATTACAGCCCTTATTCCATCGCTACTTTTAGGTACAGCCTCAAGGCTAATGACTTTGACTTCGTCTGCTGTCAGAAACGATTACCAAACAGCTGCTGATTACTTAAATGACCGAAATATTGCTAGAGTAGTCCCCCCTCGAAATGACGAGGCAAACGCTATTCCCCAAAATGAGCCTTACAACCTTGAAAACAGCATCGCAAAAATTACGGATCTTGCTTTTAGTGAAAAAAAACTCTGTCTTTTCATCGGGCGCCAGCCCCATGAAGAGCTCCCTCATGAAGAAGATGAGGTTTGGGTATCCCTCGATCAAGAAGGTGTTGATCTTCTTCCACCAGGGCGTCTACATTTACAAATCAATGCTAATAATCAAGAGCAAATTGAGCGCATCCAGAACCTTTTTGATAAAGTCGTTCTGGACTGGTCCTGTTTAAAATTTTTCCGAGATCCCTGGAGGGGCATGGGTAAACTTCTTAAACCCTTGCCAACATCTGAGTTAATCACAGAGGATACCACTGGCATGAGGTTCCTCTTACGTCCTGATGAAGTAGGGAGAGATCCTTTTCAGTGTGTGCATGATGGTAATATCTGTATTCACATGAGTGATTATATAAGAGAAGCTCGAGAGACGGGAAATTCTGCTGAGATTAGCAAGAAGGCCGTTGATGCTCGGTATTATGACCAGTCCACTACAAGAATGCAAGAATACCAAAGGACCCTTTTTCATGACGTTGAATTTGTCCAAAATCAACCCTACCCTTATTGGAACAGGTGGACGGAAGACAGACCATCAAACTATTTTGTTCTGCGCCATCCAAACCCTGTTACTCTAGCAATGAGTAAAGAAGCTCATGACGCCCTAATCATGACTTCTTGATAAATTTCAAATCTGCAAGAACTAATTAGTTTAATATTACGCTCCTTCAGAGCTAAACTTCTCTTTTTCCCGTTACCCAGGGCGTTGCCCCATACGCATC
>JBLFWS010000088.1:0-13650 GCA_047611865.1 Chlamydiales bacterium
TGACCTTCAGGCAACAGTTCTCTTTCTACTAAAAGCTCCCAGCTAACCTGAATCCAATCATCTATTAGATCCCCATCATTTTCCCAATCATGACAATCCATTAAGCTATCAACACATGGCCACCCAGACTTCAAATAGCTTCGAAAATGGTTTACCTGCTCCGTTACATCTAGGCCATCCATACCATCCAATCCACCCGACTGATATTCGTAACAATCTGTCCTCATTACCTTACTACCTCTGAAAAATCATAAAAAAATACTGTCTACGTTAAAATATGTAAACAGAATTCACACTACTATTTTATAATAATCACTCGCAATCGTATGATGTATAGTTACAAATAAACTCTTGCTGATTACTTTTTTTTAAAAATGCATGGGATCTTAATCTTTTCACTTTTAGAGACACCGTCATTTTCCATGGTAGTGATCGCTCTCCGGAAGACATTCGATACATTGGTAAAAGGAAGCATTGGGATCGAGCACTAGGCAGGTTAAAGAACATTCCCCAAGTCAATGTATATGCTCTGACCTCTATTGGCATTAGACCCGATAGCATCCCTTCCTTCAATCACAGTTGTTCCCATCGCGCTACCGTATTCCTTGAGGATAATTTCCTTTTTTCAAGAGACAAAAATCCAGCCTTCGATCATCGCGACCTCAATATTCCAAGCTCTACAGATTCTATTGAATCCATTAAGATCTATCGGGAGGGCATGTTTTTCGTTCCTACGGTGGTCGATGATTCGGGATATATTATAAATGATCCCCAGGGAGTGCATAAAGAAGTCCACAGAAGTAAGGGGGAGTTGTTATTTCAAGAAATCTACCAAAGAGATCAGAACTCAGCCAATCAAGAACCCTGTTTCATCTTTATCGACGACCGCAAAAGCAATTGCAAGTCCGTCCTTAATGAAGGACAAAAGGTTGGTGTTGCAACCCATACCTTTAAGGTCGTGAAACCTCAAGTGCCAGAGGAAATTTCTATTATATCATCGATTTTTGGCGGCCTATTTACAAACCCTATTCCCCAAGCCTCGTCATCGTCAGAGTTAGAAATCGTCATAGATCCCCAAGACTAGGTCGTGTATTAATTTTTATTATCGCTAAACATTGCCAGAGCCTGCTCTTTGCTGGGGAAATCAGGGGTGATAAATTCTCTTTGGACTGTGCGTTTATATGCACACGGATAACCTCTTGCGACAAAACTGGGTTCATCGGCACTCTCATATCGTGTACTTGAGGCAATTCGCAAGTCAGAGCAATTCTCCAGGCCGGTTCTATGTACGGTAAAAACGGACATGATTAGGATGTCACCGAGGTTAACCTCATTCCTTACGAAATCTTTTTTATCATAGAGGGAAGGATCAATGGAGAAAGTATGTTCTTCAATTTTCCCACCCCATAGACCCTGTTTGTGGCTGCCGGGTATAATCTCCAAGGGAAAGCGATTGAGACCAATATCCATAAACGGAATCCACATTATGATGCTACCAAGCCCACCTTGGATAGAAGTCCAGTCTTGATGTGGAACCACGCCGTAATATCCACCGGGTATTTGTAATTTTTCAGATGAAATATGTACGACTGGAGAAGAAGGTATAGAAGGGTGTCGGATGTTAAATTGACTAGCAATTTTGAGGACTTCTTCACAACTAACAAGGTTCTGTAAGCAAGCGAGCTTAGAGATATGCCGGGCTGCAGCAAGGTAGAGTTGGACATCTTTTTTAAAGAGTATCTGCATGTTTTGGTAAATGGTTTCATCACCCTTGAAAGGGACAGGGTGGGTGTCATTTGCGGTAAGTAGGTTAGCAAAAATAGCATCCATCTCACGCAATACAGCTAGCAATTTTTTCTTAGGTAAGCCATCACGGATTACACAAAAACCTTCGTCATAGTAGGATTTCATTATGTCAGTGCCGAGCATGTACACCCCCTTTAATTGGAAGCTCCGGTCAGTCGCAGCCGCAATATTTAGCAGAATTTTCAGTAGATTCCTAATGTTTTTTTAAACTAGTATATTCGTTCGTGAATTAACAATTCTTGATGTGCTTATGACCTAGGTCGTGTATTAAAATTAGCTAATTGTTGATTTTGAGAGCATTTTAACCAAGATAACATGGATATGAATATGAACGATGTTAGTGCGCAAATCGAGACGTATCTCTCAGAAACAACAGCAAATAATGAGCAAATATTAGCACGCGAGCTTATAAAAGATGAATTCGAAAATTCACCTTTGCCAGTTGATGACTTGCTTTTCAATCTTGGCCTCTACACACGTTCATCATTGCTTGTGAAATTCCTTGTGATGAATGACCTGTATGAAAGGATAAAAGACCTTCCTGGGTCGATAATGGAGTTTGGTGTCTGGTACGGGCAGAATATGGTTTTACTAGAAAACTTAAGAGCTATACACGAGCCATTCAATAAACAACGGAGTATAATTGGCTTTGATACCTTTTCAGGTTATGAAAACTTCTCAGAAAAGGATGCGAGTAGTAACGCTTTTCAAGAAGGCGCATATACGACTCCTAAGGGTTATGAGAAAGATCTGGAAAAACTACTTAGAGCACATGAAAAGAGCAATGTACTTGGTCATCTAAAATCCCAGCATAAACTAATCAAAGGTGATGTTGAGAAAACCGCAGCTCAATACTTTAAAGATTTTCCGGAAACTATAGTTGCGATGGCTTATTTTGATATGGGGAATTACGTTCCGACTAAATCCGCATTGGAAGCAATTAAGCCTCACTTACTTACTGGAAGTGTAATATTATTTGACCAGCTAACTTGGGAAGATGCTCCAGGTGAAGCGATTGCTTTTAAGGAAGTGTTTAATGATATGGATTACAAAATTGAAAAATCACATTTCTATCCATCCAAAGCAATTGTAACGATAAAATAGGTTAATATTATGATGGATCTTGAAGAATATAAGCACCTAATGGACGTAAAAGGGTGGGTGGTTTTGGACTCTGTAATTGAGAAGTCTTTAATAAAGCAAATGGCCCAAGATATCCATATTGCTTATGAGAATTGTCGGGCTATTCAAATTAGGAATGGAATCCCTCAAAATAATGCGTTTACCGTTCACCATCTTATAGGCCAATGCGACAGTTTTCTGAATTATCTACAGAGGTCAGAAGTTTTAGATGAATATTTGAAAGCTTCTTTCGGAGGAAAGTATATACTGAACTCTTTTGGTGGGGCGATAAATACAGCAAATAGTAGCTCTTATGCTCATAATATCCACCGTGATGTACGTACATATTCTTCTGAACTGCCTCTTCTTCTAAATACATTGGTAATGTTAGATGATTTTACCGAAGAGAATGGCGCAACATATATGATGTCTGCTTCCCATAAAACTCATCCCGAGGCTCCCCGAAGAGATGAGTTCGAGGCCGTGGCTGAGAGAGCCCTTGGGAAAGCGGGCAGTATTTTAATCTTCAATTCTAATGTTTGGCATGCTGGCGGAGATAATAAAACCGAGAATGCAAGACGTTCGGTGACACCGATGTATTGTCAGCCCTATGTAAAACCACAATTCGATTATCCACGTGTACTTGGTTACAATAGAAAAGAAGAGTTTTCGGGGTATCTATGTCAGGTTTTAGGCTACAACGCACGAATACCGGAAACTTTGGAAGAATGGTATCAACCGGTAGAAAAAAGAATGTATCAATCGAGCCAGGGCTAATGAGAAATCTAAATCAAGAATATCAAGATACAGAAGAGCGTAAATATGCATATGATTTTGATTATGTGCTACGTGATTATATGATTCAGGAATTTAAGCCTCATTTTAAAGGGAATGCACTTGAAATGGGCTGTTATAAAGGTGAGTTTACAAAAAAACTACTCGAGTATTTCGATAATGTAACTGTAATCGAAGGTTCTGGAGACTTGATTGAAGAAGCCAGGATAAACACGGGTAATGAGCCAAGGTTTATTAATGAGATGTTTGAAAATGTTGAGCTGAAAGAGAAGTATGATGCTATTTTCTTGATGCACACCTTAGAACATCTTGATGATCCAATTTCTGTACTGAAAAAGATTAACAGCTGGTTGTCGGATGATGGGATTTTATTTCTTGTTGTGCCGAATGCTCATAGTGCTTCGCGTCTCATAGCTGTAAAGATGGGATTGATTGACTATCCAACAGCTGTTACCAAAGGTGAGCAAGAGCATGGCCACAGATGTACGTATAATATGAAAGCTCTGAAGAAAGATATGCTCAAAGCAGGTCTACAAATTAAAGACGAAGGCGGGATCTTCTTTAAGCCATTTGCTAATTTTCAGTTCGACAAACTAATGAAAACGGATATTATCGACCAAGCCTATCTTGATGCTTGTTATGAATTGGGTAAAGATTACCCCGATTTATGTGCGAGTATTTATCTATTGTGTGAGAAGGGCGGAAGATGACAAAGAATTTACTTCGATTCGGCGACGGGTATATTTGTTGATTCGATCTCAACAAATATACCCATCAATAAAAAAAAAATGACTGCTAGATCATCTCAAGATCTAGACGTTTTCTTCTGAAATCAGACTGCCAGTATCATCAAATTCACGCACGACAACTCTGTGTTGAATTTCAATTCCAAAATCGCTGCCGTTTTGAATTTGAACCAAACTATCTCGCACAGTATCAATTCTTGCATGCAAATCTTGAGCATCTTTCGCATGCTCATCAGTTAAATAATGGCGACGACTAGGTGTGAGTGGAAATGTAATAGTAACTGTGCTTGAAAACTCAATGTTATCTTCGCACATCTCGAAAAGATCTTGCAAAGGGGCTGGAATTCTATCCTGCCCTCTTTTAATAAGCTCCCTTGACAATTGGCTTACAAATTTCACTGAGGTAGTTTCTTCACATTCTCGACATGCACCTGCCCTCTTTGCATTGGCAGGAGGAAAAAGTAGGTTTACTGGAAAATTCGGAGGTATAGACACTATCAATTCCTTATATTAAATATTATTTATTAAATACGTATTTTTAATTAAAATTATTTAAAGAAACCCCCTGGTAAGAATGTATCTAAATCCAGTGGCGTTAATGTACTTGTTTCTTCCTCGGTTTTCGTTACTATAAAAAAAGATGCTCTCAGCATCTTATGCTGGGACAATTAACAACAAGTAGAAAACTTAAATACACCTAATTTACAACACACTCAGAACGAGGCTTGTAAGATCAACTTTTGCAGGATCATCCACAACATCAAATGAAGCTAAATCGTAGGCTAAATTTTCAGGATTCGTCAGGAGGAAAAAGGTCGGGCCAAAAACCGATTATTGAAGTTGTTTGCCTATACAGAAACAAGTTCAAGGCACTAGACTTCAACAGACTCCACCCAAGGCTCGTCTCCAAACTATTTTAAATTCCCTTTTAAGATCTTTTGCCTTATCTTTCGCAAAAATGGAAATTTCGTAATACAAGAGGAATACTTATGACGACTACACTCTTATCTGTCTTATCCCAAATCTGCCCTTGCCCTTGTCCTCCGTTTATGAATATCGATTATGAAACCCATAAGAAAAACGATTCCGGTCCAATGGCAGTGGTGCTTAAAACACAGAAACAAGCCGATGCTCTCTTGTGTAACGACTCTTGCAATATCGCATTTTTCAGGAACCGCTCAAGCCTAACAACTACTCTACCTCCCCAAGAGCGTATGGGAGAAATAAAAGCTATCGCCTCCTCTATTCCTTTATTCCCCGTTTATTCAAACCCTGCGAAGAACGAATCGGTCATTATCAATATCAGAGACGATTATTCCGATAATCCTCGAAAAAAATCTGAAATTGTAGCCTTGCTATCAAAGAACTCCAGTCACAGTTCTCTTATCTACAGTTCTGATGACGAATGGGTAAATGTTGTTACTAGCGTTTAATTTCGTTTAGCGTCTTATCTGAAGACTCGCCAACATCGAGATAATCGTTTTCCCGCATCCAGTCATCGTTAACGAATTTGCTCATGTAGTTGCGGACCCCGTCAGGAAGAACTACTAGACAGCGGTCACCAGCTTTAAGCCTTGTCGCTAGTTTCAATGCTGCCCATACAGCCGATCCCGATGAGCCTCCTACGAGCAAGCCCTCCTCTTTAATAAGCCTTCGTGCCATCAAAAAAGAATCTTTGTCGTTAATTTTGACGTATTCGTCAATGAGGCCATTTTGGAGAACTTCCGGAAAGAAATCGTAACCTATTCCCTCTACAGAATAAGAAAATACCTCCTCTCCGCCACCCAGTATTGATCCATAGGGATCCACTCCGATGACTTGGATATCTTTGTTATATTCTTTAATACGCCGCGCTACCCCGGTAATGGTTCCACCAGTACCCACGCCCATAACGACCATCTTCAGCCTTTCCCCCATCTCCTCTACAATCTCTGCCCCAGTTCCGTAATAATGTGCATCGGGATTATTGGGGTTACTGTATTGATCCAATATGTAAGAGTTTGGGATTTCTTCATGCAGCCTTTTTGCTACCCCAAAGAGGCTTTCCGGGTCATCATGTGCGGCCTCTGTAGGTGTTCTTACGATCTGAGCTCCGAGAGCTTTAAGCACAACCTCTTTTTCGAGGCTCATCTTCTCAGGCATCGTGATGATGAGCTTGTATCCTTTTTGTGCTGCTACTAGTGCCAGCCCAAGGCCTGTGTTTCCAGAAGTCGGTTCTATGAGAGTGTCACCCGGCTTTATCAGATTTTCCTCTTCTGCTTTTTCAATCATTCTTAGAGCTACTCGGTCTTTGGTGGACCCGCATGGGTTAAAAAATTCACATTTCCCATAAAGCTCACAAGCTAATGAAGCTCCTATTTTTTTTAGCGCTATTGTGGGTGTATTTCCTATCGTATTGAGAATACTTTTGCATAGCATAGACGACTCCGTATTTTGCCTAAAAACTGCTGTATAAATCTTATTGAGGAGCAAGTCTATGAAAAAGATTTGATAAAAAAAATGAGGCATCTTTCCAGATGCATAGTAATCCTCTTTTTTTTATGATGAGTTTTTTCTGGCTAAACACGGGGTTACAATGAGAATTTTTAGTTCTTTAAGTCTTGCGCTTTTCTGCCTCTGTGTTTTCTATTACCCAGTACTGTTAGGGCAACAGCGTCTCCCTCAGGTAGGCACTCCTCCCAGCAGCGGCAAGCCTCCCTCTGTCGGACGAACTCCCCGAGTAGGTAATCTGCCACAAGTAGGAAGACTCCCTGGTGCCAAGCCTCCAGAACCTGAAGTTCTCCCTACAAAAGAGGAGAAGGAAGATGTCGCCAAAGAAGCGGAAAAAACAGAAGAAGAAGTCGTGGAAAAAGGAATGATGAAGCTCGATGAGAAAGCTAAAAAATCCGAGAAAGACAAGAAAGATTCAAAAACTAAAATTCCTCCGAAAACGAAGAATCATGCGAAAACAATGAAGGCCAAGAAATTCAAGAAGTCTGATTCTCCAAAGGAATCTCTTGAAAATGAGCCTGTCAAAACATTGCCAGAAAACCCTCCGGAGCCCGCAACACCTGACTCTCCTAAAGAGTAGTAAGGCCAAATTAACTATCCAAGCCTAAAAATACTAAAATCGAAGCAAAAACTGAAGAAGCCGTTGTGCTAATGTTTGAATATATTGTTAGGAAACTGCTTTCTCTCCGCCTCATATCCAAAGAGGTGCTAAGCCCAGAATTATAAACGACCCAGAAAACCCTGCAAAACACTTAAAATTTGAACTATATTAACTATACTCTTAAAAAGGGCTAATATTCATATAAATTGGTACTAATTAAACATAAGCTACAAGGCAGGTCAAAAATGGTATCTTTCAACAATAACTCCGCAGCTACCTATATGAATGGGTTTCAACCCAGAAAGGCTCCTATAGCTTATACTGTAGCTCCTCCCCTGCTAAGGTTCTCTTACACCCCCTCACATTACATGTGCTCTCCTCCACCTGTAGCACACGCCACCGTTAACCCTCACACATCTAAAATTTCAGGCATACAAAACGCCATAGCTCAACTCCGAGAAAGCTCTGAAGGCCTGTCTAGCGAAAACCTTCAAAAAATCAACTCCCTTTTCAGCAATATCACTCAAAACCAAATTGAATGCCTTAGACAGAATGACCATTTTCATAAAGGACAGTATGAACAACTCATAAATACCATACATAATGTAGTTGATATCCTTGGAAAAACTCCTCTCCGAAAATATATGCCAGCCAGAAATCTTCCAGCTCCCATAGAAACTCAATTCAAACCCGTTCTCACTCCTTCTCATCTTCGCACGATGTCTAATGCTTCTATAAATGCTTCTACAGCTGTTGGGTCTCCGAGATCCTCAATAGCTTCATCACCCCGCTTAAGTCCTGCTCATTCTCCTTATCTTGAACCCATCACCTCTGATAAAGTGAATCAACTGGTACAAAAACTTTACGGAATGGAAAACCTGGTTTGGGATTACAAGCAAGATGGCTGCTACGCCCGGGCTACCTTGACTATTGATGAACTGAAAAAAATGGGTATTCCTGAAGATAAATTAGGTCTTCAAGTAATCACTGGACCAAATCTCGGAGTACTTCTCCCTAACGGCAAGAATATCCATTGGAGATTCCACATAGCAGCTACAGTGAAGCTTGATAACGGCAAGTGTGTCGTTATAGACCCCTCTGTGGATTCAAATAAAGTCCTTGGGGCGGGTGAATGGGCCTCCCACATAAAGAAAGACAATATTCCTCTTCCTACTAAAAGTACTTTGATTCATCCGAACTCTAAGCATAACTCTCTTGCAGACTCAAAAAAATACACATTCGTTCATATACCTTCGGACTGCTGCTTCAATTACAACAAAACCTCACATCCAGGTTTCATTAATCTTCTTGTTAATAAAGTTGATTCAGCGGCTAAGCTTCGCTTTCAAAATGTTCTCGCAGAAAACAAACGAAAGTTAAAAAATATGCTCGCTGAAATAGGAAGAGCGTTTAACAGTCTTACAGAAAAAAAATGGCCGCCCCCTTACTCCTGCGGAAGAAGCTACGCAGCCCGAGAGCCTCACATACTCAGCCCCCATAGCTATAACTATTCCCGAATGGTCGTTTGCTAAAATGAAGACTCTAATCATAGGAAGAATGAGCTTAGCCTCTTCTTCCTCCATTGATTCAGGAGTTGTTACTCCCACTCCCACGGATGTTTTGTCCTAGTAGATGCATTTCAAGTCCAATATCCTCCAATTCTCTACCTATAAAGCGAATATGCCGCCGCTGTGGTGCAGCTGAATCAGCGCTTTGCAGCTGAGGAACATGGTTCCCAATATTTCCCTGGAATTCTCTCAGGAGGGCCAGCCTATCTGAAAGATATTCTGTTCGCATAAGATCCTGTTGAGGGATTACCGGGACTGCAGAACTAGAACCAATTTGGGATGGTCGATTATCCTCTCTAAGCCTCTCTGCATAGCCGACCATGTATTCTTCAACATCATATCCTTGCACTGCATCCTCATCTTCAAAATCGGACTCATAATCAGGCTCATCGGGGTAGTCTATTTCCCGACTTTCTGGATCGCTATCTTCTTCCTCCACAGCTGAATGATCACCCATATCGATTACATCGTTATATCGGTTATTGACATGAAGAGCTGGCATTCTCCGAACGGTGAATGGCTCCTCTACCAGATCATCCACTTCCCTTAAAGCTCCGAGGAAACTTGGATCTTGCAGCCTGCCAATATTGGAGACATACTGTAAATATTCACCTGGAAGCGCTATTCCTACTTCTTGAATTCTTCTCACAGTCCTTTCTTCTTTGACTCGCAATAGTTCAACTTTCAGTTCAAGAAGGTCTCTATTTTTTGGCTGCCCCAAATCTGTACGTATCTGATCTTCGAATTGTGTCGGATTCTCGAGGGTAAAAGTTCTAATTCTTTCAGATAGGTTTTCATTATAAGAAATCAAGTCAGGATCCACTTCCGCCCTCCCTAAAGGACAGCTGTCGTGGCCAGCTCGAAACCAAGTGAGGATAGTTTGACGATCAAAATTATGACTCTCATGACAACCCAGGTTAATAGGGTTAATCATCGTTTCAAGTGAAATGCCACCAATAAATTCTCTAGGAATGCTCGTCATCACACAACCTACCTTGCCAAAATATTAATATATCATTTGTTAGGATAAAAAGAGGCTGAGATATAAGGACTTAAGGTTTTTGGGTCAAGAAAAACCCCGGGACGATATAAATATTCCCAGGGTATAGAGGAGTGGAAATTAGTTTACTAGAGTATAATGCCGCAAATCCATGTTCCACGAAAAAGAGCTCTGTTTTGTTCTTCCATCAAGACAGTCTCTGGACTACCTTCTAGAATCCTACGACACACATTTATGAAGGTATGAGCATTATGGCGCATATTTGAAGAGGTAGATTCCGCGCTTCGATATAGATTATGGCCTATGACTGCCGCTTCATGAGAAGCTACGGAAAAAAAAATAGCATTGAATAAATGTGTCGTAGCAATCGGAGTCCCAAGAGTCGCTGCTAGATTCCCTAAGCATACTGCAGTGAGGGCTACCATAACCAAGCCTATAGCTTTTAGAGCTACTGAACACACTTTTTTAGCTAAGCGAGCTTTTTCTTCGTCAGAAGGATTATCAGCATTGATAACTCTATCAAGCTCTCGACTTGTGTTTCGAATCTCTTGAGGAAAATTACTATATATATCTTTGATATTCATAAAATGCCCTTACTTATGTATTACTTTTTAATGGGAGCAGTATCATACATAAGTATTTGATTTACAGGCAAGTAGTATTGAAAATAATGAGTATGTACGTTAGTAGATTGCATTACTCTTCCAAACTAACTCAAAACAAAAGAGATTATTGAATTTCTTTTGCTATAATCTTCCCACCTATAACCTCACCTTCAACAGAAGAGTCTTCGTCGGCTACTACGAGGCCATTTCCCCCTTCAAAGACGATATCGCCATAAACTTGGGTGTTATTAAGGTTAACGACCTGAGCAGATCTAGGATCGCTTGATTGTTTGATTATAATGCCATGTGTTAGGGAATCAAAGAGGTCCAGTTTACTTGATCTCAAGGAAAGCAAAGCACGAATATCTGTATTTTCAGCTCTCAGATAGCCGTTAATCTCAGCAAGCCCGTTGATGTGAGTGCCTTTTAGAGTAACCTGACCATTCACATGCATTTCTTCGATCATCACGTTTTCAGCCACAAGACTGCCATTCACAGTCAGATCATCCTGAATGGTCGTTCCATTGAGTGTTAGGTGTCCATTACAAGTCAGTGTACCTAATGTTTCATTGCCATAGTGACTACTGCCCACATCAAAAGCTTGGGCCGGAGTAAAAAATGTCATAGCAATAAGTGAAAAGACCGTAATTATTTTTCTCACTCTATCTCCTCACCCTTTTCCAAGGTTTGTTCATCCAAAAATGTTCCCAATGTCTCTCTGTAATAAGAGACTCGCTTCTCAAGGATTTTATTGGCTATGGGGCTTCGTGGCAAGAGCATTCTGAAAAACATAGATAGTTTACCCCATATTTCTTCTGACTCGTCTTCAATAATGACGACATGGGCATGATAAAGTGGCTCTGATTGCCCAGCCATCACACCTGTTTTGTCAAAAAAATGCACTGTAGTTCCTTTCGGAAAATTCTCTTGGGCCCAAATAGCTATTTTATTGGCCAATGATAATACCTCTACATACTGCTTCTCCTCCAATTCAAGAAAGTTCTTTGCTGGGCTGGAAGGGTTGGGTACGAGGAGAAAGTGCATCTGCCTCCCTCCACTGTAAAGAGGAGCATAGTTGTAAAGGAGCAGAATATCGTTTTCTTCTTTCATAGAACTTGGGTAAATGATCTGCCGTTCAATCACATCTTCTCGGTTAAGTGCCCCAGTCCCAGTTTGTTCTACTACTTGTGAAATGACTTTCGGCTTTGATTTATCCCAAAGGGTTTTAATCCTTGCTCTATCTTTTGTAGAGACCTCTTTTGCAGGGAATATTGTTCGAAATAAAACAGCCGTTTGATTCCATAAGCTGTATATATTCCGCAGCACGCCATTGTCGAAGTACCCACTTAGAGAAGGATAGGGCACAACTTGCCACTTTGGAGTTTGCCCAGCTTCAAATTTAGAGTAGCAAAGTCGGTTGAGGATCCCCCTCTCTGCAAAATGCTTTTCAGCCAAATACCTTATTTCCCACAAGCCTCGTAGATGCTCTTCTTCTTCTTCTTGGTCAGGTGATAGCTCATGTTTCAAGGATATTTCAACAGCTGTCGTTCTCAGAGGGCTCTTTGGAAAGTCTAGTCTAGCCCACTCATTTTCATAGATAGGAGAACGTGACTCAACAGCTACGGGCTTTTCTGAGGCACTCGCCAAATTTGTGCTTACTATGCAGAGAAGTAATAAACCTTTAATTCTCATAAAAATCGTTGGTTCTAGATTTATTGATTTCTTGAATTATAGATCAAAAGAGTTTAAACCATGGTTTCATTTTTATGAAGGAAAACCAGAACACTAGTCTGATAAACCCTAAATTCTGAGCTTAGCCATGAAAACTGAATTTAAGCAATTCAAAGAAATGTACCCTAACTGGGAAGAGCTGTTTGAAGTGAAGAAGAAAAGGGGGCCGACAGCCAGATACGGAAGAATTGTATGTGTCTGGAATGAAAGCCAGGGCACTCAGACTCTGGTACACAAATACGCGCTAGTTGTGAATACAAAAAATGGAGATATCTATCTCGATTGTCGAAAGAGAAAGATTTTCGCTAAAAATCTCTGTTTAAATCTAGCTCGTCCCCTCCATTCTGTCGCCAAAACGGCCTGGCACGCCAGCTGTATTCCTGCTGTGAGAGAGCTTTGCCGTTACTCTCGAAAGAAAAAAAACGGGAAAGAATGTTTAAAGCGCAGTGCGCAATCTATGGCGGATATTGTGAGAACTCCCCTTTATGGAGCCGCTATGGTCACCACCCAATTGGCCGGCGCTATAATTCCCAGAGTGGGATATCACACCCGAAAAATCACCGGGAAGTTAGATCTAAGCCTCAATCGTACCGATGCTGATACAGGCAGTCCCTGGATTCTTGCCCCCTGCTTCTGTCCTCTTGATAATATAGCTACCATCCACAAGCAAGCAAGGCCTAAGAAATGGAGTGATACAGTAGAACAGTCACCCGAATCCATAAAAGAAGGCCTTTCAATCTTCACGAAAAAGCAAGTTAACTTCAGAAGAAAAATAGCCAACCCCTTCAATGATTGCTTCCAGCTCATTCCCTACGACGGAAAATTTACAAGCAAAGCCCTGAAGAAGATGGAAGTGGAAAAGGATCCATCTCCAAGAGTGTAAAGAGGCAGACAGCAAATCAAGGAAGAATCGATCTTGGCGTTTTGGAATTTACTTCTGCAAACGGCGTTGTTGCATAATTTAATACGTTTACAATCATTTATTTAACCACCGAGAGCACCGAGAACACAGAGAGATAGAAAAATGCATAAAGTCTCTCAGAATATGCTATCAACTCAAAGGCATTCGTAACCGATTGGCAGAACAAATGAAAGGCTTTCTCTCCCCTTTAAATAAAAAAGATAAGCGCAGCTCTCGCATTAATCATCTTTCGGAAGCTCTCTATAAGCTAGAAGAGACTACCAC
>JBLFWS010000089.1:0-13610 GCA_047611865.1 Chlamydiales bacterium
ATGACGGTGCCGATTATTCCCATGGCTGTTACACGTGAGCCTTTTTGCATGCTGGAACGTTGATCTTCCAAAGCTTTGTGCTTTTGCTGTTCGGGACGAATCAGAATCAGGTAAAAGAATACTATGCCGATACCCAGCATAATTAGTGTCTGCATCATTCCATGTTCGGGCTCTGGTGGTGGGGGTAAATCACCGCCTTGCGCCGAAAGGCTGGATGCCATAAGAGTTGTGCAAAAGCACAGGAAAAAATAAAAGTATTTGGTCATCAATACACCTTATATTTTTGAAAAGTTGCTTATACGGGGTATATAGCACATACGCGCTCGTAAAATGCGTCTAAAGTATCATCAGCGATAGATTGCCGCAAGGTACGCATGAAATCAAGATAAAATGCCAGGTTTTGGATCGTTACCAAAGTAAGACCTGTGATCTCATCTACATTGAGAAGGTGGCGGATATAGGCTTTGGAAAATTTGGACGTGTAACAGTCTAATTCCGGATCGAGAGGTGTGAAGTCTTTTGCATATCTGCCGGCTTTTATATTTATTTTCCCTGCCCATGTGAAGGCTGTGCCGTTGCGGGCATTG
The DNA here is from genome assembly GCA_047611865.1 of Chlamydiales bacterium. GTDB lineage: Bacteria > Chlamydiota > Chlamydiia > Chlamydiales > JBDQID01 > JBLFWS01. Next base: position 588 of record JBLFWS010000089.1, read on the forward strand.
CGTGTAGGCATTACACAGTCGAACATATCTATGCCACGCATAACGGCTTCGATAATATTTCTTGGTGTGCCTACCCCCATGAGGTAGCGCGGCTTGTCTTTCGGGAGGTGTGGCTCAACGGCGTCTATCATGTCATACATTACGGGAGCAGGTTCTCCTACTGAGAGCCCACCAATAGCATATCCCGGGAATCCCATGGAGCTGAGCTCCTGCGCACACTGTTTACGCAATTCTGCATGGGAGCCTCCCTGCACAATGGCAAAAAGATTCTGATGACTTTGCAGTCCTTCTTCTAAACAGATTTTTTCCCATTTCAGGGTGACTTCCATAGAGCGGGCTGCGGTGTCATAATCGCAGGGGAAAGGAGGACACTCATCAAAGGCCATTACAATATCGGAACCTAGAGTCCTTTGGATAGCCATGCTTTCACGAGGGCCTAAAAAATAGGAGGAGCCATCAATATGAGATTTGAAATGAACACCCTCTGGCGTTACTTTGTTTAGCTTGGAAAGAGAGAATACCTGAAAGCCTCCAGAATCCGTCAAAAGAGACTTATCCCAGTTCATAAATTTATGCAGGCCTCCTGCGCCTTCTATCACTTCCATCCCTGGACGAAGCATTAGGTGATAGGTATTTCCAAGGATGATATCTGCTCCGATATCATCGAGTTGTTGACCTGTGAGAGTTTTCACAGCTCCACGCGTCCCTACCGGCATAAAAACAGGAGTTTCAATTGTACTGTGCTCTGTCTCCAAGACACCAAGGCGTGCTTTGCTATTGTTGCTGGCAACTTTTGTAATATTGAAACGCATATTCATCCTAAAAAATACAAACAAGTGACAGATTATGAAGCATTTGAGAATGAATTTCAATCACAAAAAGTCCGTGTTAAATTTTATTTATTCCTTTCTAGAACCGCAATATTTTCTACATGAACAGTATGTGGAAACTGATCAACAGGCCTGACAGCCACAAGAGAATATTTTTCTTCTGTGAGCACTTTAATGTTCTCTGCTTGTGTGGCTGGGTTGCAGGAAATGTAGAGAATTTTATCTGGAGACAGATCCAAAATATTTTTTAGAGCTTCTTCATCAAGACCAACCCTTGGAGGATCTACAACTACCAGCTGGGGAGTTTCAAAACCCTCTTCGGCTCTCAGTAGAGTCAAAGTTTTTCCTACATCACCTGTAATCACTTCCATATTATTAATGTGATTATCTTTTACATTTTCACGGGCGTCCAATGAGGATTCTGGTGAGAGCTCAATACCCAAAACTCTTTTGGCCTTTCCGGATGCAAGCATTCCTAGAGTTCCTGTGCCACAATAGAGATCGAAAACTGTTGTGTCTTCAGAGAGTCCCGCCATTTTTAGTGCTAGGGCATAAAAGTTCTCTGCCTGATCCGTGTTTGGCTGAAAAAAGGATGTGGGACTAACGTTAAACTGCAAGCTTGCCTCATCCATAGAGAGAGTTTCCCTGAGAAACTCAGGCCCGTACAGCTTCCACTCATAGAATTTTGTAGGTTGACCCTTCTTGATTTGATGAATCCGTACAAAGATGCTGAGCTTAGGTGGTGATGGCTCCTTTTCCAATGCTTCCCTTAGGCAAGCCACAAAACTATCAAGAGAATCTTTTGATAACGCATAATCTGGATTTCCAGAGACCGTAAGCATCACGAGGCGATCTCCACTGCGCTTTCCCTCTCGCACCGTCAAAACTCGCAGACTTCCCTCATCTTTTCTGAAATGGTAGGCAGAGATCTTTGATTCTTCCCACCACTTTTTCACTGCAATCACAGTCTCAGCAAACCAGGGATTCACCAGGTGGCACTCTGTAAGGTTAAAAACCTTTCCCCCACCTCCGGCCATCATCAGGCCTAGAAACTTTGTCTGCTTGCCGTTTTCAGAAAAAGAAAATTCCATCTTATTACGGTATTTCCAAGGCGTTTCACAAGGGATAATGGGCTCTATCTCGACGGATGTATTTTCTAGTAATGGAGCGAATTCTCTTTGGACAAAGTCTGCTTTTCTTTCCAGTTGCTTGGAATAGGGGAGGTGCTGCCAACGGCAACCACCACAACTTCCGAAGTGGGCGCATTTAGGCTCAATCCTGTCTGGAGAGGCTTTTATTACCTCCTTCAAAATACTTGAGTATTTACCCCTTCTCTTGCTCATAAGGAGTGCAAGAACCTTTTCACCAGGAATGGTATGAGGAACATCAACAGAATAGCTATCGCCATGTGTATTTTTGTAAGTACCCTGTCCAAAACCCTCTTTTGTCCAGGATTCAATTTCCAGCTCAACTTCTATAGGAGCTTTTTTTCTTCTTGCCATTAGATTTAATTTTGTATGGATGTGTCACGGAAAGGTTAATTTTATCCGCTTTTATTGAAAGACTGACACTCTGGACATTTGGTGACATGTTTGATGCTCTCTTCAAGGTATGCCTTGCTACAGTATTCACAAACAAAAAGAGAACGCTCATAAGGGACTATTTTTTTTCTACCTTGAACCATATTGTAGTAGATCCACAGTACCAGTAAGACACCAAGAGTTGCCCCCAAGTAAAACATAAAAGCGGTTGAGAGAGAGAGTTTTAGCATGTTTCCTCATTAAATAGCAAAGGTTAAGGGTGTCCAAGCATCTGGCTGCGAGAGGATAAGCTATCTTCGGCAAAGTTAAAAAGGATTTCTACCTCTCCCTCCGAAACAAAGGCTTTAGCTTGTCTGTCAAAAAGGAGATTCTTTGCCACTTCCAGGGCAAAGCTATCAATGCTACCTATTCGTGAGGAATGTCGAACGGCAGCCCAAAAGACCTCTCCTGTTCTATCATCTACTCGGACTTCCACTTTTACTGAGTGAACGCCAGTGATAACTCTCCTTTGCAGCTCCTTCATCAGAGACTCCATGCCTTCTGAAGACGCCTCTCGTAAAGCCAGTTCTCCCGAAATACGAATTCTTACAGGAGTATCTAACTGTCCAAAAGAAATCGGCTGAATGAGAGAGAGAAAAGGAATTTTTTCTACCTGAGTAAATTGATTTCCTGGATTGGAGAGTTCTTTTTGATTTTTTGTTTGCATCTTCACTTGTACATCGGGCATTTCTGGGAGAAGGGGAATGGAGGCCTCAGGCTCCAGAACATACCTTGGCAACAGTCCTTGATCATCCACGTACAATGCCGTGAGACTTCCTTTCATTTCTGAAGGTATTCCCATATCTGCAGTGGTGATAACAGTAGAATAATGGAGAAGCGCACTAGGCTTCATGGAAGTAATCCCTACAATGGCAAAACCAGCTAAATGCAATGCTATCGCGATAAGAAATGCCTTGCCGAATTTTTTATTCAGCAAAGGTTCATTATCTCGCAATCGTATCGCGATTTCTCGATGTGGGGCACCGCGGGTTAACTTCAGCATCTCTTTTACGGCCTTATCGTCCTACTGTGTCAAAGTACTCTTGCTCATCATCTTCTGACGGTTTGTACACAAGGCGTACTTTCGCACTACACTCTTGTGTCGTAGAAAACAAACGTAAAAAAGGACCATACTCCACTCTTCGATCAATACTCAGCACAATGGTGGGATCAACACCGGAACGTTGCTTTTTAACAAGAGCGATCTCTTCCATCAGGTGTTCTTTCAGTGAAGCTAAATCCACAATATCCTTCTTGGGTCCCAAGTAGATAACATTTTGTGCATCCATGACCACAAGAAGTTGTGTGGTCATGGGGGGTGAATCTTTGTTTATCTTCGGGTTTTCCACATTAAGTGATTTTAATGGGAGAATATCCGATGTGATAACAAAGAACACCAACAAGAGGAATATAACATCCACCAGTGGAGTCAGATCAATAAGAGTGTTTGAAGCCCGAAGGTTTGTTTTAAAATTCATACTCTTCCTGATGACTTACAAGGAGATCTACAATTTCTGATGAGGTCGTCTGAATTTCCAGCACAAAGCCTTCGATCCGACTCACTATATAGTTGAATGCCACAACTGTGGGGATAGCCACTACGAGACCTGCTGCAGTAGTTGTTAGTGCGTACTCCATAGCCTCACCGATTTTCGTCGTTGAGATATCCATAAGACCACTAAGACGCATCTCACTAAAAGCTGCGATAAATCCCAGAACGGTACCCAACAATCCTATCAAAGGTGTGATATGTGCTATTATTGAAAGGATTTTTGCGTTCTTTTCCAGTTTTGCCACTTCTATCAGACCAGCAATTTCCATAGAGTTTTCTATCTGCTGCCTGCCCTTATTATGCTTTAGCAGTCCTGCCTTAACAATATTGGCAATGGTTCCACCGGTGTATTCACAGATGTTTACCGCCTCAACAATATTTTTTTCCTTAATCACTTTACGAAGATTGATAATGAACTTATTAGTGTCCACTTCAGACTTTCGCAAGTGATAAAGCCTTTCGATAAATACCGTGAAGCTTAAAACAGAACAACCACCAATGATAACAAGTATACTATTCCAGTCAGAAACATTACGAAACAGCTCCATAAAGCTACCTAATGTTTCCGGGAGAATCTCAGTTAAAGCCATAGTCTTTTTCCAGTTTTTCTTTCGCTTTATATGCCCAGTCGCCACCAATTTTGGCGGTAGCTTCCAATTGTTTTATAGCTAGATCATGCCGGCCTTCGAGTTCATAGATCTCAGCCCGCAGGAACATTGATTTTAAGCGTAACGGTGAAACAACATCTTCGTTGATAACTTTAGAAAGAGTTAACATCGCAGTATTGTAATCTTCCATTTCACGATAACAGTGGCTTTGCTGAACCCAGAGATCCAGTCTCTGCTCGGTATTCAGCAACCTACCCCTTGCAGTGTTTTCTGCATGGTTAAAAAATTTCAAAGCCAATTCATGCTCATCTTTCATCATAGCGATACGCCCCTGCTCATACCACGCACGGGAGAGGTAGTACCCTCTTCTAACGTTAGCTTTTGAATACTTTTCTAACATCAGAGAAAGAAGTTCTTCAGCACCTGTATATTCTTTTGCTGTTATATAGACCCTTACCAAACCATATTCACTCTCTTCAAATATCCTAGGGTAGGGATGCCCTCTCGTGAGGACTCGAGCCAAGGGGTGGTCTGGGTCATGAAAATCTTTAAGTATTTCCTCGAAAGATTCAGCAGCCCATTCCAGGTATACCTGCTGCTTAGCTCCTTCTACTTCCTCGGCCAGTCGGAGCTTTATAAGAGCTCTCTCCAATAGGGCACGATAGCGCACGGTTATGAAATACACTAGATCTTCTGAAGGTATAAACCCACGAGCATCTGCTCTGTCAAAAACAGCCTGGGATTCTTCAAACGCATGAATGGCTGCACCGTAATCAGCTTTTTTCCAAACCGATCCATCACGACTCTTTCGATTTTGCTTGTGGTTCATCCCTACGAGATAATGAGCGACGATGAGATAAGGAGACTGAGGGTACAGCAGTTCCATATTTTGCAAATGGGAAAGAGCTTCCGCATTTCCCTGCATATATTCGGTGAAGCTATAATATTTGAAGTACGCCTGGTTCCCGTATTTTGAGTCAGAGTATTTTTCGAATACATTCTTTCTATACTCTCGTACAACTTCAGGTTTCTTACGCTGCCACTGTGCACTTTCTCCTGCAAAAAACCAGGCCTCTCCAGCAAATTTTGATTTTGGATAGGTGACAGCAAGACGAGTATAGGCTCTTTCGGCCTTGTCGTATTCACCTTGTTTAAAATGAATCGTTCCTAAGAGATTCAAGGCATTATCTGCATACTTACCTTTGGGAAAATAATCTACAACTTGAGTAAGAGACTGATTTGCAATATTTAAGAAATCTTCTAGCTTATCATTAAAAAGGAGGCGAGAAGCTACAATTCCCTGAAGATAGAGGAGCTCATCCCGATTCTTCATCTTGGCAAAAATATCACCATGCTCATTAAACAACTTGTTAAACAAGGCATAGGCTTCTAGACGTGATTCTTTATCATCTTTATAGAAGTGAGCCTGTGCAGCATATTTTAGAGATAATCCAGCGAGAGATTTTTCACTATCCTTAAGCAATTCAAAAGCTTTTTCAAAAGACAAGATAGCCCTGTCAAAGAGAACCCTCACCTCTAAAGATTTTCTAGGTTCACGAAGTAGTTTTTGTCCCTGTTGTAAATCGTTGATACCCTTGAAGTACCATCCTTTTCCGTAATAGGGAGTCTTAGCGTAAACATCTTGCGCCAGCCTATCAAAGATCTCTACTCTTTTGCTATAAGTTCCCGCTGCCTCTCCTCTCAAAAGGATAGCTTCTGCCTCCTGATCAATTGAAGAAAAAGCTCCCTTGCCTTCCAGCAAGCGACTCGCTTTTAGATGAGATTTTGGATCACCCAACAAACGGGCGCGCAGCATATACAGTCGGGCTAAGCCAATGTATGCCTGATCGTTATGGTTAAAACTGATCAACTCTTGAAAAGCCGCTTCACCTTTGTCGAACAATGGCGGTAACTTATCTTTATGATCGTGATTGGCCTCACCCATCTTCAAATAGCACCAAGCTAAATTATACAACGTATCAGGGTACCACTCGGCAAGGGTTTTGTTTCGTTTCGGTATAGCCTGATGAAACAATGCTGCTGCTTTCTCATATTGCTTTTTCTGGAAAAATGCTTCAGCACGAAGATACGAAGCTTCGTAACGAAGTGATTCATCGTTGGTGAATATCCCCAGTAGAGGGAATAAGACATGTTCCACAGCTTCGTAATCTTGTCGCTGAAGGTAAATACGTGCCAAATAAAGCCTTCCTAGATAGTAAAGCTTTATATTTCCTGTGGCTCCTGACTGTGCTTTAAAGTATTCCTCAGCTTTTTCGTAGTCTTGTCGCTGAAAATTCATAAGGCCAAGCTGCCACTGAACTTCATTATAAAAAGTCAGGAGTTTTTTATCATCAAGCTTCAGATATGTGAAGAAAGAAGATATTGCATGCTCTCTTTTTCCCATTTCTTGATAGACAAGACCCAAAAGATAAAATACATTTTTCTGTGTATCACTAAGGAATCCGCTTTGATTGAGTAGCTCTCTATTCTTTTCTCTTTTCACGTTCGAGGCCAATTTCTCCAAAAGTACGGAGGCATCCCCGTAGCTTTCCACATGAAAATATGCCTCAGCCAAACGATAACGTACTTGCGTGGGTCTGTCGTCACCTTCACCTACGGTTTCTATAGCTGCTGGAAAAAAACGACCATCAATAGCTTCAAGGACTTCCTCAAATAGTGGAACAGACTCTTCAAAAAGAGAAGCCTCTGCCAGCCTTTCTGCATTTCGGAGGAGGTCACCATATTTTTTATTCAGTGAATATTCTAAACCTACAAGAAAGGATTTCTCTTCTGAGGGCCATTGCTTTAGAGGAACAAATTGTTCGAGGTTCTTAAGAATTGTGTAGGCCTCTCCAGAATTTCCTTGGGCATTGCGAAATTGAGCTCTTAAGGCCTCAATACGAATCAGGAATCTTTCATCAGGACCTTCTTTCAACAAAGCCCTTAAGCGAGCTTCCGCACTTTGGAAATCCTGAAGCCTGGCTTCTGCGGCTGCCAATCGCAATATCACGTCCATGTAGGTATTGTCGTTGGCGACTTCCTTTGCTCCCAGCTTTAATAACTTCATATAAGCTACGCGAGCGGCAGGATAGTCCTCTCTAGACATGGCGGCTTCAGCTTTTTCATAAAGCTTTCGCATTTCTTCTATTGTAGATATTTTCTCTTGTGCGAAACCAAAAGTCGTTACACAGCAGAAGAAAAGCAAGAAATAAACGTAAATTCGAACACTGTCACGAAACATAGGAACCTTTACACAGTAGTTTTTAAACCTTTCAGTGCTTTGCACCCCTAGCTCAGTTAAAATAAATCATATTAAGAACTTCCCCAAAAGTCCAGTTATATCCTTGTACCTCGTTTTTTGAAAGTCTTATAGACCCTTTAATGAGGCAAATTTTATTGGAGAGTTTCTTTTAAGCTCTCTCTTGAATCATACTTTTAAAATGAAAAAGTGCCCTGTGATACCCTCTAAAGCACAACCCACCCCTTCTCAGCCGTATTTATGTTCAAAAAACACCAAAATCCGTAGAATTACTGAAAAAACATGCACTAACGAAAAATATTTTTACAGAAAAGCGTTTCTTTTTATTTTTTTCCTCCGAAAGCCTCATTTTCCAAATACCTTTCTAGAATACCCTCTCAAGCCTTTTTTATTTAAAAGATTTCTGTAATAAGGCAATCTTTTGAAAAGTAGAAAAAAATATTTTGCAAAAAAATCTAGCACTTATATATTTAAAGTTAATATTCACTTAGTTGTGAACCTACTTTCAACAATTAGAAGGAGTTCTTGGCATGGCACTGAAAACAACAATTACCCAACTCAAACGGCTTCTAGAAGATGCCAGACTTGACTTGGAAAAAGCGGAATCTGGTAACAAAGCAGCTTCCCAACGCGTACGTACTGGGACTATTAAGCTAGAAAAAGTTGCTAAAACTTACCGCAAAGAGTCTATTACAGACGAAAAGAAAAACAAAGGGAAACAAGCTAAGCCGAAGGCTAAAGCAAAATCTAAGGCTGCTGCTAAAAAGAAAGCTGCTCCTAAAAGAGCTGCTCCTAAGAAAGCTGCACCTAAGAAAGCTGCTCCTAAGAAAGCTGCACCTAAGAAAGCTGCTCCAAAGAAAGCTGCTCCAAAGAAAAAAGCTGCTTCGCGTCCTACTGGCAGAAAAGCTACAGCAAGAGTACCAAGAAGAAGATCAGCTAGATAATTTCTCGGCAGAGTTTTTTCTCTTCAACAAGTTACGAGGAAGACAATTTCCATTGTCTTCCTCTTTTTTATTCCTCTCTTTCCTAAGAATACGCCTGGACTCAGCGCTCCTGATCATCCTTTGTCATTTATAATTATACTCAATGCGGCTTAGTTTAACGCTTGTCTGCACCAATCTAACACTTCTGTGGAAGTGTGGAGATCTCAGCTACTAGTTTAAGTATGTTGGAAATCCCCATTTATCTAGAATCTAGATTTTATTGGGAATTGCTATCAACAACTCCTACCTTCATGTGAATATCCCCTCCCTTCTGCCCAAAACCCTAGACTTCAAAAATGTCACAGCTAGCGGGCGTATAGGTTTTGTATATACGCAGAAAAGTGAATTAGGCATTTTGAGTAAAATAGGTGAGAATTTTGAATTACATAAAAAAAAGGGCATGGTTCAATTCAAGGTAACACTTTTTCCTAAGCCTATAGGCTGTCTGACCAAAATCTCGGATGACTTAAGAGAAGTGAAGGAATTTGTGCTTATGTAACTGAGTCATGCCCGATCTTCTAAAAATGCAGGGTATCAAAATTGATAAATGTTTTGTTCTTTGCTTATATTGGAGAGGTGCCACTACCGTGGCACAGAATCTTTTTTTCCTATCCCCGATCTAAAGCACGGGGCTATCAAGAGGGAAGACCACTACCGTGGGCTTAAGAAGAAATCACCTATACACCCCTCTCCAACAAAGAAATAAAATTATCCCATTATTAGCTAATTTGAATAAGCCGGCTATGGATAACTCCTAATAGCCATGGTAGTGGCTCTGTCTCCAAATAGCCCTGTGCTTTAGCTCAGGGGATGAACGATACACATTTCGTGCCACGGTAGTGGCACCTCTCCAATACTTCAAGAACAGGTAGCTTAAGCATAGCTTTACTTTTCTCGATTTAGCCTTCGCAATTTTGGCAATTAGACATATTCTAACGGCATGATCCCACAACCCTTTTTGTTACCTAAAAAAGCCTCTTTCTGAACCATCCCAAAAAAAGAGCGACGAAAATCGTCGCTCTCCAAGGGATTCGTTACTTTTTGCTCTAACTTATCCGACAAAAATCTTGATAAATACCAATGAAACTATAGACATAAGCTTAATCAAGATATTAAGGCTAGGGCCGCTAGTGTCTTTCAGAGGATCTCCAACAGTATCGCCAATTATAGCAGCTTTGTGAGGCTCTGAGCCTTTACCACCACAATTTCCTGCCTCAATATATTTCTTAGCATTATCCCAAGCACCTCCTGAATTAGCCATCGCTATAGCCAGCAGAACACCTGTCGTAAGAGATCCAGCGAGAAAGCCTCCTAATGGCTCCAATCCCAAGATGACTCCTACCACAATAGGACTGAGAATAGCCAAAACACCAGGGGCTACCATCTCTCTAATTGCCGATTTTGTGGATATATCTACGCATTGAGTATAATTTGGTTTCGAAGTACCTGCTAAGATACCTGGGTCTTCTCGGAATTGCCTTCTCACCTCTTCGATCATCTCAAATGCGGCTCTCCCTACAGCTTTTATAGACAGGCTACAAAATACAAACGGAAGCATCCCTCCCAAAAGTAAACCCATCATCACTTTTGGTTTTGTCAAGCTGATAACCGTCAAATGAGATTCTGTGGCGAAGGTAGAAAAGAAAGCCAACGCCGTCAAGGCAGCAGACCCAATAGCAAAACCTTTACCAATAGCAGCCGTTGTATTTCCAACTGAATCCAAAATATCAGTTCTTTTACGAACCACCTCATCAAGACCTGCCATCTCGGCAATTCCTCCGGCATTGTCAGCCACGGGGCCGTAAGCATCGACTGCGAGACTTATGCCCAAAGTACTCAGCATGCCCACTGCTGCAATAGCAATGCCATACAGTCCTGCCGAACTAAACCCGAGGAATATAGTCGCCACAATAACCAAAATGGGCATGGCAGTACTTCCTAAACCTATAGCCAAACCTTCTATAATGTTTGTGGCTGCACCAGTCTTTGAGCTTTCGACAATTTGCTTTACTGGTGGATAGCTCGAAGAGGTATAATATTCTGTAAACCACCCTATCAAGACTCCAGAAACCAAGCCCCCAATAGTTGCCCAAAATGGACCTAGTGAATCAAAAAGGCACCAACTCAAGCCAAATGCGGCTAACGCAACAACAATATTACTTACTATCAAAGCTCGTCTCAAGGCTTTGTGTATACCATGCTCGTCATCTGCTTTCACAAAAAAGACGCCGATAATACTGCCAACTATTCCCACTGATGCCAATGCCAAGGGATAATACAAGCCATCCGCTCCGTGAGAAAGAAGCCCAAGAGCCATTGCTGCAATAATACTGCCTACATAACTTTCAAAAAGATCTGCACCCATTCCGGCTACATCACCCACATTGTCCCCTACATTATCTGCAATAACTGCAGGGTTACGTGGATCATCTTCTGGAATACCACTTTCTATCTTTCCTACCAGGTCAGCTCCAACATCGGCGGCTTTTGTAAATATCCCTCCACCGACGCGGGCAAACAAAGCTACGGAGCTTGCTCCAAAACTCATTCCGAAAAGCACTTTAGGGTCTTCAAACATTTGATAAAGAACTAAAATCCCTAACATGCCAAGCCCAACAACACTTAAACCAAGTACCGATCCAGAAGAAAAGGCAATGTTTAGAGCTTCATTCAGAGAACTTTTTGCGGCATTAGCGGTCCGAACATTGGCAATTGTAGCCACTTTCATTCCAATAAATCCAGCGATCGCAGAGCACAAAGCTCCGACTAAAAATGCGATTCCTGTTCTCCCGTCGATAAGAGCGATCAGAACAAGGAACACCACAAGAACAAACATAGAAAGTAGACGATACTCTCGCTTTAGGAAAGCATCCGATCCCTCCCGAATCATATCCGAGATTTCTACCATCTTTGCATCGCCCGGATCATATTGCTTCATTCTATAGAAGGTATAGATGACATAAACAAATGCTATAACTACCGAAGCATAGAATAAAGTAAATGAAGAGGCCAAAAACAAATCAGTCAGCATTGCTGTCCCCTGTGTATGTTGTCAGTACAAAACTGTTTACTTCATTACATATCACAAATCGGGAGACTGTTCAAAAGTTTTTTTTAACTAAAAGAAGGCTAGCTGCCGTTCTGGCTCTGTAAGCTCCGAGCAAAAGCTTCATCTCGATCAAGATCGGCCTCAACTTCCAAGTCTAATTCAATAGGGTCGTAACCTAATTTCCCCGGAATATCTCTTAGTAGGCTACGAATGGAACTGACGCAATTAAAGTGTTCTGGAATAGCCAAATTTACCTGAACTAAATCCCCCTCGCCCATCTGAACCCATTCAAGTTTATCAGCTATATCTGTTAATAGAATGGTTTGGGACCTTAACAGCATCAATTTTTCTTCACTCATTCTATCAGGACTCTCCATTAACTCAAAATTTTCAAGAACTCCTCTAAGAAACCCCGTAACCTCTTGCAGATTATAAACATCCTTAGAATTTAATTCTTTAATCGCGTGCCATGATCTCAAAAATGGCCCCTCTTCCTCTAATCCTAATGAATCAATTAGACTATTCAGCTTGTTTCCGCTTACAAAGTCAAAAGAGCATATCTTTTTTACAAATATCTCACGGGCATCTATCATTATCTGCGAAATGCTTTCAGTATTTGCATCACTAAGATTAGGAAGAGCCTCTAAATTTTGCAAAGTAGCAATCAGTTCTTCCATGGATTTTTCTAAGGAATTCAAATCATCGGATTTTTGAATTTTAGCCTTTCCTAGCATTTCAAATTGCTTAATTAGCTGCTGGAAAGTTTGCCCCATCTTTTCGTCAAATTGAGCATCCGGGAAATTTTGATAAAATTTACTGACACTTACACCGAAAGAAACAAAATCTTCTTCAACAAAAATTCCTTCCCGAAAAGGATAAGTACCTAAAAAGTCTTTTAACTCTTTATCCAGCAAGCGCTCCCAACTATCTTTCTGTTCAGTTAGATCTTTTATGACAATACTGTAGTAATCATAGAGAGATTGCATTTCGCCAAAAGCATTTAAGTCTTTTTTCTTTTTGATTAATGCCAGCCAACTTGAAAAGCCTTCTTCTATCAACAGCTCTGTATGTCGCTTGATATCAACAGTTGGATCTCTCCTTGAAGGGAATTTTTTAATTTCTAAAGAAACCTTTTCTAACAAGCCCAAGACAAGCTCAAAAG
>JBLFWS010000090.1:0-13574 GCA_047611865.1 Chlamydiales bacterium
CATTGCGGGTGGAGGGCATGTAGGACTAGCTCTCTCCAAGGTTATGGCGTCACTGGATTTTCACGTTACTGTTTTTGATCATAGACCAGAAGTTAAGACGATCTTGGAAAACTCATATGCTCATGAAATCATTATAACGGACTTCGAAGAAATCGGAAAGATTGTGGCAGAAGGAGACAACGCCTACGTGGCAATTGTTTCAACAAATTTTAAAACCGATGAAGCAGCGCTACGTGCTTTGGTTTCTAAAAAGTTACGTTATCTGGGGATAATGGGGAGTGCGGCAAAATTAGAGCATTTGTTTGGTATATTACGCAATGAGGGTTATTCAAATGAGACTCTTAGAAAAATTCACGCTCCTATTGGGGTATCTATCTATAGCCGGAGCGTTGAGGAAATCGGGATCAGTATCGCAGCAGAACTTGTTCAAGCAAAGAACTCTTAACTTCTTACGGATCTCAGCGGCTCGGTCGTGAATTTTATAACAGGGTCATAGTGTTACCTAAGAGTCTTCTCAGGAGTTAAAGAGGATTGTCTCCTAATTGTGACCGTTCTTAATGGTCCAAAAGCGTTACTATCATCGGTAGTTTCTGACTCTTTAGTAAAAGAAAGACCGTCCTCTTCCCACTTGTTTAATAATATTTCGATGATTTCTGGAGGAGGGCAGTAATGCCCACTTAAGTTTGTGATGGAAAGCTGCTGTCGGTCAGGACTAACTTTTATCTCCCCTGCAAATTTTACAGCTTTTCCATTTGATAAAGAGGAATGATGAACTCTTCCATGTTTCCCCTTGCGCTTTTTTTTCGTAACGTAGAGTTGATTATCTTCCCTAATTACGGCAACATATTTACCGGGCTCCAATTGAGCGCCGTTTCTTATAATTTCATTATTAGCGATGTCCACTTTCTTTTTAGATAAAAAATTGTTAGGAAAATACAAAGTTGAAATATGGCCTATCGCTGGAAGCTTTTTATCACTAATCCTTCTTTCCAAAAAGCCTGAGAATGAAATACCCTGACCTCTATACCATTCTCTACAATGAACAAATTTTCCAAATGCCTGTTGTACTTCGGGAGTAGGGTAAAAATGGGTCTCTTTCCCAAAAACAAACACTTTCGGCCCTTCATGCTTACTGTATAACTCCTTCATTCCAATTGCTTTTGCTCTGGAAACGGATGAACTCCTTCTTTTTTTACTCGACGAGGGGATTGGGGCTATCTCAGGGCTTGATATTAGTTCCGCTCCTCTCTTTTTACTTAAGGCGACTGGAATTTCACTTCCACTTCCACTTTCCGGAGGGAATAGAGCAGCAGCAGAAAATGATGCTGATGCTGGCCTTTGAGACAAACTACTTTTTAAAGCTTGATCTACAAATATACCAATTCTATCACCTGCCAGTGAATAAGTGGTCGAACCGTTAGAAACGGGTAGCTCCTGGCCCGCGACACCTAAGGCGTACTGATTATTAAAACTATCTAATTTGTTTGCTGTAAGATCACTGAAAGACATAAAACCACCCTTAAAACTTGTTTTGCATAGTTATAAATATAATTATACAAAACTAGTGTTTATGTAGCGTTAATTCTCTATAAAGATCTTATTTACAATTAAATCTTTTTATGGTAGTCTGTTTACTTAACTTAGCGAGGGAATAATGAGCTCTTTAGTACTACCTTCACTTGATGGACAGGCCTTTAATTGCGAAAGCGACCCGATGATGGCTATTTCTACAAAAAAACGTAAAAGCGAAGAAATGTCTTCCTCAATAGACGAAAATTCGGACTTATCAAGTGAAATGAGTGCTATTATAAGAGATATCTCCTCTCCAGCCACCATTTCTCATGGATGGAAAAAGCTACAGAGAAAAGTTTCTTTGATTTTTCAAGGAACTAAAGCCTCAGAAAATTGCGCGACTCTAAGGCCTGCATACTGGAATGAGATTTCACCCATTGGTTTGGGGGACTTAAAAATCCACCTATACCCCAAAAGTAAATGGATAAAAAGCTGGGCGAAAAATTATCAGGATGAATTTTCATATGCCGATTACGCACAAGGACGTATCCTTAAACAAGGCATTAATCTAAAAAATGACAATGTTATCTACTTTTCTCAAAGTGAGCTGAAGGCATATAGTGTAAAATCTAATAACGGGATTCTTTTTCAAAGAAGAAAGCCTTTGAAGTTCAAAAACAGAATTTTTATTCTGTCTGCTAATGACAAACTGTACATTGGGGAAAAGAAAAAAACGCTGCTAGGGCGCATTCAACATTCATCTTTCTCTAAAGGAAGACCCGTCAAAAGTGCCGGATGGATTAAATGTAGTGCTGAGGGAAAGGTTACAGAAATAGCGAATTTTAGCGGTCATTATCGCCCAAAAAAACCTCAAGTTTATAATATTATTAAGCACCTCCATCATATGAATGTGGATCTTAAAGATGTGACCCTTGCCTACTCGCCAAACGGACAGCCAAAAGATCATACAAAATATTCGGTTCCAGATTGGCTGGAGCAGAATAAACTTCAACTCTTGTAGTTTTCTCTCAGTTTTTGAACTTTGATACTAGGGATATGTCGGACAGAAGATGACAGTTGCTACGCTGCAGAACAGATCAGTATTAGTGTGAGTAATTAGAGTTACGTACTAAAATAGCACCTAGACCTGTACCTTGCTGCCGGAAGTATGTCTGAATATCAGAGTTTACGCCTTCTCTATAGGCTGCGATATTAAGCGGGTTCAGAACACTTTTCCCCCTCAAAATTCTTTCTGCTGTCATGATAGAATAAACGCCGCAGTTGTAGGAGTCCCTTTGCTGGTGGGTCTTTTTTGTGACGTTTTTAATTTTCCATTTTTTGCTATCATTGATAGATTTTATTGATTTCATAGCCTGACGAATTGTTTCTAGTCTTTTTGATAAATCCGAAGAAAGCCTTCTGCTACCCATGCTATCATAGTATTTGACGGTATTCGTTGTTCTGTCTGCAATAGCCATTGTCCAGTGATAGTTCCCGATATTGATGGGAAATGCGATAAAATCAGCTTGGTGGTTAAAGTCGTTGGCTATTCCGGCAGCAGAATCGCCAAATTGCTCTATCATAGCATTTAAGTTACTTTGATAATTTGCATGATCTTCGAGTCTGCAACTCTCAGGGGCAACAAATTCGAATCGACCTCCATTCTGTTCTTTGAGAAGAGTCAGTGCAGCATTGATGTGGTCACCTTTTAGCCAATCTTGAGGACCTAAATGCATGAGTTCCCCATTAGGGATCTCTATCTTATCGTTTGTGGAATCTTTAGAGTACTCAAGGAGTAGATCCGTTAGGGTATAAGCCCTGTTGGTCCGTTTTTGGATCTCGACTCTTTTTCTGTCGACTTCACCGTCAAGAGCCGCCCATCTGATGGCGAGATTCATGAAATCATTTTCACTTAACTCATCGGAGGAATTGAGCAGAGCATTTCCTATCTCTTTGACCCGGGACTCTAAACAATTTTGCAGGTTTTCATTATGTTCCGGCACTGTTATGGCAGCGAGGTCAGTCTCAAAAAAAGAAATGTGGGTTCTAATAATGTTTGGCATAATTAACCTGTTATCAATTGCATAGTACGCGGAATATAACTTTATAATGTTAAGTTTGTATTAATTTTGTGATTTTATAGTTCAATTTGTTCCACGGGGAAAGGTATTGTTTACAATGCATCTAAGATTTAAAATAGTATGTATCAGCATCATTGCTTTAATAAGGCGTATCTCATGGAAGAGGTAATAAGAGCAGCAGCCCTGTCTTTGGCAGAAAAATGGGATAAGATAGATTATGATGAAGAAGGATCAGAACCGGAAAGATTGACTGAGTTGATTCAAGAGGTCTTTGTTAATTTCGATTTCTCTGAAAAAAAATCCAAAGATTTAAAAATACAAACCAAAGTCATTCTGTCTAGTGAAGGTACAGAGAGAGAACCTCTTGCTGACCGCTTGACTCAAGTTTTTCGAGAGTCCAAGGTAGCCAGCCCCCCGCGCTCTATAGGCTCACTTTTTTCTTTTCCTAAGAAACAATTCAACAGTCGAATAGACAATATTTCTGAAGATTTTTTTGTAGATGAGATAGCCTCGGTCTTGAAAGATCTTAGCCCCACACAGATAAGAATATACAAGGAAGTGAGCAAGGGTCTAGAGGGAGGGGAAAAATTTGATCTAGTCAAGGAGATAGCCAAGCTGCCGGGAGATCACCCTGAAGAAAGAGCTAAGCTTTGCCGAGACCTATGCAAGGGATCTGATCCAAGTGTAAGAAGCTTCATTGTCAAGGTGTTAGCACAGATGCCTGGAAGGGGTTTTGAGCATAGGGCTAAGTTT
The DNA here is from genome assembly GCA_047611865.1 of Chlamydiales bacterium. Taxonomy (GTDB): domain Bacteria; phylum Chlamydiota; class Chlamydiia; order Chlamydiales; family JBDQID01; genus JBLFWS01. Next base: position 4,347 of record JBLFWS010000090.1, read on the forward strand.
TGCAGAGATATACTTAAAGGGTCAAGTGGTCTTGGAAAGTTCGGTATTCTTAAGGAGGTTGTTGAGATACCAGGAGAAAACCTTGAAGAAAGGATCAAGCTTTTTAAGAAATTAAGAAAGGCAATGCCTGATCATCCTTCTACCAATCTGATTAGAGATATTTCGAAGATTCCAGAAGGGCACTTTAACGAAAGGATGGAGCTGTATAGGGAGTTGAAAAAGGAAAGTTCCCTTTCAGATCTCGTTATTATTGAGCTTATTTCAACTCTACCAGAAGAGAATTTCGAAGAAAGGATTGGGCTTTACAGGAAATTAAAAGCGGGTAGTTCGGCACAAAAGCATGATCTTATAAATGCGATTACAAAGTTTTCAGGAAATCATATTAGAGAAAGGACCGAGCTTTATGTCCGCTTGGGTCAGGAAATGAATCTCGAGCAGAGAGGTCTTTTACAAAATCAATTATGTGATTTTGGAAGTATTAGAGGTGGGGAGAGCTTGAAAGAATTAGAAGAGAGGTTTGTTGAGTATTTGGAAGAAGGTATTGATGAAAATATAGCGGTGCAAAACTTTGTCTTTGCCTTCAGAGAAAGACGTGTGGATTGGATGCCAGAAGAACTCGTTTCTATGGCCGTTATGCTTCACAGGCAGGGAGATCCATATCAAAGTTCTATGGGAGAAGTTTCAATTCGGGCAGATAGAAAGCAGATAATTGAAAACCCTGAAAAAGAGCTCAAGAAACTCATGAGTGTCTGGAAGTCCAGCTCTTCAAAGAAACTTCATTTGAGAGTGACATTTCAGGATGATAAAGGAAATTATGAAAGTGGTATTGATGCTGGAGGGCTTTCTCGAGAATATCTTCATTTACTTTTCAAGGGTTTGTGCGACAAATACCATCTAAGAGAGTTGGTCTTGCGCGGAGATAAGGAAGATCAGCAAAAAGAGATTTTAAAAGATCTGGGAAAACTTTTTATGGCCTGTTTTCATTCAGACGAGGGTGCTGGGCATTTTTCCTCTAGATTACTAATGGGTTGCGAGTTTCCCTCCGAAATATTTACCGCCGTATCCCAATTGAGTGCAAAGGATTGCGAACGAGATATTGAAGAAGTTCCTACAGAAATCCGCCTGGGTATCACAAAACTTCTTTCTCAAAATAGAAGAAAAGAAGGGGAGAAGCTCTCACCATCTGAGAAGCTCATCTTTAAGGAAAAAGAGGCTATTTCTCCAGAAGATCAAGAATCTCTCATCAGAACCTTTGAGCTATCAAGAGGAATTGATGATGAGAGTATGGATTCATTGGACAAAGAAGACAGTGAAGATTACGAAAATTTAAAAATGGCATTTTCAGAATTTTTATCCGATAAAAAAAATGATGAGAAACACAAGAACTTGATGAAAGTGACAATGGACATATTTATTCCCAAGCACCTGGAATTTGTTCAGGCTCTTGCAAAGGGAATGATGAATAACTGCGGTCCTACGAGGCAAGAACATGGGCGTAAATACTGGGATAGTGAAGTGAGAAGGATTTCTCCAAATGAACTTTCTCAGTCTATTCAGGGGGTGATTGACAGATTGATCATAGCTAAGGCAATAGCATGCAATGATCGATCTGAAGATCTTCAGAAAAAGGCGGGATTTCTAAAGGAATGGGTTAAGGATGCTAGTGAAGAGAATGTAAAAAAGTTCCTCCAGATACTTACGGGATCTACGGGTTTAGCAGAAAGGGAAAAGATAATTGTCTCAAAATGCACTGAAGAAGACGTGACTTGCGAGTTTCACACCTGTGCGTATCAGCTGGATTTCCGTCCGGACTTTTGGGAATTACAGTTCTTGGATCCTCCTCCGCGTCTTGCAACAGATGAGGATAAAAAGAGAGCCTTTATTCAACAATTTGAACAAGAGATTCAATCGAATACGGGTAGGTTTACTTCTGCTTAACTTACAGACATGCTTGCGAGATAAGTGACGTAAGCACAATAAAGAATCAGGAAAAAAGATCCCTCCAGACGACTTATGCGATATCCAGTGAAAAATATGGGAAAACAAAGAATTGCTGAACCTGCCATCACGAGAATGTCCCGTTGAATAAACGAAGAGGCAATAGGAATGCCCTCTGGAGAAAGTAAAGCAGAGATGCCTAAAACGCCCAGTATATTAAAAACATTGCTCCCAACAATATTCCCTACTACGATGTCTGTCTCCTTCCTAAGAGAGGCAACTACGCATGTTGCCAGTTCCGGAAGCGATGTACCCATAGCCACAAGAGTTAAGCTGATTATCAATTCGCTTACACCTATCATTAGGGCTATTTGAACAGATCCTTTGACAAAGCAGTCCGCCCCAAAGCTTAGAATAGCCAAACTGCAAAATACTAAAAAAAGATTCCAGTATAGCTGTGAAGATGACCATTGGTTTTCGTCAATTTCATTGGGCTCATTGTCTTCATGTTCTTTTTTGCCAAAGAAAACTTGAAGAAAAGTATAAAGAAGAATACATAAAAATAGAAAAGCTCCCCAAAGTCTAGTGATATCCCCCAGGTAACAAATCCCCCAAAAGAGAAGAGAGACCCCGATCATAATCCAAAGGTCCTCCCTGATTAGTTTTTGATGAATCGTCAAAGGGGTTATTAAAGCACAGATGCCGAGAATAAAAAGAATGTTAAAAATATTACTCCCGACAACATTTCCAAGAGCTACTTCTGGCAAACCCTTCATTGAAGCAACAGAGCTTACGAGTAATTCCGGAGCACTTGTTCCGAAAGCAACAATTGTCAGTCCGATAGTTAAGGAGGATACACGAAACATGCGTGCAAGCACCGTTGCAGAAACAACGAGGAGGTTTGCTCCGGAAACTAGAAGAAATCCACCTAAAATAATTAAAGATATAGACCATAGCATATGAATTGATGCCTCTGATTGCTCTACTTGTTATTTTTTTTGTTTAACACAAAGTGGAATCAAGCACTAGCTACAAAAAGATTCATCAATTTTAGGAATTTACTGTTTCGCTTAGTGCCAGGCGAAGTGCATCTCGCTGTTCCTCCGAGAGAAGGGAGGAGAAAACATTTGATAAAAGATGAAGTGTTGAAAAGTCTTCTTCTGAAGGGGCGTCACAGAGCTCAAAATCTGCAGAGCTATCGCTTAGCTCAAAGGGTTCAGAATCATCATAGATTTCAGAATCTTTAGAGTTGTCACAAGGGTCGAGGTCACCAGTTGGGAGGTGGGGGATTGAACAGTTAGTATAAATGGGCACTCTGACCTGGGGTGACACAGATGGGGCTAAAACCCCATGATCTCCCCCTCAATTATTCCGGTTAAAACTCGTCCCATTTTTAAAGAGATTTTGTGGAATAGGCAACGCCTTCATGAGTCCGGCAGGACGACCCGATTAAAGCCTCGGGTGACTTGAGCTTGCGAGGGAACCCGTGGAGGAGAAAATAAAAAATAGAGCCTGAGGAACGAAGGCGATTGAAGCCTCTTACACCTTTCAGTCGCCCTCGCGGGCTCTGATTTTCAGTTCTCACTACCACGGATTCCTTCGCTCCGCTTAAGTCATCCGAGGCTTTGATCGGGCGCCATACGGGCTTTCGAAGTTGAGCGAAATTGGTACCACAACAAGGATGTAAAAAAATAAATCTAACTAGCCGTATATGGTAGCATCTGTGTCACCCCAACTCTGACCTCTCCTGTAGGATTTAAGGAAGATTGAAGTTCATCACAGACGACAATGAAGTCAGGTTTCTTACAAGTAGAAAAGCACTGTTAGCTATAGAAATTATTGAAGTCGTTTCGATATAAAATGACTATCTTTTGTGTAGAACCCTAAACTAAGGGGCCGAAACAAAAGATATATGATTCATTCGAAGCATGCTGATTTTTAGCTTAGAGCCCCTACCAAAGTATCGATCTTTTCGGAGCACTCCTCAGACGAATCAATGAGAAAGGGATGGTCGACAATCTTGAGGTCCTCGACTCTAGTAGATCCCACACTAGAAAAGCGAAAGGCTCCTCCACACTGGAAATAAGCTTGCCCTTTTTCGTTGGCCATTCTTAGGTCCAGACTTGCCAGAGGAATCACGTCCGTTTTGTCAGAAAGGAAAAGGGTGTCATGCTCTTCAATTGATCCGTGTATAGAATTATAAAGGCGGCAGACTCTTCTATCTACGTTGCGTAGTTCTGTGTCATTGTACCACCACGAAACATTAGCGTAGAAAGAGTGGGTTTGTTTTTTTTTATCATGAACCAGAAGAAGGTCATTGACGTGACAGGGAGCATAGTGATCCTTACCAAGGAAAACGGAGAGATTTTTCTTTTCCTCGAATAGGTGCCTCATTGTCCAGTTGCGGTCTCTTCTTTCAATAGAAGGTAATCTAAAAATTGATTTTTCAGAAGACTCAAATACGGGTTTTAGTGTTTCTGTTCTAAAGACCCAAAAGTTTTCACTATCATTTGAAATTCGTACTCTAGCCATATTAAAATCCAATATTATGAAAGTTATTAGAATGTTTTGGAGATTTTATAGGATAGAGGATTTAAACCCAATAGTCTTTATATTAATCAGTTATGTGGTGTGGTAGTAATTATTTACTTAGTAGTACTGTATACCTAATTCGGGCTAGGTTGGTGCGGACAAGCGTTAAACTAAACCGCATTGAGTATAGGTTTGATATTTTCTAAGTCTACACTAGAGACACCCCAAGAGGGAAAGGAGGTGTTTTGAGATTCAAAAGGGCCGTTAGTAGACTCATGAAATACGACGGTGTCTGTAAGGGGGATGACGGTATGATACAAATCTTCAGAAAGTCTGTAGAAAAATGGCTCTCCAGAAGAGTAGTCTCCCATTGTAATAACTTTTTTGACTTGACCCTGTGCATCAAAAATAATGACCCTGAGCCTTCCTTCAATGATATGGAAAGATTCAGCACGGTTTTTGTGTTTATGGGGGCGGATGAAACAGCCCTTCACTAGAACAATCAGCATGTTGTGAAAGGCGTCCTCAGTTGATAAGTGGGCACATAGGCGCAGGCGTTTCCCGGGATTAGTAGCAGCTTTTTCTTTTAGAATGGAGATATCTTTGGAGGTAATGGATGTGATGGGATCGCAGGTGTAGAGTACCTCTTCGTTCTCCTCTCTTACCTTTACTGAAAGATTATCTGGCGTCATAAAATTCCTTGATATAACTGCTGATAGTTTCCACTTCATTTGGGGATAAATTCTCATGATTGGGCAAGCAAAGAATCTGCTTAACAAGATACTCCGCTATAGGCAGGGGAGGAGTAGAGAACCTTTGATAGGCCTTGTGTTGGGGCATTAAAATAGGATGCCGAATTTTACATTCGATAGCTTTACTTTGTAGGAATCTTTTAAGCTCGTCTCTCTCTTCGCAAATGATGGTGTAGGTGTAATAAGTGTGGAGGCTATCGCTGTCATCATAAGGGCAGGTCACGAGGTTTTTCAGAGATTCAGAATACTGTGAGGCAATACGTCTTCTCTTGGCAATTTTATCTCCCAAGCCTTTCAGGTTTACCAAAAGCATAGCGGCTTGAATGGTGTCCATCCTTGAGTTAGAACTTGGATAGTGGCAGTCTTCTTTGTCCACAGTTCCAGCGTAACGTAAGATAGTAAGCTTTTTATTTAGTTCGTCGTCATTGCAAACGACGGCTCCAGCATCCCCAAAAGCGTTAAAGACTTTCATGGCATTCATGCTGAAACAAGCGATGTCGCCAAATGAACCAGCCATTGCTCCTTTATGTGTGGAGCCAAAAGCTTGAGCCGCATCTTCTATCACAAAAAGATTGTGAGCTTTTGCGATGTCCATAATCTTTGGCATGTCGCAAACCTTTCCCGTATAATGCACGGGTAAAATCGCTTTGGTACGAGAGGTGATGGCTGCGGGGATGAGATCAGGATTTATGTTAAAATCTTCAGAGACATCAACAAAAACGGGCTTCGCACCACATAGGGTGATGGCGTTGGCTGTTGCAATCCAGGACATAGGTGTTGTGATAACTTCATCTCCCGGACCTATTCCCAGGCTAGTTAGAGCGAGAGAGAGGGCATCACTTCCGGAGCTTACCCCTACAGCATGTTTTCGACCACAATAGGAGGCAATAGAATGTTCAAGTTCTATCACCTCAGGGCCAAGGATCAGCCTTCCGTGAGTTAAAACTCTATTTACGGCATCTAAAAGTTCTGCCTTTAATTTAGTATCCTTGACACTAAGGTCAAGGTAGGGGATCTCTTTAAGCACTAGAACCTATGCGCATAATAATGGATTAAATCTGAATATTAGATCCGGATCTTTTGGGAGTCAATGAATTATTATACTGGACCCAGCCACAAGCTTTGAATTTGTGGGCAGAGATTTTTTAGATTGCTGAAGCGTATAAATCTCAGCATACTTGGCAAGATTTATGGGTTTTAACAGATGGGAAAAGATCGCTCGTAAATTAAAAGTTTTCGACCCTAGTATACAGGAAGATTACTCATCACTTTTCTCAAGGTGTAGACTGGCAGAATTTACGCAAAAACGTTTCCCTGTAACAGTAGGGCCATCATTGAAAACGTGCCCTAAATGAGATTCACAACGGGCGCACAGGATTTCGACTCTGCTTATGCCGTGATTGTTATCTTCTTGGTAGAGAACGTTATCATCTGTGATGGGTTTATCGAAGCTTGGCCATCCTGACCCGGAGTTGAATTTGCTTTCTGAATCAAAAAGATGTTGGCCACAGGCAAAACAAGCGTAAGTCCCTTTTTCCCTGCACTGGTAATATTGTCCTGAGCAAGGGGTCTCGGTACCTTTTTCTCGTAAGATGTGGTAGTGTTCGGGAGTAAGACGATCTCTCCATTGCTCGTTGCTCAATTGTAACTTGTCTATATTCTGATCATCTTGATTCATAAGTATCCTTTTTCCAAAGAGATTCTTTAATAGTTGTTTCTCAAAGACCTGATGTGAGCGAATACCTCGACATCATCAGCATCTTCCATATTAAGGCTTTTACGCAAGGCTTTGTCAGCAACACGAAGAAAGGGATTTGTTTTGGATTCAATACCTAAGTTACTGGGAATCGTAGGCTTTCCTTCTTCACGAAGCTTCTCCATATCTTTAAGGCGAGCTTTTATTATGAGATTGTCCGGCTCGATACTTGCTGCGAAGCTTAAATTTTTCACTGTGTATTCGTGACCACAAAAGATGCGGGTATTAAAGGGGAGTGTTGCTATTTTTTGCAGAGATTCATGCATTTGCTCGGCTGTCCCTTCGAAGAGTCTGCCACAACCCCCTGCAAATAAGGCGTCACCACAAAACAAGACGGGCTGGTTTTGTACGTAAAAGGCGATATGGGAAGAGGTGTGCCCAGGAACTTCAATGACATGATAGGTCAGAGGGCCGATTGTTACTTCTTCTCCTTGAGAGATTTTTACATCAATACCGGGGATGCGGTCGTCATAGGGGCCGATGATTTGACATCCTGTTTCTTCTTTTAACTCTTCATTACCTCCTACGTGGTCGTGATGATGATGAGTATTAAGAATATAGAGAAGATTGAGATCTTTTTTTTTAAGAATGGAAAGAACGGGAGTAGCTTCAGCTGGATCGATGATGACAGCGTCGCTACCCCATTCTATAAGATAGATATAGTTGTCGCTAAGTGCGGGGATGAGAGAAATTGAGTAATCCATTGGCTTTCCTGTTTTATTAAAACAAATAAATGGCTGGTTTTTCTCATGCTATATCTTCTTATATTTTTTTTACCAGATTCCCAAAAATTTCCACCAAATACTACCGACTCCAAGCCAAACGACCAAATTCAATACGCTACAAGCAGCGCCCACTTTCCACCATTTGTCAACAGGCACATAGCCAGAACCAAACAATATGGCTGCTGGGCCACAAGCGTAGTGGGTGATACCGCCAAAGAGGCTACTAAAAAAGGCGAGGACGAGAGCTGCAAGAGTGGGAGGGGTTCCCAAGGCAATAGCAACAACTAAGAATGAAGAATACATAGCTCCTACGTGTGCAAGATTGCTTGCAAAGAAGTAGTGAGAATAGAAATAGACAATACTTAATATCCCAAAGGCTGTAATCCAACTGTATCCTTGAATTGCCTGAACGATCCATTGACTGAACCAATCCGTTAATCCCAGCTTGTTTAGATTAGACGCCATCATGAGAAGAACAGCAAACCAAATGAGAGTATCCCAAGCTCCTTTTTCATTGAGAATATCGTCCCAGTTGAGGACGTTAGTGAGCAGAAGAAGAGCAAGTCCAATAAGAGCTGTTACAGCAGCGTTTATGGATATCGATGGCCCAAAAATCCAAAGGGACAATAGCAGGACGAAAGCACAGATCATGATGCCTTCCTCTCTTTTCACACTACCCATCTCTTGTAACTTTTTACGGGAAAAATTTGCAGCATCAGGAGTCTCTGTGATTTCGGGCGGGTAGATCTTGTAGATCAAAAGAGGGAGGAGTATAAGACTTATAAGTCCAGGGACAATTGAAGCCAAAGCCCAATCGCACCATGAGATACTTACGCCTGCATCTTTTGCCAGCTCAGCAATTAAAGGGTTGGCAGCCATACTTGTCAGAAACATAGCACTGGAAACGCAGGAACATTGTATGGATATTGTGGTAAGAAATGAGCCCATTTTCCGGGCGCTTGGGCTGTTGGGTTCACTGCCAAAGGACTTCGATATGGACATGACAATAGGGAAAATAACACCACCGGTACGAGCAGTAGTGCTGGGAATAGCAGGAGCCATAAATAAGTCTGTAGCTACAACTCCATAAGCTAAGCCTAGAGATCTTTTTCCTAGAAGCATCATGAAAAAGTAGCTGATGCGACTTCCAAGGCCTGTTTTTATAAAACCTCGTGCTACGAAAAAGGCAAATACGATAAGCCAGACAACTTCGTTGCTGAAGCCACTAAACGCCTCTGTGAAGGATAGAGTGCCAGTTAGGACAACAACAGCTAAGCCTATTATCGATACAGCTCCCATAGGTAGAGGTTTTGTGATAACACCTACGATTGTGGCAACGAAAATACTCAAGAGATGCCAGGCGTTTACTGTGACTCCATCAGGTGGAGGTATGATCCAGAGGCCTCCTCCGAGTAAAAGCGGTAAGATTGAAAAAAAGAGTTTCATGCAGTTCCTTTCAAAAAAATACAATAAAAATGGTCACCATGCAAGTTGCAGATATATTTTGCTAGAGATTTGAAAAAAA
>JBLFWS010000091.1:0-13573 GCA_047611865.1 Chlamydiales bacterium
TTAATCATAAGCCTCTTGTAGACGCATGTTTTATGCAACAACGCCCTTCTAGGCTCATAATCATGTTTCATGAGACCTCTTAATAGTTAGCTTTTTCCCAGTCACTACGTTGAATGCGATAAAGCACGTGACGCTTGAGTTTATGACCCTCAGGAAGGCGGGTGATCAAAGCCATCTTTTTCTTTATGAGTCATTCCAATTTTTTCCATTACTTTTCTTGATTTCTGGTGGGTCTAACGTCTTAAACCATTTTTCTAGATCCTGATGTAACTCAAAATTGAGTGTTACCACATTTTCGAAAGCACGCTCTCCAAAGGATTCCACTGAAAAGCTTTTCCCTACCTGCCTTGCCCCACGAATTATAAGTGGCTTACGGTAAGGTGAAGTTTTCCACTTATCAAGCTCATCATCAATTAGTCGTTTCATATCACCTCTAGGTAGCCCTTCTGTATTTTAACCCGCTTATTTCATACATGTATTGTATAATATATAGGGGTTGTTTCATGCATTTTTATAGAAACGACTCTAAATGTATAAAATACAAGGGGTATTTCATACAAAAAAACGAATGAATCAAGGGTGCCAGGCCAAAAAGAGCCAGAGATTGGTATGTCGGTTTTTAGATATTCACTAACCGACATACCGAACTCTGGCCCTTTTTTCCCGTCAGAAATTTTTCTTGTTCTGAAGTCGGGAGATAGGGTTAGTAAAGTTGCAGACTTGTGGCCTGGAGAGGCTGACAGCAAATCAAGAGTGAATCGATTTTGAGCAGATTTTGCTGTGATTTTGAAAGTTTCACAACTAAGCATACTCTTGGGAGTAGGTTAGTTGTGAAACTTTTAAAAGCGATCCCTTTGATTTACTGTCAGTCTCGGACCCCCTGATTTTCTCAGGCCGTTGGCAGTACCAAAACTTCTAGACGCCCATCCTCTTCAGAAAACGAAAAGATCATGCAAGTTCTAAACCTTTCCCTCTTTCGCCTGCATATAAAAACCCTCTTTGACCATTTTTACTATAGTTTCCGCTATAGCCTCAGTCTGCTCTTCGCTGTCATCTTCATTACAAACGTTTAAACCAAGAAACATGCCTATAGCGGCAAGCAATGTATCTAAGTCAATATCCGCTTCTTCCCCCTCTCCAAAAACACAAGCTTGGAGCTTATCTCTTAAGGAGAGCATTTGAATAGCTTTCCCAATGTGTTCCCCTGATATCTCGACTTTTTCATCCATTGCTGTAAAACCTCATCTTTAGTAAGTAGTTTTTCGTTATTTTTGATTGGCCATCGATTATATCATCACACTGGACTATTCTGGAACTGTTTTTCTCTTCTTTTAAGGCTTGAAATTCCTCAAAATCCCCCACAGCCTTGTCCTTGCCATTCTTTTGCACGACGAAAGTTTCCTTGGAGATGACTAGGTAAAGGATAGGAGTCCTTTCGAGTTTTAACACTTCCAATACACCTCTCAAGGTGCTATAAGGCTACCCCAAAATCTCCTCTAACTATAATTGAAGATCATCTTATGTATAGTACAAGTATTCATTTTTAAAATTAAGTTTGCAATGCCTCAGGGGATACAGAAGGAGCAGTATCGTCTTTTGTAGAAAGAGCGAGTCAAGCTTTTGAACGCTTAGAGGAAGCTCAGGATCCATGCCTGGAGCTTTTAACTTCTTATCACTTATGTTTAGATCAAGAGCTATATGAGATTAATATTGAAGAACTTATGTTTGAGCACCTCGGTGCTCTACAAGATATTTTTAATGTCGTATCAGATATTATTACAGATAAAGGTTTGGAGAGAGAGGGATTATTTTAAAAAATTACCAGAGTCTTTTGAATGAGTTCGATATAGAAGCTCTTGAGGGTAAGCTCTACCCCGCACACTTTCTTGCTGTCGCTGCAACGATCGTTCATAGGCGATTAACTCCTCAGAAATCAGAAGAAGCTAAGCATGACATCCGCTTTAAGGCTTCTTTCGATGCAATGAGCAATATTTTGGAAGAGTTGCAGAAGTTCAAAAACGCAATAGAAATGATAGATGAACAGCATTTAGAAATAGCTTCAAGAAACTTTGATGAACGTTTTAAGGTTGCTGTCGAAGCAAGCTATGCATTTTGTGAACCGATGATCCATTTTAATGAAGGTGTCGAAACCTTTCATGAAATAACTGCCAGTCTTTCCAGAGACGGTAATTCTGAAGACAAATTTAGTGACTCTCTCAAGAATAGTTAATTAGAGATAAGAAACGCTCTTATTAAAATTAAGACCTCGGAAGTTTTCAATTCTCATTTATGCCGACCTTGCATCAAATTTGTGAATTGTGAGCTGGTCTTTTTCAGTATGGTGTCGTGTTCGATCTCAATAACATACCTATGTTTATTGAGATATCCACACTTAGCAATTCAGAAAAATCCCTAGTTCACAATTCACAAATTTGACACAAGATGGCTATACGCGAAAAGATATTTGGGTGCGTGGAGAAATGTATTCATCCCAAAGAGGTTCAAGAGCCTTGATGTAATGTATAAAAAATAGTTTATTTTTTTCTTGAAATAATCTTTCAGTGGATTGTATCAATGATTTCAAAGACTTCTCAAAGCGTGCTCCAGACTCGATTATTTCACAAAACAATCTATAAGACATTTTCAGATATCCCCAAATAGAATCGGAATTTTTGGTTAGAGATTTTTTCGCCTGATAAGACGAAAAGATATCGATCCAAAAAACGATCCTTGAACTTGTTAGGGTATATCTCACGGTTTGAATTTATGAATCTCCAGCTAATTTTGCTTGGAGACAGTCCAGAAATGCCATGATCCAGGGAGTGGTTTATGTCTAAGACAAAAATTAAAAAATTGGAAGATCAGTACCCTGTTTTAGAGGGGTCTTGGGTGGCGAACTTACCACTGGAAAACGTAGTTCTGGATGAGTCTAGCGAAATGTCAGCAGAGGAAAAGGAGAAAAGACTTCTTTCACTCAACAACTTACAGAAATGTGTTGAATTTGACCTTACTCCCTTTAAGGATGAGATTAGCAAAAACAAAACGAAATGGTTTTCTGGAGAGACAAGTCTCACTATTTGTGGTATTTTGATTCCAAAACTCAGCCTTTCAGGACCTGTACAAACTCTCAAGGAAGCCCCAAGATTCCTTTTGGAAACAGACCGCATTCCTTTGGAAAAATCCGATATGGGATCAGTAGATACTTCTTCTAAGGTCAGCATTTTTGGTCTATGGGATCAGCAAACAAATCGACCCGCTTCGGATGGGATATGTACAGATACATTTCTCCTTTGGCAAATGGACTGGGCCTTTCAGATTGATGGACAGAGATTAGAGCTTTCCACAGAAGCTTATGTAATGGATCCTTCATTTTCGCAAATTGAATTTTCCCTGAGACCCAACTTTAGTATCGGGACAGCCATTCAAGCAGCCTTTCAGAAACTAGGCTTTGCTGAACTCCCTTCAAAATGGAACCTTCTGGATACAGTTAAGATTGAGGATATTAGTGTAGGTGTCAATCACAATGAAGAGGAGAATAAGACAAGTATCACTTCATTTACTATTGCTGCACAGATTACCAAAGACTTATCTGGATTTAGTGATGCTCCCGTCCTCAACAAGTTTAAATTACGTGATATCCGCAGTCAAGCGATGGTTCATAGTCCATTTTCCAAGGAGTCAAGTGCTAGCCTCACTTTGATGGGCATATTTGATTTTATGAATGTGGATAAAACTGCTGCACTTATCAGTTTGCAAGGGCGGCTGGATCTTCCTACAATGGACTTTCAAGCCGAAATGCAGCACAGAGAAGTTGCAATGCCCTCTACTGCGAAGTTTGTCGAATTTTTGAAAAGTTGCGACCTCCCAGTCACAGTGATACCAGACTTTATGAACGAGATATCTGTGGCAAGGTGTGAAGTATACGCTAATGCAAGTAAAGGACAGTTTGATATTTCTATGGGTCTAGCCAATTTGGTAAAGGTGAAAATCCCTCTATTCGATTCCTTTTCTATCGACTATGTAGAAGCACAAATCAGAAAAGTAGAAGATGACATGTCTGTGAATCTGTACGGAGGTATCTCTCTCGGAAAGATTAATTTCAGCCTATCCAGTCTGATCACAAAGCAAAGTGCAGCTCTGACAGCTAGAGCAACAAATGTGAGTATGAAAGACTTGGCAGATACTTTTTCCATTCCCTTACCAAGTGAAGTGAATGTGGATTTAGTCTTGCAAGAAGTCTCTTTGAGAATCAGTAACAACGAGCTCTCTCTGACCTCCACTATGGACCTCACCACGACCAGTTCCCAAGACCAGGAAGTGAAGAAACTCTCTATGGGAGACGGAAAGGACTGGTCAATAGGGAGGCTTCAGTGCAGCTTTAGTAAAGGTATTGCTAGCAAGAAATCCAAGTCAGCGCAAATTAAGATTTTCACAGGTAGCTATGTTCCGGAAAGTGAGCCTGTTGAAAAAGAAGGTACTGAGGGAAATGGTTCTCCTAAAAGACAAGAGATCTCCTTGGAGATAATTCCTGATATAGTTTGCAAAGGATTTGAGCTGGACTTTTCTTATAGTGACGGGGGGCAGCAGGCAGAGGCACAATGGAATCTTATTGGAAAGCTGGACTCTCTTCTTTTCAATAACGAAAGAGTCACGCTTCTTGCCGGCTATAGCCGAAATAAAGCGGAGGGTGCAGTCGCCGCAAGCCATAAGGTCAATTTAAGCCTGAGCCGTGTTCAGGAAAACATCTTTACAGTAGAAGATTTCAAAGGACTGAGGAACACATCAGGGGTAGTTATTGAAAATGGTGGAGCTGAAAAGATTTTCAATTCTCTTAAGCAACTACAATGGTTGAACGCTGAAGGGAAGGGGCCGGTCAAACTCTTTGAGCCATGGAAAGGACCCGTTGTTTATGGTCTGGCAGGGGAGTATGTAATTTATACTTCTCAGATTTCCAATATACTCCTGGATAAAACAAAATCTCTGGTGAGTTTTGCACCCGACGGAGATGTCTTGGCAAGCCTTACGGCTTACACTCTTATGCTAAGTTTTGACAAGACGGGCGGAAATACGGATTGGAAACTTACAGCGGCTGGAGGGCTCTCCTTAAGTGCTCCGGGAATAAGCGATCCTATTATTAGTGTTCGTAAGGGAACGATTGAATTGTTTGGAGGTAAGGGGGCTGCACGCAAAGGACTGCAATTCGCATCGGCTGAGGCTGTGACTGTCTTACCATCATTGGCGTATCCAGAATTAACAAGTGATACATACGCCTCATTGAAGGGTAGTATTTCCTTGAATAAGCTTCTTTTCATCCGGGAAAATCAACGGTGGAACTTTGAGGCAGAGGCCTCTTTTACCATGGGTTCCATTCCAGAACCTCTCTACACTGTACTAAAGCCGGATCAGGAAGTAGCACTACCCAAAGAGTTTAAGGAAACCCCTCGGGCAGTCTCGTATTCTATGACTTCTATGGTGAAAGAAGACCTTCAAAAGAAAAAACAGCTAATTTTTGAAGTTTCTGGTGGATTAAAGGGAGTGACCATTCCGGATCTTTTCGCTTTATCTAACGAGGCACTGAAAAAAGAACTGGGACAGGATCTTTTACCAAAATTAGGTGAATCTTATTTCGGGGTTGACAAGGTAGGACTGTCAATTGGAAAAGAGTGCTCCATCTATTGTGACTTTTCTGTGGGGCTTCCTGCGCAGATCAATGAGTTTCTTGGGATCACCGAAGTTGAAGTTAATGGAAAAAAAGGAATAAAACTTCTGAGATCTTTTACCAAAGATAATCTGGGAACTGGAGAAGATGCGGGCTTGGTTAAGGGAAGCCTTTCTGTAGGTACTGCAGGTATTTCAGGCTCACTAAAGCAGTCACCCTTTGTTACTACAAACCTGCATAAATTGTTGGGTCTATCGGATAAAGTCCCCGGTATTGTTGAAACAGATGGCTGGTTTGAAATAGATTTCACAGAGCCGGAAAAGCAACGCAAAGCTGAAGACTTGGGAAAAATATTCATCGAAAAACCCACTTTAAGTTTTGATTTCAAGAAAGGATCTTTTAGCACTACTGGTGGATTCAAAATCGATGCGGAACGTGGCGTGAAGCTTCCTCTTTTTTTTATGAAAGATCTCTTCAGAAACTTGAATTTACAGGATTTAGCAAAGCTTGTACCAGCAGCTATTCCTGTGCGCAGCATCGATTTCATTGATAGTAAAGGTGAACTCAATGTTCAGGGCTTTAAAGAATACTATAATGAGATGGGTATAGAAGATAAGACGGTTGCTAACGCTCTTTGGCCAGTGTTGGAGTTGGTAAAGAAGGAGGTGTCTACCGAACTCACCAAATTACCCTCTCGCTTTCGTGATTACCTCTCCATTAATATTCCTGATGGGCTCACCTATGGCCTGCATATCACACCGGAGGGTTCTTTTTCTCTGGTCATTAATACCGAAGGGGATCCATTGCAGATGATCCTACCTCAGGTACCGATGTTAATGGGTATTCGTTTGCGGAAGCTGGGATTGGGAACGAGTTTTGGCGGTGCAGCTCTTAACATGGAGTTGGATTGCGAACTGGATATGTTCAACATGTTACAAATGGTAGGAACTCAGCTCATTGACCCTTCGATATTCCCGGAAAATATGGCTCCGTCTCATAAGGATTGGAACAAAATGCAGACGACATGGTTTGTCGAAGACCTCTATATGCTCATCGTTATAGCTACACAAATACCTATACCTATTCCACTATTCTACAAGCGACTGGAAGTCGTGAGCAAGGATATTTCAGGCTTTGAAAGTAATATGGCAGTCAGTCTCCCCAAACCTACATTGGGACTCCTTGGAATATTGAAAGAGCTGATCGCCTTAAAGAGCTTTTTTACAGACAAAAATGCTCTTTTACCTGTTCCACAGTCTCCTCTACAACTTAAAGGGCAAGAAGCTCCGGCATCTACAGAGAATAATCTGACTTTCAATGCAGGGCCCTTTTATTTGCGTTTACCTAAATTCTTTGGGGTTGACAAAGAGGGAGTGTATTGGGAGGTCACCGCTGAGGTGGAGGAGATGATTCGGGATTTGGTGATGCCAAAAGAGCTATCCAAGGAAGAAAGCACTCAGTCACGTTTCAAGCGATCAGTGAACCATTCTTTAAGGTCTGTCCGAAATAGGAACTACTACTCAGCTTCCTATTTGACGTATGACCTGACGAGTCATTTGTCTAAAGGCTTAAAGCTTTGGACGAAAGATACGGAAATAGTAAAGGCTATTCAGGCAAACAAAGAGCAGATCCTCAGTAAAGCCCAAAAAAGTGGCGCTCTTGGAAAGAGTATAGGATTGTATGATTCCAGGCAGTTATTCAATTTTAAGGATCTGAGTCATATCATGTTGAATGCTGGAAAGAAAAAATCGATTAACTACCTTATCCAGTATATCTCCATTGACGACCGCGTGGGTGATCTCCCAATTAATTTTTTGAATATGCTTGAGGCGAATATTGGGTGGCTACTTACCACTCCATCAGAATTTACTCTAGAGGCTTACAATAAGTTTGCAGGAAGGGAAGAAGTGGGTTCTGGGGGAGCTTCCCGTAGCCAGATGCTTGAATTGATTCCTAAGAGCAAGGGGCAGGCTGTACGAGATGAAGAAGGAGTAGTGTTACTTCTGAAAGGCAAAGGTTCAATTGGTGGTTTGGTGAAGGTAGAATCAGCCTTTGGCCTATCGATGTCAGAAAGCCTGGAAGCTTATGTGGGCTATTCCTTTTTGGGAGAAGTAGCTAATCTTTTGAAGCTTTCTATATCTGGACATGCGGCCGTTTCTCCTCAGGAGAAAGACTCATACATTCCCAAGTTTGGTGTGGGTGGTGATATATCCATTGTTATCCCAGAAAGCCATACCTTATTGGAAGGAAAGGTTAAAGCATCCAATACCGGCTTTGCTGTTGATGGCAGCTTTTCATTATTCCCGGATTCATGGCCAATCAGCGCAAAGGGAAAACTTAATGGTATGATAAAAAGTAACGAGTTCTCTCTACATGGAGAGGCCACAGCTCAGCTTGGAAACTTAACACTCGTAAATCCATCGGCTACTATCAGCAATAACTTAGTGGCTCTGTCGGGAACCTTCCTCAACCAGTCTCTATCGTTGAAGATTCTTAAAGAAAATAACCTGCTGACAGCTAGCGCAGATCTTAGCATCAATATTCTTGCGACAAAAATCCAATCCAAAATGAAAATCGATAGCCAGGGTATGGTGAGCGTAGCAGGGCTTATGGAGCCAATCAACTTGCCTGGTGTTCTTAAAATAACTGGGACAAATGGTCAAGGTGGTCCACAGGCCAATTTTATCTTGCGACCAGGAGAAATACCTGACGCGGATTTAAAAGTTGAAGTGAGCCTATTAGGTGTAAAAGGAACACATGATATGGAAGTCCGTAAGAATAAACTGTCTTACGTGATGAATGGTAAGTTAAATAATCAGGTGCAGTGTCGCTTAACTTTGTCAGGAAGCAATCTTTCAGAGTCGGGTTCTTTACAGGCAGAGGGTTTTATTAGTGGCTTTACGGAATTAGAGCAGCATATCCAAAGGGGTTTTGGCCAAAGTGTACAAGCGGCCAATAATGAGATTCAAAAGGCAGAAGATAGGGTAAACAGAGCAAAGGCTACCTATGATGCTGAATTTCAAAAAGTGCAGCAACAGCTTACACAAGAAGCGAATAATCGAAAGTCTGCAGCTACGCAAGCCAAAAATCAGGCACAAAGTGCTGTGGATGCGGCTGTTGCAGTCGTAAATGCTGTGGAGCAGAAGATAGGTAATATTAAAAGTTCTGCCGAACAGGTAGCTCTGGATGCAGCAGCAAAAGGCAAAGAAGCTGCCGATGCAGTGGCTCAGCAATTCCAAAATATAGCAAATGGTACACAAGAAAAGCTTAATGCCCATGAAAGATGGTGGAATGGCTTGAATGGTGCTCAAAAATTCTTTGGAGCGGCTGGATATGCAGCAGTAAAAGGGACATTAACAATAGCAAGAGATGCCGCTAATGCAGCTGTGGCAGCTAAAAGAGTATTGTTTGATGGCATGTATCAAACTTTTCTTAAGGCACAGCAAAACCTTAGTAATTTCACTAATAGTCTAATGGGCGAAAAAGGATTAGCTCAGCAAGCCCTGAATCAAGCTAAGCAGGTTTTGGAAGAAGCTAATGGAGTATATAATAGCCTTCCTGACTGGGTAATCTCTCCAGAAAAAATCATTGTGGAAGTCGGAAGACGTGTAGGACGTGGTCCGCTGGATGCCGCAGAGCTCTTTTTAAAGACTACGAAAGATAGCCTGTCAGGCATTCAGGCTCTTAGTCAACATCTGGGAGCAGCCGTCCCTATTAAAGTAGAATCAGCTACTTTTTCTACGGATGTAAATGCATTGACTGGCATGCGTGTAAATCTTGATTTTACAGCTCGCTACATTACGGTATCAGGAGAATGGAAAAGTGAGCAGATGTCACTTGATATAGACTTTGCAAACTTGGGGCAGACTTCGGCAACACTTTTAAAGAAGCTTCTTTCCATAGGATGAACAAAGAGAGGAAATAGATATGTTGATTAGAAAGAATGATATTATGCTTGCAGTTAGAGAGTCTTCGAATAAGGAAATACAGGATCTCTGGGATAAGTTAGATGACGCTGATTGGGATAGCTTGCATTCTACTTACGAAGATTTCCTTCAGTTTGATGAGAAAGAAAGAGCCGTGATGCTCATGGAAAAGATGGGGGTTACTTTACTAGCTTTTATTAAGTTTGCGAAAGAATCACCCAAGATCCAGACAGGGCCGGTAAAAAAGGCCTTCGTTATGGGGAATTTCAAAGCCCTCTTTGGGCTATCACAAAAAGCTTTTCCTGGATTGCAGGACTGCTTGAAAGAGGAGACTCTCTCACATGGAATTCCATTCGAAGGGATGGAGGACTTTCTGCAAAATATACTTATCCCACAAGTGGACGAGGCTGTCGAACAAAGCTGCCTGATTTTGGCTGAACAAGAAGCAAATGCTGAGAAGTAAATTTTTACATAGAATCCTTTATCCATTGTGGAGGTGGTCTCATGCCTAGTAAGAGTAAAAACAATCTATCGAATGCAGAAGCGGAGAGCTATAGTCCTCCAAAATCTAAAAAAGTCTACGGTTTTGTTACTTCAGAGCATGCTTCAGTCATTTCTACGGTTTGTAAAGAGAAGAATTATGCCGTGACTATTCGGGCAACTGGATTATATACTCTTGAGAGAATCCGTCGGGGACATCCATGTAAACCTCATCATATCTATGATAAGTCTATTAAAGAAGGCTCCTTGAAAGGGAATGTCATTGCAAAACTGGACTTGAAGAAAGCGGACTTTATCAAAATCGAAGAAGATACATTTGAGCATATTAAGCTTTGCCAATGGGATCCTATTGTATCGATAGAGGCTAAAAATAATTTCATAAAGTCTGCTATGAGTAATCCTTCTAACATGACACGTGCTTTGGTGGTACTAACCAGTATGGCTGGACTGGTGGGGAACTGGGAAGATGATGACGACGAAAATCGTATTCCAAAATATAGAAAAAAATTAGTAGGATTAAAAAATGCCGATGGCAGCAACTGGAACTTTTCCGATCATACGATTCAACTGAAGAAAACTAGAGTGACATTTCCTCATAAAAAGGAAAAAGTGGTATCTGCCGATATTCCTAGACAGATCTACACTGGGGATTACGATATGCACGACCTGATTTACAACAAAACACGTACTGTGTCGATGTCAGAAGATGGTGCTATTGTAAACTCCGATGGTGCAGGTAAGTTTATAAATGAGGTAAATACTCGGATTGATCGTTTTAAAAATATAGGTCATTCTGAAATACAGGGTGTTGATCCCAAAGATTATAATGTTGTACAGCATGGGCCACAACATGCTTATGGGGGTTTTGCCCTCTCACGAGGAGAAGATTTAGTTTTATCCCTCCTCGGTACAGACTTACCTCTTTTGGGTTTTGACCAATCTGGAACAATTGATTTTATTGAAACGATCTCGGATCTTGTGAAGTGGTATCAAAAAATTGGGGCTTCTATTCCCCCTTGGCGCCTCCACTCAGCTGCAGATTGGATGAAGCATAAGTGGTATGGCATAAATATAGCCTTGAGAAAAGACAATCTTGAGCAGAAAAAAGCTGATTGTATGAAGCTAGCTTTGCTTGAATTAAGCCGTGAGGAAGAGGCGGATTTTAAATTTAAAGACGAAAATGTCCCCTTTCCGACAACAGCCAAATATCAGCAAATGAGAAACAAATATATTAGTCAATTTAGAGCACAATTGAATACGCATCTTAAAGAGTTAAAAGAATACAAAAAAGTAAAGGCTACGGTTTAAACCCGTTGGATGCCCTATGAGCTTTTTTAAGATGCCATCCAGTAAGCTATAAAACCCAGATTGGGCTTTAACAAAAAAGCGTAGTGAAATGAAGGGGAAATATTCACCCCTTCGTGTCACTGCGTCTTTGTATTTTCCATTATTCTTGATGGATTTTTTTCTGCAGCAGTGATAGTAAAAGTTTTTTTGGTAAATTTTAAAATTATCCGTATGTATAGGCTGGCAAGATTTGATGCTTATGATAAGACCGGAGGATTTAGTAGAGAATTTCTAGCAATATGGTTTCTATTTGTTTAAACAAATAGCTACAGTAGAGTACTTTAGGTGGTTGTGGAGAATCACAGCTTTTATAAGCTAGTATCAGTTGTTTCTGCTGTATAGGGGTTCAGTGTGCCAGGTATTAATAGTTTCGTCTCTATATTTTCACATTTGAGATATTGCGATGCCTCTATGGTAAAGCAGTTAATCTGGAGCCAACGTAGAGTCACGAACTCAGCTTTACAATTCCTCATCCATTCAGATGAAGTGCAGAAAACCCCAAAACAGTCTTTCACTTTAAGCGTTGACAGAGTGGTTGAACATTTAGAAAGAGCTTCGGTCTGTCAGAAAAAAGTAACAAATCCTTATCGACCTGTTGTCAGATCATTTGGAATTTGCAAAGGTATCGCCAACAGAATGATGGGTCGGATTCGTTCAAAAGATTTGATGGAGACCCTGCACGCATGTGAAAGGTCTCTCGATAAAGGGGTGATGGAAATAGGGGTCCTTAATAAGGAGGTCTTTTCTTTAGGGGACCTTATTGGAGAGTATCATGAAGGCGTTAGGGCAATGAAGGAACATTCATTGCCAGTGGCCGAACATTTTTTTCAATTTCTGCAGTCTGTAAATCTTTTGAATTATCAAACATCGGTCCAACTTATCAAAGGGGAGATAGCGAGAGTCGAATCTGAAAAATTTTCTGCGGGGAGCCTTGAAAGCAGGATAGACTATTACCAAGCTTTAGCACCCGATTTGAAACTACTCAAAGATCTTGTAAAATGTAATCCCGAGCGTTTTCCCCTTGAAATGTCTGTAAACCTTCGAATGTATAATCAAACGATCGATCGCTACCGCAAGACAATTCACGATATCAATAATGATGGGATTCCTGTGCTCGAAACAAACTTACAGACGATATTATTCCGTAAATTGCTTCTCGAGAGAATCAGCATCTCCTCTATTTCATTGATCAATAAAAAGGACTCATCCTTTTCATTCGCTTTAGTTAAAAGCTAATCTTAATACACGACCTAGAAGTAGGTGAGTTATGACCTATCCCAAAGCAGGAAGAAAGGCTCCAAAAGCAGCGTTTCGTAGTTTTAATACACGACCTAGATTTCCGGAGTAAAAATCTCTCGAAGATCGTTTATTGAAAGCACTTTTGCCTCAGCGGTATCTAGTCGGACTTTTTCGTCTTTAAAAATCTTGATGATTTCCAATGCAGGAGTTCCGTGTGTTACGAGAACAATGTGACCTTCTTTGTGAGTTTTCATTAGATCAGCTATAAGGATTTGAATCCTTTCACGAACTTGTTGGTCATTTTCGCCAAAATATCTTTCGGCTTTTGAAACATTCCATGGGTCGCCTGAAAAGTCTGTATGAGATTTCCCCTCTCGATCCCCAGCTTGAACTTCGATTAGTTTGAAATCAATTGAGACTTTATCTGTGTTAAACAGGCCACTCTCCTGGAGTATCTCTGCCGTTTGTTTGGCTCTCGGTAAAGGAGATACAATTACAGCAGCGATGTCTTCATTATTGAAGCCTTGATCCAGGAGTTTTTCAGCAGTGGCGCGTACTTGTGCCCTTCCTTTATCAGTTAGGTAAGCTGGCTTATATTGTGGGTGTGAGGGATTGGAATTGTACACTTTATTGATGTTGTGGCTACCTTCACCATGACGTATGACGATTATCCTGCGATTATCGTGGGATTCTTCAGCAAATGCCTGATTTAGGAAGGGGGTTAGGAAAATAAATAGAAATATAAGTTTCAAAATTTACGCTCTCATATTGTTTTTAGGTGCTTTTGCTGAAAAAAAAACTGGACACATCCAAACATTAAACTAATTCGATTTAAGTATATTACCTCTACCACAGGGGTCTTTATTTTGAAAGATTCTTTTGAACCCTTTCCTAATGAGTA
>JBLFWS010000092.1:0-13366 GCA_047611865.1 Chlamydiales bacterium
CTCAACGGTTTGGATCCAGGAAGTGAATTAGGGTTATCTTTTAGAAGCCGTATTCGAGACAAATTCAGGGCTATTGGAGCTCCGGTCTAAACGCTATCAAGCCGATTCTTCAATAACGATGGGTATAACGGAATTAAAGGGTACTTTAATTATTATAACAAAAGGCGTCCACACCTAGCCTTCAAAAGCCCCCCCTACTTTATATACTCAAACAATGAAGATGGGGCGTGAAGGCTTCAAACCCTCAGCTAAAGCCGGTAACATTAGATTAGGAAGCTTGCTGTTGTTTATTGACGCTAAAAAATAGTGCATCATATTTCGAGAGACTAAATATTTTTTTATGCAGGGTGTTTGAGGGTAAAATAATTATTAACTAAAAAGAAAAGTTATGCAGTTTGTGTAACTACAAATAGAGGTTTTTCTGTCTCCCGTTTGGGGTCCACTTCACTTGCTCCCGCTATCAAAGGTAATCCCTGGCTTTTGCCTGTCTAGTTTTTCCACACCTGAATAGTTACTTGTATTATAATGTTTTTAACATTCTATTTACAAATTAGTTGCATAATAATATAATGCGGTTTTAATAAAAGGTTCATAATGTTTAATTTCCCCTCAAGTCATTCTGATAAACTCTGGCAAGTTGAATGCAGAAAACTAGAGCGAGACCTCCAGGTGATACCCGAAGCAGGATGTCTACGTTCTGTGGTGAACGATCATTTGACCCAGTATTTTTTGAGGCTGTTGGGAGCATGCCCTCCCCATAAGAAATCATTAGAGCTTTTAAATGATTTTCAATCAAAAAGTTTCAGAGAACTTCAAATTAAGTATTTGCAGGATGAGGGGCTCCCTCTTTTAGAAGCCGCTCCAAAGGCTGTGGCCATAACGCTTCTGAAATTATTTAAGCAAGAAGGTGAATTTCAAGCTATTGTGGAGGCCACTAAGCAAGCTGAAAGAAATCAGGTTAGGAAGAGGATCGTATCAGAACAATTTCTACCAACTCCAATTAATAAAAACGAACTTTTAAGACTGTTAATCCAGATAAAAAAGGTTGAGCAAGAGAAAAAATGTAAAGAATTTAATGCTTTTGTTGTGGACATCCAGGATTTGAGTAAACTACTCACTGACCTGAAATCGAAATCTAGAGAGGAAGTGCAGCGCTTCCAGATTCTCATAAGGAATGAAATCCACTATACTGCAGTAGATATACAGTTTGGCCCCGATGCTTTTAGTAGTTTTGTAATGGATGCTGCGGGTGACAGTCGACGGGAGGATGTTATAAGCTGTCTTCGGAGCTGTGGGTCAGAAGAAGTCTTTGTAGCAGGTTTAGAGTATTCCAACGGATCGAAAGAAAAATTACAATTCGACAGCTTTAGCTGTCCCTATTTCTCCTATGACCATATTCGAAAAACCTCAAAATATCCTGACTTGTTTGATAAACTACAAAAATTACCTTGTGTAGAGGGAGAAGGCGTTAAGAGTCTTTCCTGGTCGAGTTTGCCCAAAGCGTTAACTGAATATGCTCAAAGAGATTCTTTTCTTAAGGTGTTACCATCCGAGAACCTTCCGGTCTCTTTGGTCCAAAATTCCCTTCTTTACAAGAAAAGAGATAGCCTTCTTCAAAAGGCTGCGTTGGTACTAGATAACTATTCTGATGAAAACCTAGAAGATATAGTAAGTGGTTTGTAGATATACACAAACAACTTGAAGAATTGAAATTTTGGGCCTGAGATTTTTCCGACTGACGGAGCCTCAAAATTCTGGATATACTTGGACAAGTAGGCGGAATCTTCAGATTTCGTCAGGTGGAAAAAGATCGAGCCAAAAACCGATTCTTCAAGTTTTTTGTGTATATAAACCACTTATTTTCCTGAGGTCAGGTGGGATGCTTTACCCATGGTAAGGAGGGGCTATATGGGGGTATCTACAAGTAATCTCAGAAAGAACATCGTCAGGACGAACTCTGATAACCGGCTCCAGTTTTTCTCTGTACCTTGCTAATTTCATTTTCCCTGCCAAGTTTCCTTCCCGACCCTTTTCTTCAACATGACCGAACTTACCCTTAAGGTATTCTTCAAAGACCTGTCCGGCTTTGTAAACCTCGCTGCCAGAACCAGGATTCTTTTTCAGGTAGCGCTCAAGAAATGAAATAGATTGAGCATTTTTAACGAGAGAGGGACTCATATCAATCCAGCTGACGTGTCTAATGCCATCTACAAATTCTTGGGGCTTAACCCTTAAATCATCAAATAGCTTGGGCATTTTTGAACTATGGACAATATGATCCATGCTAAAGACGGGGCAGCTGTTCCCATCATGTTGTAATTTATTGCTTTCTTGACCCTTTTCGTCTTTTACTGAAGCTAAATAGATTTCATCGATGCCAAGTTCTCTTAGCTCTTGTGCGACTTTAAAACAATTTGGGTCGTTTGCAGCGTCCATTATAAAACATTTTAAACCTTCGCTACTCATTTCAAAATCGAGTGCTGTATAATGTACGCCACTTCTAACCAATAGTTGTATTCTCCTACTACCTTCTTCAGGAAGATTGGCTTGTAACTGATTCACAAAATCAGTTATTTCTACTCTGTCAAGGACAAATGCATCAAAATTATATTCTCCTTTTCTGCTGCGAGACATCGTTTTCTCATGCATTAGCAGGCGTAACATTTCATCTTTTCTTCCTGCCCCATCCAATTGTAACTGGCCAAAAAGTTTTTCTCTGAGGGCTGATGTTTCGCGCCTTTGAAGTGTGCTGAGCCCATGGAAAAGAGTGGGGATTTCTTGGGCAAGCGGGCTGGGAGGCACTCCTTCGAGGGGGGCATATTTTTGTGTCACTTCGGCTAAGGTTTTACTGTCTATATCCTGAAGGAACTCTGTGACAGAAACAGGTAATGGATCCTCTCCTTGGAAAATTCTGTTGAACAGTTGATCTAAGTTATTTCGTAATTCACATCGAGTTGAGCTTATATCGGAGCCTTCGCTTTCTAGTGCTTTTTGGACTTTTCTACTAAACAATTTCCAAATGTTGACGGAAACAAGCGGTATCTCTTGTCTGTGAAACTTTTCTGCGCAACTAGGGATTCTTTCAAAACTGCGGGAGCTTGGTATAGGAATATCTTCTTCTCCGGAAATGTCCGCTAATGCCGGGCATGATCTAGGTCTCATTATTCCGGGATCTTCATCTGTCATTGAATACAACGTGGCAGAATAAGTAGTTGCACCTGTTTGTATCGAACTAGCCACTATTAACCTCCATATATTATTAAATGTAACTATATGGCCATTGTAGATTAGTTTTGCTTGTATTGTATAAATAGTTTGTTAGGATTTTGTTTAATTCGGGATTTTTAGGTTTGGCGGCGGATTCAACAGTCTAGCCGAACGGCAAGTGAGAAAAAGAGAGCTTTTCGTTCATTCCGGAGTTTATATCTCTATTTTTAAGTATATTTTAGTTCATTTACATATGATTTACTTAAAGAAAGTGTAAAGATTTTTGTCGCTGGCGTTGGCCTTTCCTTGTGGCTTTCCCTCCAGGACAAGTCATGGGTGAGAGGGAAAGCCACAAGAAAAAACCACTGCTTGAGCCTCAAAAAATGAAGTGCTTGAGTTCTTTGTTAGGGTACTTTCCAGCCAAAGTAAATATTCCCCCTTAGGAGTTGCGTAAGAAAGGACTGCCTTGGGTCTCTGATTTAAAATATTTTCCACTCGGAAAAATTTCCTCATCCGAGTATTTTCTCAAATCTATTTTCTTCGGGAAACACTCTCGAATTAGACCATTTGTGTTTTCATTAGTTCCTTGTTGTTGAGGTTGGCCCGGATCTGCGAAATAAACCTGAATGCCCACTTTTTCTGTTAGTCTCTCATGCTCGGCCATTTCAGTGCCTTGATCATAGGTAAGACTTTTACGGAGGTGTGGTGATAATTATTCATGTACTTCGATAAATGCATCGGCTACAGTTTGTGAATTACGGGCTTTCAATGGTACTATAAGGGTATATCGACTACTCCTCTCTACCAAAGTTCCCATCGCAGATTGTTGCTCCTTACCTATGATAAGGTCTCCTTCCCAATGGCCAAATTCTTGACGATCACCTATGGGAAAAGATCTTTTATGGATTGAGACCTTGTTTTGAATACCTCCTCTCTTGAGGTTCTTTGAGCTGACTCCAGCAAATTCTACTATATGCTCTAGACAAACAAGCCTAGTACTTCATTTCAATTAGATTTTCGGGTTGCGTGCTGATATTTCCCCGTCTGGTGAACTGTGGAGATCGAAACCAACCCATTTGGTGTTAGTGAGATCTCCACAGTTTGCTAGGTGGTAAAAGATCGGTGCTCAACCCGAAAATCGGATTGAAATGAAGTACTAGAGCAGAACCCTAGAATTCGAGCTTCAGAATCGCGTGAAAGTTGTGACGCACTCCTCGTTTCTTTTTAGGGTCGGAAATACTGTTTAGAGCTTCGAAAAGGGCTAGGCTGGTGGAGTTAAATGTTTCATTAGCTGTCTCTGTGGAAATGCTCATCTGTTATGTACCGTTAGTTTTGTTATCAGTGTGAAGCGATAAGCTTACAACAAATTCAAATTTAACTCACGACTTTGCAGGGATCCTGGCGATGTTATCTAATTACGCTACTATCTATCGATACCCCAAAACTTGAACAATCGGTTTTTGGCTATACCACTCGTGATTGAAGATTAACCACTGACTCGACTTTCGACATTTTTATCCAACAGCCATCCTGTATAGAAAGTTTTCCAAGGTACCTTTTCTCAGAGTCGTCCTTTTAGCCGAACCTAGGAAAAGTTGTTCGTTAATAATCAACATTTTAACGTAGGCATGAAGACCCGAAAATGTTATATGATTTTTTGGATACCAAGCTATTTGATAAGGCTTTAATGAATCTTTTTTTGCCTCTGAAGCTTTGAAAGCAATTAAAACAACAATAGAAAAGAAGCCATTATTGCAGGAGAAACTTTCTCAACGCCTTTATCAGCCCAAGTACGTAGGGTTTCATATTTTAAGTGTTCACGAACTTCTTGGAATGTCGTTTCTATATTCCACCTTCCTATGAAATGTTCGCTAATCGTTTTCCTACAAGCCTAGGACGCCCCTTCCTATAAGGCTTGGGATCTGGAAAGTCAAACAGACGAGCATCTAAGCGTAGCTGCGTACAAAATTGAATATTTGCCTTTCGACAAGCTCGGCAAATTAATCGACAACAGAATACGGATAAGTACAGAAGCAACAAGCCAGTTGTGACCAATACTAAATACTTTTTTCTTATTCGTTGACCGAACGGCATCTCGGTGTTTTACCAAACCGAAAATGTAAGGGCCTCGGCGCCTCTCCAAAGTGGTGTCTACCACAATTTCAACAACATTTTTGGGAAGAAAAACTTTTATCGATTGAAGTAATAGTATCCCACTAGCTTCAAGTGAAGACCACTTGGCTCTTCGAAAAAAATCATGGTACTTTGAGTATTTGCTATCATTGCTTAGCCCAATACAGCTATTCTAAAATTAAAAGTTTATGTCCGCGTTTGGTATACATCTCTTTAGAAGAAGTTGATTGATATTAGAGATTTTAAATGAAGGCTCGCTCCCCTCCCCCTTTGACAAAGACCATGACTTAAAACGAGAAGAAGGCAAAAGTAAACACAAAGTATCAAGTGAAGACAAAGCTCTCAATCAAAAGTTAATTCAACAATACAAACGAGCTCTTTCTAATCCCAGTCAAGGGCTAGTGGATATGCCCCCCGGAAAGGCTGATTTTCCTATCGGTAAATATACAAAAGAAGAACTGAAAGATTTAGATAAAAGCCACGAATAAAACTCAGCTTATAATATGTGTGGTCTTTGATTTACTGTCTTTCTCGAAGCTGAGAGCTGTATCCATGTAAGAAATAAAAATAGCTGCAAGATTTTACTCTTGCAGCCCAAAACTAGAGGAATTATCGTGAATTGTGAAGGCTTCTCACGGAGATACCGAACTTGAGAACTTTACTCAGGTCTAGTTCCCATGAAAGGCGAGTGACGCGTTTTTGATAGCACACACGAGAGCGTGCTTCTAAAACCAAAAGAGGTGTGCTAAATAGTTCGGAGTACATTTTGACAAGTTCTTGAAGGTTACCGAAATACTTTCCTTTAGGCATAGCTTTTCGCAACTCCAATCCATAATCGGAAACTTTGACTTCTACCTGTGCAAGGTTTCTGCTTTCATTAATCCAGGAAATCAAAATGCCGTCATTTTCAGGCGATTCAAAAGCTATGTAAGTGCCAATAGGCTTTCCTATCAGTCGTTGTTCAACAGATTGAGAAGATGGCTGTGATCTATCGAATGCTCTTGATCTGGAAATAAATTTTTCCTTTATCGTTCTCTTTTTTAGAGAAACTTGTCTCACAAATTCGTTGCTTGACTCTGCTACAGTTGTGAATGGGTCTACAGTCATTACTGTCATGAGTTTGCCTCTTGATAGGTGCTCGAGATGAAAACAAGATAGCAAACTATCAAATAAAAATAAAGTTTTGAATACTCAAAACCTTCATTTTCTTAAAAATAATTTCAATGTTCAGAGAGGAAGTCGACTAGATTTTTTTTGAAATACTTATGCCCACCTGATAGGAATCATAAGCAATCCCTGCACTATTGGGTATAATGAGATGGGGATAAGGATCCACAATAATAAATGTATCTGCTCTCATCTCTTTAACCCTCTCATACTGAATATTTAACCCCAAAAACCAGTCCTTAAAAACATTCCACTTCGCTTCGCCACCAAATGAGTAGTACTGCCCATTATTGGCTTTTTCTTCGAAGAGCAAATCACGAAGGATGTGGTAATCGCGATCTCTTGCCACTACAAAGGGGCTGTAAAGGATGTGTAGGTCAAAAATGAAACTTTTGTAAGGAAATTCTGCGCCTACACCAAAGTAAGGAATGCTAAAATGTTGTTGGTAATCGATCCCTCGTTCTCCATTTTTTGGGATGAAGATATCACGAACAGCTCCTCCACCTGCATTAGAAGAATATACAAGATAGTCAATATGATCTTCCCACTTCCAAAATAGATATTTAAAGCCTCCTATAGCTCGAACCCGCCCTCTGCCTTCATCGAATTTAAAAAAAGCATAAGAAGCGTTAAGATCAAAAGTTTGAGCATCTTTTACTTCCACACTCGACTGAGAAAAATTCGTCCAAAATGATGGGTCGGTAGGGTGCAACCAGTCCCAGTCAGTCATGATTCCACTGCCTTGCGCCACATTCGTTTTTGCGTTCAAGTCTATTCTAAAATCGTCAAAAATGTCGGAACGAAGATGAACTCCTACCATTGGTATTTCTTTTAAGTCCCAGAATAGTTCACTGATTTTTCTACGATCCTGATCCGTATCGTAAACGGTTTCTCTCGCTTCTCCATTAAGGAGGCTTACATCCAGACCAAGTTGTAAACGGAAATTGGGAGAGTTAAAGATTTGGGTTTCATTCTTAGAAGCTAATAAAAGAAAGGGAAAACAAATGAATAGGACTAGCATCTTAGAAATTGATCTAATCAAACGCATTTGGAAACCCTCATTTTGTTTGTCAAATCACTATAAGTGCTAAGATCGTAGTAAAGTCTTGCTTATTCTCCCAAAATCAGAAGTATTTAATAACGTGTCACAAGTATTCTCATTATATGCACCATTAAATAATTTTCAAGCTCATATTTGTCATTAAATTTACAACTCTGTTACAATCTTTTTCTTCACAAGACAGCTATTAGTAAATAGGAAAAACCTATGACTGCAACCAGTGAACTATTTGATATAGCCTCTAAAGGCACTCAAGGGATGATCTGTGATTGTTTGAGTAGAGGTGCAGAACTTAATGCACAAAATGCGACAGGCCGAACCCCACTACATGTCGCTGCCGCATACGGTCATGAATTTGTCGTGGTCGAACTTATCTGTGCCGGATCTGATCTCTTACGAGTAGATAAGGAAGGAAAGAGAGCGATAGATTGCGCAAAGACACCCTCTATTCAAAGAAAAATGATTTTATACGCTCGGACAATAACTCGGCCTAATTAGCAAAAAGCATGACTTTAATTCATCTGTTAAGATTGTTGCCAAGTTTTGGATGTACTCCTTCGGCGCTATTATCTAAAATTTCGCGCAGCCACCTACGTGCTTCTTGACATTCCTCTCTTCTGATAAATACATATTCTGCTTCAACGGGGGGAATTGTTGAAAAAATCGAAGAAAGTTTTTCCGAGCTCTCCAGGCCGTTAGTTCGTGTAAGTACTGTGAAGCAAGGAATCTTCCCTGATTTATCACCTTGATCATGGAATACCGCATCGCTTCCAAAGGCTTCGACTGCCAGGTTAAATATGACATTACCTGTTAGCCCTCTTTGGGAAGTTTCCGGTGTCGGCTGAAAGAGCAATTTATAATGTTCTCTTCTGATAATATTTTTTGCTGGCTCATGCCCTGGATGCCCCGCATCTCTTGACGCTTTAAGAAGTTCTGCCAGAACCTCATTATCTGTCATACGGTAAATGATATTCTGTAAACCCGGGTTCTCGGCTTTCCATAATTTAAGGAATTTTGTTAGGTGAAAAGAATACACCCTACAGACATCATGATAATAGACCTGCTTGAACATAAAATAACGTGAAAGGAGTAAGTCTTCTGCTGACCGAAGACCTCCCTCGTCAATCCCCAAGGTAATTTCATCAGAAGTACGGCTCTTGGGTAGAACACGCAACATATCAATCAGGCGATAATGGTCAAAACGTCCTGAAGGTACTCCCGTATAGTGAGAATCGCGAAGCAAGTAGTCCATTCTATCAACGCCAAATACATCACCTGTAATAATTTCCGATAGGATCTTTTCCCATGGAGTAAAGGGTACATCCAATTCCTTTTCACCAACGGCTAATTTAACAATGTGTTCAGGATCGATACGATCATCAACTTGCTTCCAAATTGCTCTCATCTCATCAGAACGGATAATTTCCATAGTGTAGGTTTCGTGATTTGTTCCTGGAGGTAGGATCTCCTCTTCTGCGGCATGGGAAAAAGGCAGGTGCCCCATATCGTGGCTAAGGGCTGCCAATCGTAAGACTTGTCTCCAGTAATCCAACTGACTATCAGTAGGAAAAACATCGCGACATCTTTCGTGCCGGTTTTCTTCTGATGCTATCGTATCAAATGCCATCCCCGCAAGCTCCATCACCCCTAGGGAGTGTTCAAAACGACTATGGGTAGCTCCAGGATAGACAAGATAAGCAAGAGAATTCTGGTGGATATAATGCAGCCGCTGCATAGGCCACGAAGCGAGAACAAGTTTTTCTCCGTTGTTGTAACGGATGAAAGAGTGAATAGGATCCAGAATTTTTCTTCTTGCCATGGGTGCTTCCTCCCTTCATGATCTAAAGATCAGTGAACCACAAGTGGAAAAAAAGGAAAAGCTTCATTGAAGCCCTTCCTTGAAAGAAAATCTAGAAACCCCTATCATCCAGCCTTACGGAGGGAACGAAAAATATGACATTTTTCAAGAATTCCTTGCCCATTGCGGCGTGTTTACTGTGTTTATCATGTGGATGGACTCATATCTCGAAAGAGGAGAGTCCTGTTAAAACTCCTGAGCCTTATGCTGCCGCACCCAGCCCTATACCCCGCTCCCCCAGCTGGACAACTGTACAAAAAGCTCTCCGCGAGCTACCCCCAAATATCCAAAACAAACTATGTTCTTCTTTTTTCGAGACCACCGACGCTCTGGAAAAAGACCCCAATAACAACAGTCTCCTTAGTGACTTACACCGCCAGCTAAGAAAAAAGCCATGGGAACTTCCCGTCATCTCCGATGTCATCATTCCCTTGCGTTACAAAAGTAAGTTTGATAGTCATGACACCCAATATACAATCCGAGCCCCAAAAAACTCAGCTTCTGCAAAAGGTATTTTCATTTTTCTTGGAACAGAGCCCCAAAGTGAAATCCCCCTCAGCTCCTACAACGTTTGGACTATACACATTCCTTCCCGCCCTCTCATGAATTACCAACTTCTTGCAGAAGGAGACTTCTGGAAACTTTTAGAAGATCTAAGTACTTTATACCCCCAGATAAGAAATATCCCTCATTTTCTTGTTGGCTCTGGTGAAGCGGCCGATGCCGCATTGCTTATTGCTAATAACTACCGTGGCCACTTTAAAGGTGTCGCTTTCGACAATAGCAGACTCGCCTTAAACCTTCCGAATCTAGACAAACTCCCCATAGTACTATTTTCTAATGAACACTCGACCCCCACCTCATCTCCTTGGGGAGGTATTCATCTGATCTCGCGCTTACAGGACCGGGGAAACTCTCAAGCAGTCGCTGTTACGGGGAACTTGGAAGACGCCGCTAACCACCTCCTAAACCATACAAAAAATGAAGCCGGCATCCCCTCTTTTGTTTTCGAAGATTATCAATATGTACAGCTAACTCCGTGGCTAAAGGTGATAGGAAAGAGATCGGAAAAAGACCCAGTAAAACTTGCTGTTACCATCCAGAATGAAGCCCTTTATATCAAAGCTCCTAACGTAAATGCTCTTGAACTGAGCCTCTCGAAAGAGGAAGGCTTCCCCGAAAATATTAAAGAGATACACTTCAATCGAAAAGTTTTTTCTCTTGCCCCCTCATCGGGAAACCCAAAACTCTTTCTAGAAGATTTTGCTTACCCCACTTGGAGGAGAAAAGCTGACTCCCCTGGAGGCCTTGTCAACTTTTTCCGCAACGACCCCCTTTATGTCGTTTTTCAAGACGGTTTTGCCTCGGAAGAATATCTTCAATACGCAAAAGAACTTGCCTCCCAATTAGCTTCTCTTGACTTTTTTGGATTCCCAGATCTTGGGGTAGAGCTCCCAATGGTCCCTCTTTCTCTTTACGACCCGGAAAATCTCCCTCTACACCGCACTATCGTTATTGGACAAGCCGAAATTATCCGTCCAATCCTTGAAGATACTACAGGCTACCTTCCCATTCGCTTCACAGAAAAGGGGATTAAAGTTTTCGATGAACTGTACACGACCCCAAGCCCTCCTGCAAATAATGTCGCCTTTGGAATGATTTACCCCCCTCAGCAAATTTCTTCTCTCAGGCTAGCTCTACTTCTCGCCGCTGAAGATATCGGGGGCCTACAAGCCATTGCCAAACGCTTTACCTCAGCTACATCTCTCTATGATGACTCCGACCTCGTCATATGGTACAATCAGGGCGATGAATACGTATTAACAGCAGAAGAAACCTTCAATGGCTTCTGGCAAAGTAGCGAATCCTCTGAACTACTTATTCAGACTCCCCCCCACAGCCGTAACATTTGGGAGTCCTACTTACATGAACTCCTCATTGAAGAGTGTCAACTTTCAAAAATTGCTATCACCCCGTGTACCGATGAATTTATTGAAATCCCCTACCGCTTAACCCACCACAGCCTCTCCCTAATGATCCCCGAAAAGCACTTCGCCGTTGTCAAGCTACAGGGTATCATCGGACATAAAATCGGCAACAAGCTCATTGCTGCTATGGACGATCCCGCACTCATTGGACTCGACAATGTCATCACCGTTAACTGGTCGTCCTCTCAGGCCTCCGTACAATTTAACAAGATGAACCGAAACGATAACTTCCGCATGGTGGTAGACGCATCAGCATTAGAAGCTCTCTCTCAAGAAGAATTGAAAATTCTGGATTACCGCATCCTTCCGTACTCTTTGCGGGAAATAGTTCTTAGTAAAATCACTACAGATAAGGAAAGGTTTGGAAGAAGCTTTCTTCGCCTTGCCAATCTTATGGAACAAGAATAGTCAAACAGGGGGATCTATTTATGAGTTTTGGTTTTGGTACAGTGGGAGCACCCACCACTAAAAAAAACTACCTAGACTTCCTTCGCCCGGCAGCCATGGTAGATGCATCCGCTATTTTCAAAAAGATCCAGTCAATTAGCGGTGCAGATCCAATCGACGCCCTAAACATTGCGGCTACCGTTTCCGACTCAATAACTAGCACTAAAGGTTCCGAGATAGACCAGATTTGGGATAAAATAGAAAAAACCCTATACAGAAGAAAAACCCTGAAAGTCAATGCCAAGACTCCTGAGGGGAAACTTAATACAGCGCTCGGACTCATATACTCTTCCATAGAATCAATTGATTCCGGTAATAATATCAATTTCCTTAGGAGCGTAAGTAACATGGTCAACGGCGTGAAAAACCACATTAACTCTCGTTTTTTAGGAAAATTTGAAGGCAGCTCTAGACGCACATTACAACGCTCCATGGACACTATTGATGGCTATCTAAAAAGAGTCATTGTCCGCTTTAACGATCGTATTGAAGCCGGTGAAATCGGGGGAACCGCAATAGAATTGTAAAAATGTTTTTCACATCACATTATTTTTTACTTATGAGGACAGCATGCTGGAAACAGGATATCGTAAAGACTTGGTTCAAAACAGCCTTCAAAATTTTTTAGAAGAGACGCAAACCTTAGATTTTAAGGATAATATAAACACCAGTTCCGTGATAGAAATCGGCCATTGGGGTCGAGAGAAAGACAAAGAAATTTCCAAGGCCAACGAATTATTCAAAAAAATCACCGAAGAACACCTTACTGATTTTTTCCTGGAAGCTGACCAAGTATCTTTGGCATCGTTAAAATCTCGCTTGGAGAATCTAACAAATACAACGAATGCAAATGGAGCAGTATCTAAAACTGGAATGGCGGTATTAGCAAAGAACAACTATCATCAGCATTTAGGAAAGAGAAATTCATAGCTCCTTTTCGTGCAGCCTCACGTTGTGCCGCATCTAGAAAGTCCCATAGCAACAGTGCTCAAAAATACATCCAAAAAGCCCATAACTTCCTTTCAAAAGTCGATCAAAGAATTCAAGGCCTCAACATCCCTTTTTCTAAAGATTACGAAACCTACTGCCCGTACCTATTAGATTAGTATACAAGAACAAGTTCTGCAGCAAGTTACTACTCCTTTTAGCGCCTCAAGGTCTACACTTATTTTCCTAAGATATTTATTTTTAAATTTTGGCATGTTTCAATTCAAGGTAACACTTTTTCCTAAGCCTATAGGCTGTCTGACCAAAATCTCGGATGACTTAAGAGAAGCGAAGGAATTTGTGATTATGTAACTGAGTCATGCCCGATCTTCTAAAAATGCAGGGTATCAAAATTGATAAACGTTTTGTTCTTTGCTTATATTGGAGAGGTGCCACTACCGTGGCACAGAATCTTTTTTTCCTATCCCCGAGCTAAAGCACGGGGCTATCAAGAGGGAAGACCACTACCGTGGCCTTAAGAAGAAATCACCTATAAACCCCTCTCCAACAAAGAAATAA
>JBLFWS010000093.1:0-13365 GCA_047611865.1 Chlamydiales bacterium
AATCAAAGAAAGCTTTGAAGGATATGAAAGCGTAGCTTATCCCTCAGATCACCTGCCTATAATTGCAGATCTGACACTTTAGATCTGCCCTTCTTATAACCCCCGGGATTTTCTTGAGTCCGGGGGGTTAATTATATTTTCCGCATTAACTCCACTCCAATGGGTTGACAAGCAGCAGTAAAATATTTAATGATAGTTTTTTTGGGGGGAAGGGGAATTTCCAAATGGCAGATTATTCTACACAACATAGTCATCTACTTATAGAAAAAGTCTATACATCAAAGTGTGTATCTGAAGATTTTGTGGTGGTCATCGATGTTTTGAGGGCCTTTACTACTGCAGCCTATGCGTTTGCTGCTGGTGCAGAGAAGATACTACTTGTCAAAGAGGTAGAAGAGGCCTTTGCACTAAAAGAGGAGAACCCGGATTTCCTCCTGATAGGAGAGGAAAAGGGCCTTCCTTGTCAGGGATTTGACTATGGGAATTCACCCATACAGTTTACGGAAAGAAATGTTGCGGGCAGGACTCTTGTCCAAAGGACGTCTTGTGGAACAAAAGGAGTTGTTGGTGCGATTGATTCACGGATAATCCTCGTTTCAAGCTTCGTTGTTGCTGGGGGGACTCTTGAGAGAATAAGATGTCTCTTACCAAACAAGGTGACATTTGTGATGACGGGTGGATCTGACGGGGACGAAGATCTCGCTTTGGCAGATTATCTTGGAGAGAGCTTAATCCAAGGGGGGGGAGATCCTACGCCATATCTTAGGCGTGTGGTTAATTCCCCTGGAGGGAGAAGTTTCGTGGATAAAACAAACGGGAACTTTCCCAGGAAGGACCTGGAGGCAGCTGTACTGCTGGATTTCTTTCCATTTTCTCTAGAAGTTTTTAAAGAAGATATAGGGATTGTCTTGCGTCCTACCCAGTCTGATGGCGCTACTTATGTGTGTCATAAGTAGGAGTGAAGCCTAGCAGTATCTTTGTTCTATAAGATCCTTGGGAACTACGACATTAGGATTCATTTTTTTTATTAGTAAGCTGGGAGGTCGTGGAATAGTCATTATTTAATTACGTGGTTATTAGTAATATTACTTGGTGGTCAACTTGGTTTTGCAACGTGGATCTTTTCATTTAAAACTATATCAAGTCAAGTGTTATAGTTAATTATTTACAATTACTTACTTAAATGGTAGTATATCTGTTTATTATTCGATTTTTGAGACAAAAGAGATAGGTTCTGTAATAAATGGCTATTCCAAATAATCTCCTTCCCCCAATAAGTTCATGGCTTGATGGTTTACCCTTGCCAAATGAAATTTATGATTTTGATCTTGAAGAAAGACCTGTACTTAATGGACCAGAGGACCCCTTTTTATTTGATTTTTCAGGTGGGATTGATTTTAACGAATTACTTGACACTCTAAATTATGAACCCACGCCACTTATACCTCAGCGCTTATCAGTAGCCGATTTTAAGATACTTCCACCTCTTGATTGCATGCAATTTTTAGTACGGATGTTTGAAGATATTAACAGAAACGGCGGAAAAGAGAACTGTGGGCATTGTGCTATGCAAGTTCATAGGATTTTGAAAGGTACTGATACTTTCGAAGATCTATTTCCGGCGCCAACCGAAAACGCAAATCTTTTTTCTCCTTCTCCTCCTCTTCAAGACAAAAGTACTACTAGGGGTAAGCTGACAGACGAGCGGATACTCAGTGTTTGTTTAAAAGCTTTTTCTGAAATAGTTACGATAGATCTTAGAGCAGGGGCTCCTGTTGAGAATATTCAAAGCCTGGATTTCCCCCAAATCGAAAAAGGAGTTCGACTACCAGTGTGTAATCGAACAGAGCTAACGGGGAAGCTTCTGGATCTACCCAGAAATAAAAATGGTCAGACAAGAGGCTTTTTGTTTTATACTCATCGTAACAATATTGGAATAGGCCATGTAAATAATTTTTTTGTAAATGGAGATGCTGTCTATTACATAGATGGCCAGAGACAGGAATCTAATCCCGTTTCTCTTATCCCGGATTTCAGGAATTTTATGGATGACAGGGTTTGTTACTTACAAGACTCTCAGGATATCCCCTCTACAGAAGAAGTAGTACTTGTTAAATCAGAATTCGCGGAGCCTCCGCAGGCTAGTTCAGAAGCTGAAGAATGGTTTCTTTTGGGCCTTGTTGAGCAAAACGCTCAAAAAAGTATTGGATATCTCGGAAAAGCGGCTTTTCTTGAGCATTCTGACGCACAATTTTTTTTATCACAGTTTTGTAAAGACTTTGGAGATCTAGAGCAATCCAGCAAATGGTTGCTCAAGGCGATACAAAACAAAAATAAAAAAGCCTTGGAGTACCTCAAAGTACTTAACTCGACAGAAGTGCAAGCTCCCACTCTTCCAAGTAACAAGCGAGGGCTAGATTTGGAAGATGGATCTAGCAGCGGGCAAAGAAAGAAACTTCGGGAGGATGAGGCTAGTCCTCGTAGCCCAAGATCTTCAGCATTGTTTGATTTTGCTGCGCCCTAGCTAGAGAACTAGTCATTTCCATGACTTGTTCAGAGATCTGAGATTTTTTCATTAGAGCTTCAAAAACTGACTCAAATTCTTTTGTGATAGCAAGTGTTATCCCTTCTTCCAGGCGATGACCGTCAATCTCGTGTTTTTTTAGGATATGAAGAGCTAGCTCTCGGTTGTTTAGTTCGAGGGATCTGACGAAAGCTTTTTGGATACAGCGAGAAGATAGGTCACCCATATCAATGAAATGTTTAGCAGAAGCAGTTTTGTTGCTTTTTACGGCATCCCAGAAACAGTTGTAGATATCAGATTGCGGAACTTTCTCGGTAGAGAGCATCGAGAGGAGAATTTATTGACGTAGGTTCTTCCTTGAAAGGAACTCTTCCGTAATGAGGACATAGTATCAGCGTCGAGCATTCCACAAAGATCTTCAGGGGGGACGGCAAGGGGAATCGCTGTAAAGGATTTCATCGTCATCATAAGTTATTCTCCCTAATTTTATTACGCACTAGGAGGGTATAGCAGCCACCTGTTTTTTTTCGGTAATAAATTTTTGCCCGCAATAGGCTGACCAGATCCAGAATATCTTGATAATGGAGATGGAAATAATGGCTACAGGTAGCGCACTGGAAAGAGTTTGGAAGGTCCCTAAAAGAAATTGAAGGTATATACCTTCGCAGGATTTACCCAGTTTAGGGCAGAAGCTGTCTACAATGGGTTTTCCTTGCACCTTGGTTTGTAGGGGGAGATAGGTAAAGGCAAGTTCCTTGGATACATCGAAGAAGGTGTATTTGCAGACGCGGTTTAAAGTAAAGTAGATAGCTCCGAGTCCAACGGTATAATGTAAAAAGATGGGGTCTGCGGAAGCAGAAGCGGAAAAGAAGTAAATTAAAATTCCGCAAGGAAGCAAAAGAATGGGGGTCGCTGAGGCGGCTATTCCCCAGGAGAAATACTTTACTATCTGTGCAGCTCCAACAAGGGAAAGCAGGGTAGAAAATACTCCGATATAAATGGTCACCTGGTTCAGGTACATATTAAAGGCAACGGGATCCGGATGCAGAATACTGAGTTGATTGTACCAGAGTACTTCCATGAGACTGGTGCTAAAGAAATAAGCACAAGTCATCCACATTAGTGGCCAAAGACCTCTTGTAGAGATTATCTGCTTCAGATGAACGGATAAAGGGGTTTTGCTGGCGTCGTTCTTGAGTTGCTCTTCTATCACCCCTTGTTCTTGGAAATGATAGCGATACAATAAGTAATAGATGCAAGCAACGATTACTCCCGTTATCACGATGAAAGTGGCTGTATAGTTAAGGAAATTTTCCCATTTCTCTATGGAGCTGAGGTCAGAGCCGGAGCTGGCCCAAAGGGTAAACTTTCCGGAGCAAACTCCGGAAAGGTTAGCGAGGAAAATGAGGAAAGGGTATAGCCTTTTCGCTTCTTCAGGGTGGGTCATTCTATTGGCAAAACCCCAGAAGAGCAAAAGAATGACGGTTGTTCCCCACATCTCAGAGATAATATAAAAAAAGGAGAGGTACCAGTGTCTGAAAATTTCGGAAATGGGTGCCATCCAATTAGGAAGGAGTTCTTTTAAAAATATCCCGGCAGCGTGCCATTCTATGAGTTCTCGGTTAGGGTAGAATACAAAGAAAAATAGCATGTAGTAGATGAGGAATGGGAAGAAAATCATAAAGAAAAGTGCTTTCTGGCTAAACCGGGAAGACAGAGATATGTAACCCACAGAAAATCCCCAGGCAATCGGCAGCAGGAACCACGTTTTAATAAAAGGTAGTGCCTCAGCTTTTAAATGGGGGTGGGTGACGATAAGAGTTTCTTTAATGTTTCGTAGTAGGTGGTAGTCCGTTGTGAGCAATAAGCACATTATTGCCATTGGGAGAAAGCGGAGCATCTCTGAACGGGAAAATGGAAACAAGAATTTTATCATTAAGGTATTATACTAGTTATTAATTGTTTAATCTTCAGAATATTCTAAACGTTTTTTATATAAAAGTGAAAGGATATTAATGGATCGTATCCAAAACAAGCACATAACTACGAGTGTCCCTAATAAATAGATGAATGCTGAGGAGAAATTGGTAAAAAAGGCGAAAACTCCTTGCTGGATCAAAGAACCGGCAGACTTGCCGAGACGAACGCCCACAACATCTACAGCGGCTTTCCCTTTTACTTTAGATTCCTGATCTAAGGGAAGGTAAGCCATTTCCTTTGTTGGGTCAAATAATGCGTATTTGATGGATTTGCCGAAAATATTTGTAAGAGAGCCCAAGACGATCACGAGGAAAAGGAATGAGCTTCCGATTGCCTGTAGCTTAACGTCAAGAAAATTTTCTAAATACACACTGGAGAAGAACGATAGGCCAGAGATCAGAATAAAAATTGGAGGTATCAGTGCTCCTATCCTCCACCCAAAGAATCTGAGGCAAAGGCTACCTACGCTCATCAGGAGAATCGTAGAAACTCCAGTAGCGACAGAGAAATATCCTAAGAGGGTCGTGAATTCATTTTTAGTCTCGGAGTAACTTTCAATGTAGTATTTCCAGGAGATCTCAAGAAGGTTACTAGTAACGGCAAAGCAGAGAACCATGACGGCCATATGGCTAAGGTAAGGGGAGTTGGCCACGTGTTTTAGACTGTCTTTGATAGAAAGGGTGGTCTTTTTCTTTGTTTGGTTTCCCTTTTCCTCTGTATCCATGGGGACAATGTTTTTATTGATATATCTGTAAAGAAATAATATCGCTGTACTAGTCACCAAAAGGATAATGGTAAAGTAAGCAAAAGAGTGCTCCCAGCTCCTCTGATAGTTTTGCGATGTCTCACGGGATAACAATACGAGAGTGATGCCCCCCATGATCATCCCGAAATCCGCAATCTGACCAAAGAGAGGATAAAATCTTTTGGCTTGATCTGTGGAAACAAAAGAGTTGGTAAATTGCCAGAAAAGCAGCGAGATCATCACACTGCTCCACAACTCAGAAATGAAATAGAAGAAAGTAAAAGGCCAGTATTCTATGAGCACAGCTAGATGATAGAGACCGCCGTGTAAGAAAGAGTCGGGTAGGTATGAGTAAATGCTTGTCAGCTTAAAGAAGTCCACATAGGGATGGATGACAAACCCAAAAACAGCAAAAACAAGCATGAATGCCAATATTATGCCGCAGAAAATGCTGCTGGGCTGAAAGTGGTTGCTTAATTTGGAATAGACGAAGAAAAAAACGAACATAAGGGGCAGTACAAACCATGTCTTGACGAATGCCAGGGAGAAAGCTCCATTGGTCATCACAATCAAAGTGTCTTTTAAGTTGCGCAAGAGGGTGTTACAAAATATGATAAGCAACATTAGAATGGCTAGAGACAAAAACTTTTTCATCTCATTGTTTTCTATGGGAAATAGGACTTTTCGAAATTTTGAAGTCATGTTTCTCTACTGCAGTTGGGTAAGTATTTTTTTTAGTTTCTGTCGGTCTGATTCATATCGGAACATAGGGTGACAATTTTCCCATATTTCAAGGAAAGAGTCATCAGGGATTTTTACAGGCGTTTTACCAAAGAAAGCTTTACACTCGGGAGTATGCTCCCAAGAGATGGATAAAAGACTTTCAAGGAATTCTGGCTTGATAGTAAATCCGCCCAAACATTCAGCTTCTACACCAAGAAAATGCCAGAACGCCATAGCCTTTTCGTTAAGATCCTCTGTGGCAGGAGTCCAATAGCGATCATTCTTTTGAGCCCAAGGGACAAAGGGCAAGAGATCCTGGAGAATACCTGGCAGGGGAGGGCTGAGGGCAAAGGTCGTAGCTCTCTGATCATGATGGGGTATGCAGGCCAGGCTTATGCCTCGTGTGATCCAGTGTATTTTTTCGTATCGTTTGAGAAGAGGAATGAGGTTTTTAATCTGCTGCTCCCAAACATCCCTACTGAGAGGCAGGGTACTTTCCCCACAGCCCCCGAGGTCGAAGCGATAGGTATGAAAACCAAGGTCTACACATTCTCGGGACAGGTCGTGGAAGATATAGTTTAAGCCAGAGCGATTTTCACCCAAGCCATGGAGGAAGACGACAGCTTCTTTTTTTTCCGATACCCAAGGGAACTGGTGGAGGACGTTAAAGCTCGAAGATGAGAAGGGGACGCTCTCTATCTCGGGGTGGGGGGCATTCTCATGGTGGATCGGTTTTGTCATTCCGTGATTCTTTATTACGTTTGAATAATATTCGCCACTGCCTTTTATCGTCCGCTCAAATGTGTCAAAATTTACATGGTGCAGGCCAAAGCGTTTCTCGTAGCCATGGGCCCATTCGAAATTGTCCAGAAAGGACCACACGAAGTAACCCTTCAGAGGGCCTCCCTCTTCTCTGAAGCGGTGAGCCTGAGAAAAGTGCTTTTCGAGGTACTCTATCCTTCTGCTGTCATCTTCAACGGATGTGCCATTTTCTGTGATGAAGATCTCTTTGGGGGCATATTCCTTATGGAGTCGATCCAGCGTTTGGTAAAGTCCGTCCTTGCTGTAACCCCACATATCCGAAAAGGGATTGAAAAAGGGTTCAAGGATTTGAGTGCTTAGAAGGCTGTTGCTATCATCAAAGCGAATCTTTAGGGAGGTGTAATAGTTAACGCCTATAAAGTCAGGTTCTTGGGAGATAATAGCAGGGTCTTCTTCGTGGATGAAAGACTCCATCTCAGGGAACTTGTCACGCAGAACTTTTGGATAAGGGTGACGATAGAGAGGGGCAAGAAAAAATTGGTTGAGATAAGCGTCATGAAGGCCAGCAGCGGCTTGGTCTTTTGCTTCGGAGCCTTCAATTTCAATAGGGTGTAAGTTGAGAGCTATACCTATTTTAGCGCTGCTGTCTATTTCTCGCATAGCCTGAACGGCCAGCCCGTGGGATAGCATAAGGTGGTGCCCGGTACTTAAAGCCTTGGAGGCATCTTTTACTCCGGGAGCATGGTCTCCTGTGAGGTGTCCAAGGACAGAGACGATGTAGGGTTCATTGTGAGTGACCCAATATTTCACTCTCCGGTGGAAACGGCGGAACACGACCTGGGCATAATGGGCGAAATGATAAGCGGTCTCTCTCTCGGGCCAGCCTCCTTCGTCCTCTAAAGCCTGAGGTAAATCCCAATGATATAGTGTGACAAAGGGTTCTATTTTGTGCTTGAGGAGACAGTCGATAATTTTTTCGTAGAATAAGAGTCCTTCTTCGTTGATTTCACCTTTTCCCGAGGGGATTATACGGGGCCATGAGATGGAAAAACGATAGGACTTAAGACCTACTTGGGCCATGAGCCTGATGTCTTCTTCAAAGCGGTGGAAATGGTCGGCAGCGACCTTTACGTCGGAAGCGTCCTTGATATTTCCTGGGACGGAACAAAATTGATCCCAAATGGACAGGCCTTTGCCTCCTTCATTCCATCCTCCCTCGATTTGAACTGCCGATGTGGCAGATCCCCATAGAAAGTCTATGGGGAAAGACTTCTTATCTTGCATATTTATGCTTCAACCAAGCTTTTGCATTTGGACTGCGCATAAGCCAGGTGATAACCCAAGCCTGCGTAGCGCAAAATGCTTTCATAATAAAAGTCTCTGAAGGGGTCTCTCTCGCAGCGAGCAAAGAATTCCTCGTGGAGGAAGCCGGGATTTCTCCTGGCGACACCTTCGAAGATATCTTTAGCGGTGACAAAATCTTCTTGCGCCTGAGCCAGTAGGCCGAGGTTTACTCGTACGTGGTCCAAAATTGGCTCTATTTCAAGGGCCTTGTCGAAAGAGGCTTTGGCCTCGGAAAAGAGTTGGAGGGAGAGTTGCATGACACCGATCATATTCCACATCAAAGGGTCTTCGGGATTCATTTCCAAAGATTTCTTGTAAGCTTCAAGAGCTTCTTCATCCTTACCTACAGATCGCAGAACCTGAGCTTGACAGTAGTAGGAGTGGGAGGAGTCAGATCCTAGAGAGACGCTTTTTTCTACAGCTTCGAGAGCTTCATCGAA
The DNA here is from genome assembly GCA_047611865.1 of Chlamydiales bacterium. Taxonomy (GTDB): domain Bacteria; phylum Chlamydiota; class Chlamydiia; order Chlamydiales; family JBDQID01; genus JBLFWS01. The sequence goes on from JBLFWS010000093.1 coordinate 8,519, forward strand.
TTTGCCAAGGGTACGCTGTATCAGGCCAATATATCCTAGTATGCGGTGGTTCTTGGGATCTTGCTTTACTTCTTCTTTCATGAGGCGCAAGTAATACTCTGCCTTTTTGTCGCGATCGTCAGCTGAGCGGCAGTGGCCAAAGTGATTGAGTACTACGGGAGCATCCAGGATTTCTCCGCCATAACGAGTGATGGAGTTTTTAACGGACTCAGCTACAAGGCCTTCGTATCTGATGGTGGGGTCGTTACGGAATAGTTTAAGGTTTTTGGAGGTGTACCATCCGCCGTTTCCGAAGAAGTTGTAACGCCATACACGGTAGCCTGAGATATTAGAGGGGGAGGATTGAGCTACTTGAAGCAGAGCTTCAGCTTCCTTTTTTTCAAAACACTCGTCAGCATCAAGGTAGAGCACCCAGGGAGTATCGACAAACTGGAGGGCGTAGTTACGGGCTTCACTGAAATTGTTTTTGAAAGGAACTTCCATGACATCAGGGGTGAGACTTCTTGCAATTTCTAAAGTATCATCAGTGGAGCCTGTGTCGACGATAACAATTTTAGAAACGATGGAATCAACACTGCGTACGCACTTTTCCAGAAATCTGGATTCGTTTTTTACGATTAAACACAAAGTAAGGGGGCTTTGACTATTCATATTATATGTCCTTATTATCTTATTCACCCTTTAGACAAGGGGACTTGTTAGGTTTCCGAGGAAGAGATGCATTTTTTGAGCAAGACAGTTCCGAGCTTCCTCTGTTTCAAATAAGTGGTCGCTATCAGGTATGGGTTGAGGGGAAACGCCCAGATCGGCAAGCTCTAAGGCTGCTACTACGACCTTGTGGTCTTTCTCTCCGTAAAACAGGGCGACCGGGACCTTTGCGGGGAGTGTCTCGCGAGGGGCAATGTGTGAGCGTTCTTCAAAAAAGGCTCTTTTCAGGTAAAGATCATCACCTCGGATTGCTTTCTTCTCACCGCTAAAAGATAGTGTCGGCTTGTCGATGATATCGCTGCTGATTAAGAGGACAGCCCGGCAGTTGGCATGGTCAGGGTATACCATCATGGGAATCACACCACCGATGCTGATCCCCGCAAGGATCAAGTGCTGAAAAGCTAACTCGGTCTGAACCCAGTGGATCACGTTGTTGAGGTCTTCTGCCATTCCGGAAAAGGTGGTATCTTCGAAAAGTCCAGAGGAGTCACCAGACCCCCTGAAATCAAAACGCAACACGGCATGGCCTTTCTCTACGAGGTGACGAGAAAGAGTTTCCAATAATTTCTGGTTGCCGACTTTGTCGCCAGTAAGTCCGTGGCAGAGGATGACGAGCTTATCTGTTGAGTTTGCAGGCTGATCTATCACGAGCGAAAGCCAATATCCAGGTTCTACGAGATGAATTCTTTCGCTACGCTTGATCATTAGGCTAGGGCATCCTTCCATTGTAAACCTGCCTGAACATAGCGCTGTTCCAGCTGAGGCCTGAATTTATGCCAGCACTCTTTGGGGAAAAAGTGAACTCGCTTGTCGAAGTTGATGAAAGGGAGATAAACTTCAAAATTGTGTTTATGATCGTCACCGATGAAAAAGAGGTCCTCATGACAATCCTTACGGAAAGCCCAGTCCTGGATTTCTATGATGGGGTCGCGGTCGTTTGCAGAGAGATCAATGCACAGGGCGTCTTTAGTAGGAGGCTCTCCTCTCTCGAAATCCTCGAACGTGGCAAAGAAGTCTCCTTTAGTCTCGGGATTGAAGACTTCTTCAAAGAGAGAGAATGCCTGAGGACTCTCTTCAGGATGCTTGTCCAGAAAGCGCTTTAGATTGCTCTTCCACTGAAGAAAGCGAGCCTGAGAGAAGGATCGGTCATGATAGAGATGGTAGCCTGCGAGTGCACGAGAATAGGCGAAGCGGCCACCACCCTGATAAAGGCGATAGGCGAAGTCGATGTCTTCAAGGCCCCACCCGGTAAAGTCTTCATCGAATTTACAGTCTTGGACAAGAGAGGCATCTACCGAGAAATTGCAAGTGTAGGCAAGACTCCAGGGCTTGTTAAGAGAATGAAGGTCAAAATTATAATAACCTAAAAGCTTTTCGCGGCTATCGAGTCGGGCAAGTTCTGGGGACAGAGTAGTTACAGCTTCCGGGAGGTGCCTTCTGCTCCCAAGGAGAATCAGGTGGTTACTAAGGGCGTGGGTGCTACGCAGGTTTTCTAGAAAATCACTGGGATAAAGCATGTCTGAGTCGGTGAAGAGGATGATATCGCCAGTAGCCTGCTTCATGCCCTCGTTGCGGGCGGCGCCGGGGCCTCGGTTGGAGATTTTGATGGCTTGGGCGCCATACTTTTTGGCGACAGCAAAAGAAGCGTCAGTAGAGCCGTCATCCACGACGATAAGCTCTATCTCGGAGGGATTGATGGTCTGCGCCTTCATGGAACGCAGTGTTAGCTCAAGGTGATCTTCTCTATTATGAACGGGGATGATAACGGAAACTTTGAGTTTCTTTTGGCCTTGATGATGGAGTATACGCTTTTCTAATTGAGACACGGTCTGAGAGAATTCTGTTAGAGTAGAGTCCCAGACAATGGAATTACTGCTAAGGCGTAGGGGATTCTCTTTACGAGTCCAGTCCAAGAGATCCCTATCGCGACGCATAATTCTAACGTCTTCATCAGAAAGAGGCATGCCTATGCGTTGACTTTCTTGAACAGCCCTCCTCAATCGCTCTTCAGGAGACGCAGTAAGAAATATTTTGCAGGAGGCATCGGGGAAGAAGATTCCACCTGTTCGCCCTTCTACAATCAAGCTGTCTTGAGTAAAATTCTTTTGAATAAATGTCTCTATCCACTCCTGCACCCAGGGCTCCATGGCAAGCTGAGCACAGCGAGCCTCTAATGCAGCATCTTGGAATAGCTCCCGATCAAGTAGCTGATTATCGACTTTCGGGAGGTACATAGGGGTTCCGTCATCGGCACTCTCCAGGGACAAACGGAATCTACCAGCGTCAACTCTAAAGTCTATACCCCGGAGAGTTCCCCACGCAAGGGCGCGGAATAACATGCCCAGACTGAGAAAACGGCGCTTGAGTTTCTTGGCAAGACCAAGGCCCACCGCGGTTTTTCCCACACCACTGGGTCCATCAATTGTTATAGCGTCCATATTAGCTTCTCCAAGTGGAAAAAGAGTTAGGTGATTATAGGAAAAGAAAGTGTTCAGTACAATAAGAAAGAATGTGTTATGCTTGTTAGCCGAAGTTAGTTTGTAAAAAGGAAATAGCATGAACGGTAATGCTAAAGCAAAACTTGTAACAATATGTGGGATTGACGGCTCTGGCAAAACAACCTTAGCGGAAAATTTGCAGGAGAGCTGTAGAAAAAAAGGATTAAAAACTTTTCTTGTACATCCTCTTTCCATACAAGAAGAGCAAAAGCACGTACTCCAAGAGCTCCGAAATGCGGATTTCCCCTCTATAAAACAGAAAGAAAAGGTGCTAGGCGATTTCTTAAGCTTTTGCTTTCTAAGGAATGTCCTCACAAATGTTCAAGAGGCTATGGAAAACTACGATGTAGTGATATGTGACCGCTACCTGCCCTCACACCTGGTAGCCCAAGCCTGCTTCGGCAATAACATGAGGCACCTAAAACCCTGCTTTGCACTCCTCCCAATACCCGATCTATCCATTCTGGTAGATGTATCAGTAGATACAGCCCTCGAACGTATCGGCGCCAGAAAAAACATCATGATGCACGAAAATAGAGAATACCTCGGAAATGCCAGGCTCCACTACCTGAAACAGGCCAAACTCTCCAAGCTAACCGTAGTAGACGGGGCAAGCCCTCCCGACGAGATATTAAAGAGAGCTCTCGAGCAACTGGGCATCTAAACGTTTTCTCGCTTTTACCCTTGGGGCTTTTCCCCATACGTATCAACCTAAAAATTTAAAGTGATATAAATAAAGAATTTAAGGTAAAAAGCCTCTAACTAGAAACCGACTAAAGCATTCAAGTTAGAGGTAAAAATGCATTTTGAAGATAGGCTAGAAGATATTTCATCAAAAATCAAGACAATTTTCGCTCAACATTCACTGGATACCTTTGCCAAAGAAACAAATTTCATACAGCGTTCGACATCCAGGGTTAATCCACTAAACTTTCTAATCCTTATGGTTGTTCATATTACCCTGAATGCCTTGCACTCTCTTGAGACCATGACAGAGATACTTGGAGGGCTTTCAGGAGGTGTTAAAATTTCCTCTCAAGCACTATCTAAGTATCTCAATCGTAACTTTACTGTTAGATACCTACGCAGATGTTACGGCCACCTTTTGCAGAATTGGACATCTGATAGCATGGATAAACTTAAACAAAAAGGCCTTCTCAAGGGATTTAAAAAGGTTTTCATTGAAGATAGTACTTCATGTGAATTGCACGAACAACTCGCAGAGGCTTTTAAGGGTAGCGGTGGATGTGCTTCCAAAGCTGGATATAAAATCCATCTGACTTGGGAAGCTATTTCTGGACATATTGAGGACCTTAAAATTACAGCAGGTTCAGTTCCAGATCAGGCTATGGCTAGTCAAATTCTCAATAGAATAGGACAAGGTGACCTCATAATTCGTGATCTCGCTTATTTTATTTTACCGATTTTGAAAAAATAGCCGAACTAGGGGCCTTTTTTTTAAGCCGCCGATTCAATTCTGAAGTGCGACATTTAGGCAGCCTCACTAAGGGGGATAAAAACCTCTATAGGTGTGGAAAAGTTTAACACTTTTCGAGGTCTGTTGTTAAGCAGTATTTCTACCTCCATTAATTCATTTGCTGATACCTCATCAAAACGTTTAGATTTGGGAAAGTACTGCCT
>JBLFWS010000094.1:0-13336 GCA_047611865.1 Chlamydiales bacterium
CTGTTAGAATTTAGTAAGAATTCTATTTTACCCCGGGTATATCGAGTCTGGTATAAATAACCTGGGGTTTCAATATCCTCCTAAGAGTGCTCTGTGTGCTTTTTTAGGAGGATTGTTTTTTCAGAAGAAATTGTGTATTTCCAGTGCCAGCTGGGTAGTATAAGTTTTTCTCGTTTGATCTGGAGATCTCCATCTTTTTCGCTAACTACTAGACGTTCGCCGTTTTTGACTTCAAAAATATGGCTTCCATTGAAAGTAACATCGGAGGCATGAAATTCTGCATTACCATGTAGAATGATTTGTAAGGCTTCATGTCTGGAAATATCATTTCTCCAGTAGGTATTTTTAGCTTGGGATTCAATACCCTCATTAATAATTCGAACGTTGTCAAGGGTACATTTACCAGACTCTTCGCCATATTCTATGAGCATATCTTTATTTTTTTTGCCAAGTACATCTTGGCTTTTGATAAGAAGACTTCCGTCCAAAAACAACCTTTCGATATCCAGCTCTGCAATTTCTAGCTGTAGCTCAGATCCGGAAGTTAGTCTTCCTCCGCGAATTTTTTGCCCGATGACGGAGTAGAGAGGCCCAAGAGCTGGATGAAGAAAGCAGGTATAGTCGGGAGAATCATAACTAGTGGGGGCTGTGATTTTGCAGAAATTAGTGAGTAAGTCATGAATATTTTTCATTACGTCTGTGTGACAGCCCTCTGGAGTTTCGAGTGGAGGGGAGTTTGGAGAATAGGAGCGTTTAGTACAGGATATCGTTTTGCATCTTTCATTGAAGGTTAAAAAGATTTTTTGCAATTTTCTTTTGCCTTCAGGGAGTGGGGTGGGGTAAGCATCGGAAATGTAATCGGAAATATTCTGCATGGTTGATTCAAGCCTGCCCGCCTTAATTTCTGAAACTTTTCCATCTGGAGCAATGTAGGGGGCTGTATTTTTCATATTGATTAGCATTCCTGGGATCGGATGCTCCTCAGCAGTTTTCTCCAGTGTTTTAAGATCTGCGAACAGAATGTTGGTGTTGGAGGGGAATCGGGAATACGTGGAGCCAGGAGTTACAGGAGAATCTTCGATATTTAATTTGGCAAAGTCAGTGTACTCTATATTGGAGATTGTATATTCATAGCCTTTGCCTGTTTTCGTTTCTTTGATGACGTTGACCCCCTCTGCAGCACCAACGGTTCGGTGGCATGAAGCAAAACCAAAGTCCATATCTTCACTACAACCGATTCCAGTAAATGCTAAAAGCGTATGGTCTGTACCAGCGACGGGATTGTTGATCTGCCTGACAAGAGTTTTTTTTCTTTTATGTAATTGTAGCCATTCAAATATCAGGTTGTCTTTGGCAAATTTCCAGATGCTGCCATGGCCACCTGGTTTTAGATTTAAGGTAAGGGGTGCCAGCATGGACCAATTTCCCTCTTCATTAATTACCGGAACTGAGGATTGGGTAAAGAGCCGGAAGGAGTCTTTGTCTCTTCCGTACCAGTTATTGGTTTCCAAGAGGGTAGTTATTCTACTGTGGTTGTGTTTTTCTAAAGAGGTCATGAGGGCAATAGGAGTTGCTAGCTGTTTGCCAAAGAGCTTGTAGTGCAGGTATTCTCGGGCTTGCAAATCACGAATCAATCCTTCAAGTAAGGTTCTACCTCCAAAGAGAAGCATCGCGGCGGGGAGGGGTTCTCCGGTTTGCTCGTCGGTAAGACCCAGTCTGTCTCCAGCTCCTCCCAAAGGATAGAGTTCCGCAATTTGAGGGAGTGTAGTGATGCCGTCGATAATAGCTTGCCGAACGATATCAGTATCTTGTTGGCTTAGGTCCACTCCCTCAGGTTGGTAGAAATGAGACTCTTGAGAGGGTGATTGCTTGGGGCCCTTATGAGATTCCTGAATTAAATTTAGGATAGTAGCGTGATACCCTACGATACCTCCAATAGAAGAATAAAATGTCTCGATCTTTAAAAGGGACTGAAGTAGAACACGTAAGCGCTCGAACTTGTCTTCAAGAACATCAGGGATGTTGAAAACGACAGGACCCTGTCCGATAGCAAGAATGGATTTAATGGCATATTCACATTCAGGAGAGAGTCCTGCAAGAAAGGTACGAAGAGGCGCTGATTTTTGAATCGCATTTTGAACAATAGTTAGTTGGTCAAGTAGTTCGAGTTTTTCTTCAAGAGAGTCTGCAGAGGTGAGTTTTTCAACAAGAGAGTTGCAAAAAGAGTTGTCGTTTTTTAGCGATATTTCAGAAGTATTCATAATATGACCTGTATTAGCTTCTATGCAGCAAAATTTTAATTGCGTTTCTCTTTACTTTCTTTTGCTAACGACGAGTGAAGGGATTCGGATTTAGACTGCCATTTACTACGGCTTTTCGGCAAGGTTATGTTGGGGATTCTTCTCTGATTTACTTGTAAAAATCTATTTTTCTAGCTGAAAAAGAAAAAGTATGATAACCGGAGGGACGGTATTGTGGGGAAATGTGATAAATCAGGCTTACATAGACAATTTACTTTGACTATAAAAGCTCTTGAAAGATAAAACAATCCCTATTGAAACAACTATGTGATGCTAATATGCGCATCACAAACCTCAGAAGGAGTCAAAAATGGCTGAAAAGAAAAAGAATACTGCGTTTATGAAGCCTGTTAATCTTAGCCCTGAACTCGAAGCAATCACCGGGCCTGGTCCAATGCCACGTACTGAAGTGACAAAGAAGCTTTGGGAATACATTAAGAAGCATGACAGACAAGATCCAAAAAATAAGCGCAACATTGTTCCTGATGAAAAATTAGCTAAGTTGTTTGGTACCAAAAGTGCAGTTAACATGTTTAAAATGACAAGCCTAGTTAACAAGCACATGGAAGCTCAGCCAGCTGCTGCCAAGTAGTTCCTTGCTTATTTCGTTTTAAAAGGCCTTTCTGAAGAGTTTGTTTCGGAAGGCCTTTTTGTTTCTATATTATCTATGGTAATTATCTTTAAAAAGTGCTAAGATACAGTGATTTATTTAATTATCCTGTACGAGCAATTTCTTCTGTCTCTTATAAAATTTTTAATTTATATTGTTCCTTTTTAGGATGGAAATCTCTTTAGAAGAGTCATAACATTGAAAAGAAAAATTTCTCATATACTCGCAGATGTTTTGTGGGATTTGTGGTGTGTGCTTTCCGTTATAGGTATATGGCCCCGCTTTATTGAACCGCGCTTGGTGGTTACCACAAAAATGGACCTTGAAGTTAAGCAGCTTCCTAAAGATTTGGAAGGGTTTAAGGTTTTACAATTTAGCGATCTTCATTTTCATAAAAATGTGCCTCAAAGTTTTTTGGATAAGGTTGTGCGTAAGATCAAAGCTATGTCACCTGATATGATCGTATTTTCTGGGGATATGATTTGTTATTCCCGTCTAGAGGATGAGGTTCGCCTAACTGAGTTTCTTAATTTGCTGAAGGCTCCATATGGCAGCTACTTTGTTTTTGGTAATCACGACTATGAAAAATACGTCAGCTTTACTGGAGAAGGGAAATACGACGTAGTGGAGAAGAAACAGAATTCTTTTATTATTGAAGGTTTTAGAAAAATGTTTAATCCCCGAAAGGAAATTCGAGGGATCGGCGAGGAAGCCCGCTTGACGAATAGGCATGCTGGACTCTGCACTTTATTGGGAAAAACGCCGTTTGAGATTCTTGAAAATCAGACAAAAAAAATTAAGGTAGGTAGTACTTGTCTCAATGTCTCAGGTCTTGGAGATTATTGGCTGGGTAGGTGTGATCCGTCCATTACATTTGAAACCTATGACAAAAACTATCCTGGACTCGTACTTTCCCATAACCCCGATACTTTTACTCAATTACAGGAATGGCCTGGAGAAATGGTATTATGCGGGCATACTCATGGTGGACAAGTAAACCTGCCTTTTTTGTGGAACAAATTCATCTATATAGAAAATATGAAGTTTGTCCGAGGCTTGGTACAAATAGGTGATAAAAAGCTCTACGTTAACAGAGGGCTTGGAAGTCACAGGCCCTTTCGATGGTTTTCTCCACCTGAATTGTTGCTACTTACTCTAAAAAATCAAAAGGCAGATTGCTAATGAGTGTTGCGGTTATTTTACTCGCTGGGGGAAAAGGTCTGCGTATGGCTTCATCTACTCCCAAGCAATATTTACCTTTGAAAGGAAAGACTGTTTCTGAACACAGCTATGATCTTTTTTTAACGATGGAAGAAGTTCAGGAAATAGTGGTGGTATGTGCAACTGATCGCAGAAAAGTTTTTGATCGTGCAGGAGGCCAGAAAAGAGTGACTTTTGCACAGCCTGGTGAAAGGAGGCAAGATTCTGTGTTTAATGGGCTACAGAAGATTTCTGAGGGAATAGATTATATATGTATTCATGATTCTGCAAGGCCGTGTTTGAATGAAGAATTAGTGCGTGATGTGATAAGTGCTGGAAAAGAGTACGGGGCAGCAGCATTGGGACTTCCCGTTAAGTATACCGTAAAAGAAACAGAAGCCTCCGGTTTAGTTAAGAGAACTTTGAAGAGAGAGAATATTTGGGAAGTGCAAACCCCACAAGTGCTTTCTCTAGAGTTGTTGAAAAAGGGGTTTTTGAAAGCTTTGTTGGAGAATTTAACTGTGACGGATGATGTTTCATTGGCAGAATTACTTGGTTCTGCAGTTAAGCTAGTTAAAGGTTCTTCGAAAAATATCAAAATCACTACACCCGATGATCTAGTAGTGGTAGAGAGCCTTCTTGAGTGTGAGAGATAGTAATGAAGTTTAAACTAACTATAGCTTACGACGGTACAGCATACAGTGGGTGGCAGGTTCAACCAAATGCGTTGACGATTCAAGAGTTGTTGGAAAATGCTTTGAAGATACTGCTACGGCAGGAGGTGAGAGTAATTGGGGCAGGGCGTACTGATGCCGGAGTACACGCGCGAGCGCAAGTGGCTCATTTTATCGCTGATCAAAATCTAGATGTCTCTTTAATTTTGGCAAGCGTAAATGGGATACTCCCAAACGATGTAACAGTCCTTGATCTAGAAGAGGTGTCGGATGAGTTTCATGCGAGGTTTGGAGCAAAAAGAAAAATTTATCATTATCACCTTTCTCTGAATCGCTTTCAAGATCCTTTCCGGAGACGGTACAGTCATCATGTTCGCCATAGGCTGGATGTGGATCTTTTACGTGAAGCTGCAAGGGAGTTTGTAGGAACTCATAATTTTAGGTCGTTTGCTAATGAGGCCTATGCAGGAAGTGCAGCAAAAAATCCTATCAGAACTCTGAGTAGATTAGATGTAGTGGAAGAGCCGGATGGCTTTATTCGCCTTGAATTTGAAGGGGAAAGTTTTCTCTACAAAATGGTACGCAATATTACAGGTACGCTTTTAGAAGTGGCTAGCGGAAAACGGCCTGTAACAGAGATTCGTGAAATAATGGAAGCCAAAGACAGGAGGCGTGCTGGTCGGGCTGCGCCAGCACTGGGGCTATTTATGGTTTCGATTCATTACGCAACGTGATTGATAAGAAAGTCGCTTAACTTGTCGTAGAGCGCTGTATTGCCCTCCAGAATGGACTCCATGTTGTCGTAGCGAATGTCCGTAACTAAGATGGCTTTTGCTTGAGTGGCTTTGAGGGCGCTAAGACCTCTTGGAGAATCTTCGAAACCGATGATACGGTCATTTTCATTGGCCATTTCTTTTATAGCTATCTCATAACATTCAGGATCAGGTTTAGGCTTAGAATAATTCTCTCTTGTAAACCAGACGGGGATGCTATCGAGGAGGGGGTTTTGCTTACGAATATTCTCAATTTGTTCTAAAGGGGAATGGGTGACGACACACCTTTTGCGGCCAGCATCTTGTAAAGCCAACAAAAACTCTTCGGCACCTGGCATTAGCTTTACAGCTCCTTCGTTCAGAAGTTTCATATAAGCATCTTTCTTTTCTTGATAAAGAACAGTCCAGTCGGGTTCCATTTTGTAGAGATCGGGAAATTCTGCATAAATTTGATCGCGTAGCCCTGTGGACTCAAAGTGAGCAGCTTTACAATAGCGTTGGAAATCCCAGGTTAGATAAAAGCCTCGACGTTTGCACATTTGATTATAGGCTTCACGGTGTAGTTGTTCTGTATTAACAAGGAGACCATCGAAGTCGAGTAGAAATAGGTCGTATTCTTGAATCATGCTCATGCCTCTTCCTCTTTATGAAAAAACGAGTATAATAGCAGGACAAGGGGCTGATTGCCACGCTTTATTTTTGTTTTGTTAAGGTATGGAAGGGTTGTATTCATGGGCATTTATTTCAAGAGTGTCTTAAAGTTATTTATTTTTATTTTGTTTCTAAGCTCCTGTTCAGGGGGGGATCTACCAGGAATAGACAGTAGCCGTAAACAAAATGAAAAAGGGGAGTTTCTCTATCGGGAGTCCGATGAATTTTTGCATAGATTGTCTCCGCCTGAACTTCGGCAAATAGAGAAGTATCCTTGGGAGGGGAAGATGGTTGGTAACTTCCCACGGATTACGAAAGAGTTCTTCCGTTGCAAGGGGAGCTCTCTTAATCCATTGAGGGTCGAGGTGAAGGAGGATGGCGAGCTGGTGAAATATGAGGATTGTAATGGTAGGCATAGTCTACCTCTTCATGACAGCAAGGAATTTATTTACCCCATTCTTCATGAGTTACTAAATCATGTGCAGAAGAAAACAGGAAAGCGAGTGGTGGTCACAAGTGGGCATAGCTGTCCTAAACACAATTCGTATAGGGATCCATCTAAATATAACAGAACTTCCAAGCATATGATCGGTGCAGAGGTAGCTTTTTACCTTCAGGGAATGGAGGGGCAGCCTGAAGAGGTTGTAGAGTTGCTACGTTCGTTTTACAGTGAATCATCCTCCTATAAAGATAAAGGGGAGTATCAGGAGTTTTCAACGTATGACGGACCAATAGATGTCCTATCTATCCCAGTGCGGAACAAGGAAGTATATATAAAGATTTTCAACAAAGAAGAGGGGCGTGACTTTGACAACCGCCATCCCTATCCTTATATCAGTGTACAGGTGCGCCATGATCGCGAGGAAGATAAAGGAGTTTTTTACACGTGGAACAAAGCTTATAATCACTATTTTAGATATTAGGTAAAATACTGTGCAATAGGATTTTCCTTTCGAAAAAAGCATTCCTGGATTATAGTAGTGCTTCTTATTATGCCGAAGTGGCGAAATGGTAGACGCGGTAGATTCAAAATCTGCTTCCGTTCGCGGAGTGCCGGTTCGAGTCCGGCCTTCGGCACATCACCGGAGACTTTTTCAGAAATGATTGAGTTCTCCGGTCTTTCTTTTTTTAAGTCCTTGTTTTTCTGTAAGATAAGAGCGAGTGCTGAGTTTAAGGCATCGGTTCGATATTTCCCGTCCTCAAAAGTCAGCTTAAGTGGGAAAACCGAACCAAGTAATTTTTTCTTTATTTCTAAAGAAGCTTTATCAAAGTAGTGGTCAAGATTCGCCAGGATGTTCATTCCGAACGTGCAGTATTTCTCGAAGGCAGTGTCGGAGGCTGTGAGCTCCTGGATGGTCTGCTCATTTGTTGCGATTTCTGACAAGGTGTGACTCTTAAGCCTTTTGTACGAATCCGCTTCTAAAGATTCTTCGACAAATCTTTGCTGATCGAACTTGAGAAGGTTTGCATTGTGTCCATGTATGAGATTTTGCAGCTTTTGGATTTGTTCCTCGCGGCAGCCTTCTTTGGCTTCGAATAACTTTTTCATCATTGCGAGGTAAAGCTCGACTACTTCTGGTGGGGACTGCAAGCCTTTTAGGAAGTCCCTGAAGGCATCATTAGCTTCAGAAGCATTTGCCCTTGCCTTACATCTATTGTCACAGTGGTAGTAGGCATATTTGCCTCCGTTGCCCCTGGAAATACTGCCGGTCCAATTTTTTTTACATTTAGGGCATAGGAGGAGCCCACGGAGAGGGAATTCTTCCCTGAGCTTTTCTTTTGTGGAAATGTGGGAATTTCTTTCTGCACGGCTATTGAGGATTTTTTGAACTCTGTAGAAGGTATCTTGGAATACTATGCCTTTGTGAATTCCTTCTACAAGTTGGCTTGGCTCATCTTTGGTTTCCGGAACAAAGATTTTACCCATATAGATTGGGTTTCGCAGCATCAATCCGAACTGAGTTCTTTGTAGACGAAGGCCCGTTTTCCAAGAAGCCTTACGAACGTCTTCGATAGCGAAGGCATTTGTAGCGAAAAGTTCGAAGGCCTCTTTGACAAGTTCCGCTTCTTCACTGTGTACAAGTAATGGTGTTTTCGATGAGCTTCGGTCTTTCTTGAACCCTTTAGGAGTTTGTCCGTACGGATAGTGGCCTTCTTTGAGAGCACGGTAGACTCCTGCCTTAGTATTACGAGCTCTGATCCTATTGTCGATTTCGGGAAGGGTCATGTGGATCATTTTGAGAAGAAGGCTTTCAGGATTGTCTGAGTCATCCTGAAAGTCAATTGACTTAACTTCCGTACCGTATTGCTGGAGCTCCCTGCACATCATGATGGAGTTTTCTACATTGCGTGAGAACCGGCACCATTTGGTAACAAACAGATAGTCGACTTGTTTTTTGTGTCTTTGGAGATACGAGATGAGGCGTCGAAAGTTGGGGCGTTTGAAATCTTTAGCACTGAAGCCGTCATCTTCGAAATGTTCGATGACTTGGATTCCTTGTCTGGCACATTCCTTTCGTAGGGTGTCTTCTTGATGGGGCAGGCTGAAACCTTGTTCAGCCTGTTCATCCGTTGATACTCTAGTATAGATTACGGCAGTTTTCCGAATCTTTTTCTTGCTGAATGATTTCATATTCAATGTTACAAATCTCTTCTAAATATTTTTTGATGACCTTTACTTCTGCCAAATTATACTGTTTATCTCCGGAGTTGAGAATCTCCATTGCGGACTTTTCAGAAAGCATTGCCACCTCATGTGAGGTAGAAGACCCCGAACAAGGTCTTTGCTCGTCGTCTTAGGTGCTTATGTTGCGATGTTCAACCGCAGATTATATTGTATAAAGCCTTAAGCATTGTTATTTATGTATTTTGAAACAGTTCGTTTTTTTGCAACAACCCGGCCTTTCTTGATGTTGCTTTCGAGCTTTACATCATCGTAGTTAGTTGTGAGATCGTAATCAGAAATTGAGGCATCATTGAAATATTTAATCATTTTCAGTTGGGATAGTCCATCTGCTGAAGTTTTGTAGACGACCAGTTGATCAAAATCTTCATTTTTGATGGCATCTACAACTTCATTTTCTTTTATGGAAATGGAACGGGTGAGAGGTGGTTCAGCTTGGATGTCTCTTTCTAAGGTTTCATTCAGGAGGTTGTTTATATTTATAGAAATGTGGTTTAGGCATCCTGTTATATAAGGGACTTCAATTGCCGGAATAAATTCGTTAAAGCTTAAGAATTCAGCCTGACCTTCAGGGAGAACGATAAAGTAGACTGGTTGTTTGAAAAGGATTGCAGCAATGAAGTAATACTCGACAAAAGAGATACGGCACTTTTTTGAGATTTCTTCAAAATAGAATGGTTTGAGCTTTCCTATTGTCTCCAATGAAATTCCAAACTTTCTCAGATCTCGAATAATTTTTAACCATATACATTCGGTGACATTAAATTTTCGCCACCCTCGATTTCCCTCACGCTCACATTCGATAAGACCTAGAGAATCCCAATGGTTCAAGACTCGTGAAGAGGTGTCACTTGGGCTTATTTTTAGGTTTCGTTTTCGAAGGTTGTCAACTAGGCGAAGTGATAATTCAGAATCTAAGATTTTTGAAAGGTTGAGGGAGAAGGTTTCTCCACGAAAGAGTGTAGGGCCTACGCTTTTACGGTTTAAAGGGTTGGGGGCTCTCTTCTTGTCTTTTAGTGAGCTTTCTGTGGTGGTAATTTTTGGCATTTGAACCTCTTTTTGCAAAAAACTTACATTTATGTAAGTTTTTGGGAAAGGAATCTTTCTGAAAAGGTTTTTTGTGGTGTAGAAGTTGGTAAAATTCTAGTAAGGAAGTGGTAGGGTCTTTTCGTGAGTTAAAGAGTCTTCAGCTTCTTCGAAGAAAGTTTTTACTGTTCCTGTATGGTACTCGATGCTTTGCACCTCTTGATCTAACTTTTTCTGTGGTTTTAACTTTAATTACTAAAATGTAAATGTAGAGAGGTACAAGGAGGTAGAGCATGCTATGGGAAACGAGAAGTAAAGCAGAAAAAGAGTTTAGGGAAGATTTAAAAGAGGTTTATGAAGCTCTTTCAGATGGAGTTTCGTTGTTGGATAAAGCAATTGATGAATTTGAGAGGTCTTCAGACAAGGATTTGTTTTTTCGCTTGTGTGCATTAATTTCTCTTAAATCTAAGAACTTAGTTTTGGCCTTGCTATCCCTTATAATGGAGGGGCTGGCTCAAGAGGGAGGGGCAATACTACGTCCGCTTGTAGAGTGTACAGAGATGTTAGCATATCTTCGTTTACATTTTGATAACCTAGATGAAGTAGCCGAAAAGATTATGAACAGGAAGATTACTGCAGGAAAAATTGGAAAGGAAATTGAAGGAGACTTTAAGGACTTAAGGAAGTATTTGAATGAGAATGCATCACACCTTAGCTTGTCTTATGATAGTTTGAGACACTGTCTTGATATGAAGACTCTGAAACTAAATAAGGTTCAAAAATTTAACAAAAAAACTTTTCTGAAGAACTTGGAACTACTCTTTTCGTTTTTAACTTTTTTATTAAAAGAGTGTTCAAATTGTCTGGAAAAATATGGTAAGGGGGACATTTTGAAAATGCGAAAAGTTGTTATGAATAAAGGAATTGAAGCTATAAGAAGTATAGATAAATGAGCTAACAACGTTGAGGGTTCTATGGAAGTTGGGATTGAAAGAGGAGAAGAGACTGACAAGATTTTTGTAGTACTACTGTCTTTCGAGTTAAAGATACTGAAAAATGATTTGTTGGGCGTAGAAGGTGTTTTCAATTGGGTTAGCGATATATTTAGTCAAATCGGAGCTTCTTTCAATACTAATAGAACAGAAGACAACGGTAAAATCATATTATTTTACGACATCCCGAAAATTGAGGGGACTTATGACAAAATTGAAATGAGGGGAAAAAAACTGAAAGAGAAGATTGAAAACTGTAAGATTAGAATGTTTTCTACTTGGGATAGTACCATATGGAAACGTTCTGGAGCGATACCTGAGGAGGATGAAGATCATGTTGATCGAATCACTAGCCAGGAGGATTACAGAGACCGTGAAACAAGAGAAAGTGCGCTTGATGAAATATTCGAAGAATTCAAAACTTGTTTCAAAGAAATTAACGATAGGTTTCCAGATCAACGTATTGAAAAAGATGATACAGAGATTTCAGTGGAATTAGATCCAAACCTTGTGGATCAGATTCAGCAGTTTGAAGGTTTGTTAGGCAATGCTTGGCTAGAAAAAAGTGAGGAAAGTGGTGAAAAGGGTAATCCGTTACCTGATTATTTGAAACGAATTGATGTGCAAAAGTTTTATGAGCTTTTGCTAGAAAATAAAGGAGATACAAGGGAAATACACGAATCTTTGATTCACACCCTTTTTGATATCAAAATGCAGCTATTTTTTATCCTTGAAGTGGAAATGCGTAGTTATAATCGAATACTTCAAGAAATTAAATCGTTAGCGGACCTAAAAAAGAAGCCCTATTTGGCATTAAGGAAGCTCTCTATAGATCAAAGCTTAATAGTGAAAAACCGGATTCTTTGGGAACGAGTAATGAACTTTGTTTACTGCTTGGGAAATGAAGTGAAAGAATTTAAGGTAAGTAAAGGGGGGTCAAAACTTGGTAAATTTTTTGAAAAAATTAAGGGAACAAGGTGGGAATTTTTGAAATTCTATAAGTCATTGGCTGAGAATTTGAATAACAGATGGAGAACAGGTGAGGTTCACAAGGGTTCTGTTTTGAGAGGCATCTTTATTAGAGGGAGAGTTGCAGATTTTTATGAAATTAACGAGATTACCAATGTTGTCCTCGCAGTTCTTTGGCCTAATTTACTCCTAATTCTGCAAGGAGGAAATCCTCAAATACCTTATGTGTCGACTTCAGGGTATCGCAGGTAAAAGTTTTTAGAAATTCATCGGGCTTTTATAAGTTGTAGACTTGCAGGCCTGACCCCCGTGTGACTCCAGTGACTCAACAGGTCGTAATTCCCGTAAAATTCACGGAATTCCCGGGAAATGATTACGGGTGACAGTAATTAAAGTGTTGAATTTCGTTGAACATGTGCAATTTCTAGCGTTTCATGTAAGCAGTTTTTTTAGGAAAAAAGGGATCTTCTGGGCAAACAGCGAAGCTAACGATAATGTCTGGTTTAAGGTCTTTTGCTTTTTCGTCTAGGTAGAAAAGAAGGTGCTTTTCAACATTTTCTAGAGGCATATCATTGACACAGACGGCCATTAGAAGTTTGTTTTCCTTCATGATTGACACTACTCTTGCTTGTTCAGGTTCTAATTGTGTGGTTTTAAATTCCAAGAGCTTTTTATGTAGTTGATGGAGAGCATCTAGGCCAAATTGGACCAGTTCCGTTGCTATGAAGTGGCAGATAGGGTCTTCGTCTGATTTTAAGCTGCTTATAATATTTTGAATGCCAATGGGTAAATTCAGTTTAGCTTTTTGATTTTCTTCATTAAAAGAATTTTGGAAATCGTCGATTAGAATCAAATTACCTTCATCATGTAATTCCCCATCAAAAAGTCCCAAATTCCAAGAGTCAAAGAAATCCAATTCATCTGTTGTATGAATGTGAGCAGGAGAGCAAACGAGATTAGATTTTTCTATTAAATAGGAAAGAAGTATTTCAGGCTGCTTATGACATCGCTCTAGAATAATTTCGAAGTCAAATATATTACTTATAATGGGGTAGTCTGTTTCGCGGATAACTCCAAATTTTTTCAAAGGTGAAACGTCGCAGATTAGAGAATGCAGAGGCTTTAATGTAATAGCCAGAAGTATGATGCGCAATGGTTTATCGATTTCAATATTATTTGTACCAGTTTCACTTTTAATGGAAAAAATTGGTTTTTCTGAATTTGTGAAATACTTTTCGGCTCTTTCTCCTTGTCTCCAAGCCTCACGAATTACTTTTGTTAGATGCTTGCGTATTCTTTTTTTGTTGGGTTTGGTAGATTCCGAATTTTTTAGTTTCAGAGCAATTGAGTTCCAGTCAATTTGACCAGCCTTTGCTTCAGTACATATTAAGGTGTTCCCCCAATGGATTAGAACATCGAGCTCCGCAGTACTATTTGGTTTTTCAGGGTCAGGATATG
>JBLFWS010000095.1:0-13088 GCA_047611865.1 Chlamydiales bacterium
CAAAGAATCAGCTTGTTTTACTGGGAATTTGTATTGAGTGACCGCAGGTTTTGCAAAATTTAGCATCTTGTTCATGATAACGTTGACTACAGTTAGTGCAATTGTGGAGGTTTTTTTCTGTTGATATCATAATACTTCTTACAAGATCCCCAATCTGCCAAGGAATTAGGAGAACGCCAGTCATTATCATTAAGAGGGTTATCGCTTTTCCCTCGAAAGACAAAGGGGTGATATCTCCAAAACCTACAGTTGATAGAGTTACCACTGAATAATAAACAGCATCAAAAAATGTGCTGATTTTGTCAGGGTTAATGGGGTGCTCCACATCATAAATTAAACCCGAGGAGATAAAGACCAAGCAGGAAAGGGTGAATAAAATCTTTAATGTTCGAAGGTGATAATCTTGTATTTTAATGAAAAATAGAGACTTATGTTGAAAGATTCGCAGTAGCCTTGCAATACGGAAGAGTCTAAGAAGCCTTACAAATTGCCAATGGGAATCCAAAAATAGAGGAAGTATAGCCAGAAGATCAATAATGACTAGAGGAGTGAATAAATATTTTATAGAAAATGATTTGGCCCACCAACGAACAATGTATTCTCCAAGAAAGAAAATGGTGATACCCGTTTCCAAATAGGATAAATTGGTGAATAGACTGTCAGGTATGGGATAGGTCTGGATTACGAAAATTACGCAAATTACAATAACTAAGGTGGATGTGAATAGCTCAAAGACTTGTCCACCTGTTGTCTCACTTCGATTTAGAGCTATATTAATGCGTTGTTGCAACTTCGATTTTTCTGGCATTTGTTTTTCAGCACTCTTTCTGATTAATCATAAAATTGAAATCATGCATAAAAAAACTTTAAGCTCAACTTTCAAGCGGAGTTCATAATTTATTCATTTTCTGTGGAGCCTGGTATTGATGGCCAATGAGTTTGAACCGATTTACTGTGATTGGCATAAAAGCTCTTTTCTATTACTATGGAGGCATTTGGATTTAATAGATAATGGGAGATAGAACTATGACCTGTGAGGCTCTACAGATGGATGTCGAAGGCCAACGGTACAAAGATTTTGTTCTTAAAAAGCTTACTGAAATTAAAGGGTTGAAATGCACTCTTCGTGAGTTAGAACATGAGCCAAGCGGAGCTTTGGTTCTTCATGTGGCCAATGATGATGATGAAAATGTATTTTGCCTTTCTTTCAGAACGCTTCCAGACTCTTCCAACGGCGTGGCACATATTCTGGAACACACAGTCTTATGTGGTTCAGAGAAATTCCCCGTTAATGACCCATTTTTCTCCATGAATAGGCGTAGTCTTAATACCTTTATGAATGCTCTAACTGGGTCAGACTTTACTTGTTACCCCGCAGCGAGCCAGGTAAAAAAGGACTTTTATAACCTCTTGGATGTCTATCTCGATGCTGTTTTTAAGCCAAAACTTAAAGAACTCAGTTTCTTACAGGAAGGTCATCGCTTAGGTTTTTCCGATCCCGAAGATGCTAATTCCCAGCTTCAATATAAGGGAGTTGTTTTTAATGAAATGAAAGGGGCTTTGTCTTCTCCTGATTCTCGTGTATGGAAAGAGTTAAGAAAACATCTTATTCCGGACCTTACTTATGGCATAGATTCTGGAGGAGATCCTAAAGAGATACCGGAACTGACATATCAGCAGCTATTAGATTTTCACGGGAAATTTTATCACCCAAGTCGTTGTTTGTTTTTCTTTTATGGTAATATTCCTCTTAATGATCACTTGGATTTCATTAGTAGCAATGCTTTGAAAGGAGTTGAAAAGCAAGTATCTATTGACCCGATTCCTTTGCAAAAGAGGTTCACTGCTCCTAAAAAGGTTTCGGATACATATCCTGCTTCCGCTGATCAGAGTAAGGATAAAGACTCCTATATTTCTTTAGCTTGGCTAACTTGTCATATACTGGAGCAGAGAGATGTCTTGGGATTGACAGTGTTGGATATCATACTTACCTCCACGGATGCTTCTCCATTGAGGTATGCACTTCTTCAATCCGGATTGTGTAAGCAGGTAGACGGAATTCTTGAGGATGATATTAGTGAAGTTCCTTATGCACTGCTAATGAAAGGGTGTGATTCTGAAAGCGCAGATAAACTACAAGATCTTGTGTTTGATACCCTGCAAAATGTACTCAAAAATGGAATACCTGTAGATCAGGTTGAGGCCGCTATCCATCAAATAGAGCTATATCGGCGTGAGATATCTGGGGATAGCTATCCCTTTGGTTTAAACTTGTTTATGCGTTCTGCACTCCTGCAACAACACGGCGGAAACGCTGAGGATGGGATGAGTGTAGATGCACTCTTTGAAGATCTTCGCCAGAGCGTGGAAGACCCCAATTTTCTTACAGGACTGTTGCGGAAGTATTTTCTCGAAAATCCACACTTTGTATTGCTGACGATGGCTCCAGATGAAAATTTGGCAGTAAAAGAAAATCAAGAAGAACGTACAAAGTTGGATGAAATTCAAAGCAAGCTTACAGAAGACGATAAAAAAAAGATCATTGATAATTCTCGGTCTTTATCTGATATGCAGGAAGAAGACGAAGATATAGAGGTCTTGCCAAAAGTTACCTTAAAAGACGTACCTTTAGAGGGAAAGGATTTCACACTCACGCAAGAAAAAATTGGGAATATTGAGATTTTCCATCACGGGTGTTTCACCAATGGTCTTGTTTATGCGGATGTGGTTTTTGCTCTGCCAGAGGTGAAAAAGGAAGATCTTTCTTATTTACGTCTTTTTACTCATTTACTTCCTCAAGTTGGTTCTGGAGACAGAGATTACAAGCAGAATTTGGATTATATTCTCGAGCATACAGGAGGTCTTGGTGTTAGCCTTTCCTTGAACTCTCAAATTCAGGATTTCAATCAGTTTAAACCGTGTGTAACTCTTGGAGGGAAGGCCTTACATCGTAAAGTGGACAAACTTTTCCCTCTGCTTTGTGATATGATTTCTTCAGCAGACTTTACCGATGTAGCTCGCTTAAAGGAGCTTATACTAAAACATCAAACCGGGTTACAAAGTTCTTTAAATCGCCGGGCTATGAGATATGCTACAAGCCTTTCAAATGCCAGTATTTCCCAAAGTAGTTTCGTAAATAACTATTGGTATGGTGTTGAGTACTTTTGCAAAGTGCGAGATCTTGCAGCAAACTTTGATGCACAAGCTTCAGAGTTCGTAGAAAAAATGAAATTATTTCAGAAGAATTTCCTTTCACAGGAAGGTGCTGAGATGGTACTTACCTGTGATGATGAAATGTATAGTTCTTTGAAAGATGAGGCCTTTTATGGCTTACTGGATTTAAAATTAAAGCCTTATACTCCTTGGAGTATTCAATATCCACTGTCGGTAATTCCGTCTCAAGGAAGGGTAATTTCTTCGCCTGTGGCTTTCACTAGCGTGTCTATGCCAGGCTTGTGTTACACCAATCCTGATGCTCCAGCACTAAGCCTTGCTTCAATGATTTTTGATAACAAGACATTGCATAAGCGGGTAAGAGAACAAGGTGGAGCTTATGGTGCTGGTTCAGGTAATAGTACTATGGCAGGTGCCTTTTACTTTTATTCTTATCGCGATCCACATATTGCTGATACACTTTCTGCATTTAGTGAGGCTGTGGGGGATGTCGTGGCTGGAAAATTTGATGAGCGTGACTTGGAAGAAGCAAAACTTGGAATGATTCAAGGCTTAGATTCTCCTGTTACGCCAGGATCTCGGGCTTACACATCATATCACTGGTTGAAAGAAGGAAAGACTTTCGAAAATAGACAGAATTTTCGGGAGAGGATTCTAGCCGCTACTAAAGAAGAAATTAGTCAAGCTGTTCAAAAGCATATATCTCCAAAATTAGACTCTGCTATAGTGGTAAGTTTTGCAGGTAAAGAACTCTTGGATCAGGAAAATACTGAACTGAAGTCAAGAAAACAGCAGTGCTTGGAGGTTATTGAGCTATAGCCCCTTGAGAAATACAGTCTTCGTCTCAGAGGATTTTGCATAGGCTATCCTTTGAGCTAGCTTCATATATTGAGCTAAGAAATTGTTTTACAAGGATCGATAGATTAGGCAGGATATTAATAGGGCTGCTTGAAATATTGTACCGGGCTCGGCCAAAATAAATGCTCGCAAATTCAAAGTTTTTGACCGAGTCCGATATATAAATAGAGAAGGAAGAGACCCTTGTTTAATCATCTATTCTTTCTAATTTTGGTATTAATTTTACTTAGCTTAGCTCCTGAAGTAGAGCAAAGTTATTTAGAATTAGATCCCTATATGGGTTTTTTGTGTGGGTTGTCAATCTTTTTTTTAACTTTGTTTTTTCAGGCAGGGTGCGGGTTACTTGCTAGAAAAATGAGCTTTAAAGATAGCCGACTTCCTCTCTTCTTAGCCAATACTTCTCTTTTGTTGTTTTTAATTGCATATCATTTTGTACTTGCCTCTCATTTGATTTACCAAACACTTCCGATTGTATCCAACTCTCAAGGCTTCTTCGTTATCATTTCTGTGTTTTATTACTTTTCCGGGATGATGGTGTACTATTATTTGTCATATCCTCCCGTTACCATAGAATATGGAATTAGCCTACGCTCTCGGAGTGAAATGGCTATATCCAAACTACGGTTTTTATTACCTTTTGTGCTTCCCTTTATCTTTTTCTCTTTTTTCTTTGATTTACTCAACTATCTACCCTTCTTTTCATCAATTGATGCTGCTGCAGATGGGCCTGACGATATCCTATCGGCAGTAATTATGATGTTTATTACCCTGAGTCTATTGATAGGTACTCTAGTATTTTTTCCATTTTTTCTTCAGTATATTTGGGGATGTGCACCCATGGAGGACAGCGAACTAAAAGATCGCCTCGACCGCCTTTGTCAAAAAGCAGGTTTTAAGCACGCGGGCCTGATGATCTGGACAATATTGAATTCTTCCTTAACAGCTGCGATTGTGGGAGTTTATCATCGCTTTCGTTATGTAATGTTTACTAAACGCTTGATTCTGGAATTGCCTCCAGATCAAATTGAAGCTGTTCTTGCACATGAAATGGGACACAGCTTTCACAAGCATATGGTTTTTTATCCTTGGGTAATTCTAGGTATGCTTGTTGTCCAAGGTTTATTTTCCACCTTTTTTGGAGTAGGAATTAAACATATAATTTCATTGCTGCAACTGGGGGATCCTACAGGTTTTTGGGATATGGCTTATCCATTACTTGTCTTTGCAATCTATTCAGTAATTTTACTTTCTTACTTTCGAATTGTTTATGGTTTCTTTTCCAGAAATTTTGAAAGACAGGCTGACCTTTACGTATTTTCTGTAGGTCTTTCGGGAAAGAGCATGATCGATGCATTAGATAGTGTAGCAAAGCTTAGCGGCTATATTCATGAAAAACCTAGTTGGCATCACTATAGTATTAAGCAGAGAATGGATTTCTTACAAAGTGCTGTAGAAGATTCATTGGTAATCGATAAACATCACCGACGAGTTTCTATAATCAAAAGTATTTTTCCTGTCCTAATACTTTTAGGTTCGAGTATCATTTTTTCTCCAGCACTACAGGAATTTCCCATAACAGCTTCGTTATATAAAGTTGTCTCCTATTCCAGCGATTCCATAAAAGAGTTTTTGGGTAAGCCTTTTCGAAAAAATATAGCAGAAAAGTATATACAGAATTATTCCTTTCAAGGAGATCAGAAGGCAATTAAGTCTGCTTTGATGGAGAGCTTTAAACAATATGGAGCGGACACTATCCCGGGAGTTGCAGAGTTTTATGCCGCGCAAATTCTTTATTCCAAGGGTAATTTACAGTCTAGTATTTTTCTAATGACTTTGGCATGGCAACTCTTTGATTTTGATGAAGCAAAAATTTCTACTGTAGAAGATTTCTCTTTGGCAACTCGTCGAATAGTTGATGTGTCTATGGATAATGTTGATGACTACTTAGGGGTGGAGGAATTACTGGAAGAAATGCACTTAACGCTTCAGAGAACATACTCGAAAATAAATCCAAAGGATAATGACACAAATATTTTGGAGTGAAAAATGATCACTAATTTATGGAAGAATTTGAATCTTAAAGTTTTATTTTGTCTAATGGCGTTAATGATTTTACTCCCCGTGTATTCTGATGAATCCATGGATGATGGGATTTCATACCTTAAAAAGACTGGGAAGGCCTTTTCAAATGTAGCTAAAGCAGCAACTCCGGCAGTTGTCTCTATTGAAGTGACTATTAAAAAGGAACGGGATTCACAGGTTCCCGGGCATCCTTTTGAAGATGACCCATCGGATTTTTTTAACGATGATTTTTTCAGACATTTTTTTGGGATACCTCGTCCCGATGGACGTGGTAAGACTCCATCACAGCCTAAACAGTCTAAAAAGGACATGGGAAGAGGATCTGGGCTAATTGTCACTAAAGAAGGGCATATCCTGACAAATTCACATGTTGTTCACGAGGCAGATAAGATTACTGTTTTGTTAAATGATGGTCGAGAATTTGAGGCTAAATTAGTCGGGAGTGACCCGGGTACAGATGTCGCGGTCATTAAAGTAGAGACTGAAGATTTGCCATATCTTGAATTTGGAGATTCTGATGCGCTTGATGTCGGAGAATGGGTTATTGCTATAGGGAACCCTCTTGGCTTGCAAGCTTCTGTAACAGTGGGAGTGGTAAGTGCCAAGGGAAGAAATAACCTCCATATCACAGACTTCGGTGATTTAATACAGACAGATGCTGCTATTAACCCCGGGAACTCGGGAGGGCCTCTCCTTGATCTGGATGGAAAAGTTGTAGGACTGAACACTGCGATTGTTAGTACAAGTGGTGGGTATATGGGCATAGGATTTGCGATTCCTAGTTTGATGGTGAAGCATGTAATGGATCAGCTAATTGAGACAGGTGCCGTTACCCGAGGGTTTTTAGGAATTGCTCCACAAGACCTTACAAGAGAATTAGCAGAAGCTTTTAAGATGGAAAGCTCAGAGGGAGTCCTTGTAGCAGATGTTGTTCCTGACTCTCCTGCTGAAGAAGCCGGAATTATGCGTGGAGATATCATTAAGGAAATTAATGGTGTTGAGGTATCCAGCAGTGTTGAAGTGAGTAAAGAAATAGGCTTGATGACTCCTAACAGCAAAGCTTTGATTGCTCTGATTCGAAAAGGAGAGCCGCTTACTCTAAAGGTGCTTATTGGAGTTCACCCCAAAAATCGTTTTCAGTTAGATTCTCTTAGTGAAAAACTAGGTTTGGAAGTTGAAGCTTTAACGACTGACTATATCGAGAAGTACAATTATCATAATCAAAAAGGGGTTATTGTTACAAAGGTAGTTCCTTCTTTGCCAGCTGATGCAGCAGGTATCCGACCTGGTAATTTGATACTTGCAGTTGATCGAATAGAGGTCAATAATCTTGCAGAATACTACGATGCAATAAAAGAAGCTGTACTTAAGCAGCGCGTTCTACTTCTGGTGAAACAGGGAAAAGTGAATCGATTTATTAATTTAAAATTGGAATAACTTATAGACGTCGCAGTTATATCGAAACAAATTAAATAATTTGTTTTGTATAGATAATACACGACCAAGGTCGTGTATTAAAATCAGACATTTCCTAATTTTAACAGACGACTTAAGGGGTCAAGCTCCCTTGCCCATCTTGTTTTTTTTCTTCTTCCCTGTACCTCAAAGTACTTCTCAATAAGGTTTCCAAATAATTCTTCATTATGGTAGGAAGCATGCGAGCTTTTGAAAATATGACAAAAAATTTATTGCAGACATAGCAGCAAGTGCCATATTTAAAAGGGTTTGAGTTCGAAAGTCTGTAGATTAACAAATAAGAGAATGGGGTGGATTTCATGGTAGGTGTAGGAAGTAATAAAGGTGGAGAGCTGCCTTCTTTTCGGCGGAATAGAGCGAATCATAATATTGATAGCGGTGTAGTTTTACCATCAATACCTGCTGCGGGCTTAGGGCGCTATGTTAGTTCTTATCAAGCAGCTTATGCTAAAAACGGCTACAATCCTTCTCACTATAAACCTAGACCTCCACCAGTTCAAAAGCCCCTTTTACCAGTTCCTCCGAGGAGAGAAAAGTTCGTAGATTTAACTCCAGCTATGAATCTGCATAATGGACAAGGGATGGAGTATGATTACAATGGACATCGGATTCGTAATAATAAGAACGTTAAAAATAATTTATTGCCACCACTTCCCGGTCAGAAAAAGAATGCGGATTTTCTTAAAGTAGAGAAAGTTAATAAGGTACGGCATGTGGCTCTGGATAACTTACCACCGATTTATCCAGAGCGGAGAAGAGGATACTACCATCCCGATCCTTGCCCCGCCGAACAGGTAGCTGGGTTAAGAACTCCAAAATATAATCCTGGTATGCAGGGATATGGGGAAACTCCAGAGTATATAAAAAAACTAAGGAAAAAACGCGAAGAAGCCCGAAGGTTTGAGAAACAAGCTATAGATAACGAGAGAAAAAGACGCGAAGAAGCTTTGAGGATTGATCAGGAAGCAAAATTCAAGGAAAGAAAAAGGCAGAATGAAGGCTACAGGCATGAACAGGAAGCCATTATTAAAGAAAGAAAAAAGCGTGAAGATGTTCGTAGACTTGAGCAAGAAGCGATAAATAACGAAAGAAAAAGGCTTGAGGAAGTTCGAAAGAATGATATGGAACAGAATGTGGGGAGGTTTAAAGTCTTTAGCAAGGCAGCAGTAAAGTTGAACATTCCACCTGCACACATTGAAAAAGTGACTAATTTTATATTGATGTTTGAAGCCTCGCCAATGCGTTGTAAGAACGCTCCAAACATAAGAAGGTGGAGTTTTAAAGATCAGCATATTTCTCGGAAAGAGGCTTTGGAGGCTAACCGTATACCTATTCCATATTCTATGACTAAGACACAAGATGGCGAATGGATTGTTCATTTGAAGTCAAGAAAGGCAGGAGGAAGACTGTTGGGGGATGGCTCATTTAAAAAAGTCAAAGTCTCAATGTATATATCTACGGGAGAGCTTGTTGCAAATGCTACTTCAGTGGTTTCTCAGGATAAAAGCTCCGATGTTGATTTTGTTTTACGTGAAGCCGAAATTGCAGGAGTTTTTGTGGGTAAGCGAGGTTTGGCTGGTGTACGCTCAGCTGTTCAGTATAGACAAAAAGATAAAGGACCATTTTCCCATCCGGCTCCTAAGATTTCAATGATCACGACACTTTACAACAGGGGAGACTTGTCCAAGAGCTTAAATAAACTCAGTGTATTAGACATAACAAAAGTTTGTGCTGATGTGATCTCAGGTCTACTCACCCTACATCAACATGATGTGTTTCATAGGGACATTAAATGTTTGAATATTCTATTGAATTACTCTCCAAATGAAGGTTTAAAAGCAGCAATTACAGATTTCGGAATAGCCTTGAGGAAGACTGATGGAGCCAAATATATGATTGGTACACCGCTCTATATGTCACCAGAAATGCTTCATGATTCGTTTCTTTCTAAGTCTCATGATATCAAGGTTAAATCAGATATATTTGCTTTTGGATTAGTTGTCTTGGAATTACTCGGGATTAAATGGCCCGGTGTGATTAATCCTTCGGCTAGAAATGTACCTCCGATGATTGCATTAAGGCCTAAATCGATGCTGACAAATCGACAGAGTGCAGAGTATAATCAGTACAGGCAGCAGTTAAGCAGAATACTTTCTCTTGAAATACAGGATTCCAAAAAGTCAGGGCTTCGAAACCTCGCAGTTTCTTGTATATTAGCTTCACCGAAGAAAAGGCCTACAGCCTTTGAGCTACAAGAAAGGTTTGAAGAGGTAGTGTAGCTTGTGTATTAACATTACGAAACACTGCTTTTGGACCTTTTTTCCACACTTTTGAATCGCACCCAACTCACCTACTTGTCTAAGTATGGAGAGTTGTGAGCGATCCTCAATTATAAAAAAATGCTCTCAAAATCAGACATTCTCTAATTTTAATAAACGACCTAGGGAATCAAGCTTATGGAGCCTCTTCGGGGGACTCTTTTTTTTCCTCTTTTTCCAGAATGAGACTTAAGCGGTGAACATTGAAAGCAGCATTAGCAGGATCCTTCTCGCAGGCTTGTATTGCTGCTTGAAGAGCATGTTCGAATTTCTTTTGGCCTTCATAGGCTACAGAAAGGTTGTGGTAAACTAGAGCGGATTCAGGATGTATCTTAAGACAATACTGCAGGCATTTAATAGCTTCTTCAGCTCTGTTTGAACGCAATAATAAGGATCCTATGAGAACTAAAGCGTCTTCATTGTCAGGTTCGAGGTCTAAAGCTGTCTTAAGACAGTTTATAGCATTTGGTATGTCATCTAGTTTGTCGTAGGTTTTTCCTAGATTGTTCAATCCTTCTACAAAATCAGGGTGTATTTTTTTTAAGCGAAGGAGGCATTTAAGGGATTGTTTAAAATTATCTTTTAAATAAGAAATACAGCCGAGATTATTCAGGGTATCAGCTTGATTGGGATCAAGCTTTAGAATTTTTTTGTAAGTTCTTTCAGCGTCATCAAGTTTTCCATTTACATGGTTTTGGTAAGCATCTTCAAAAAGACTTTTTACTTTTTCTTCTTCTTTAGGAGTTTGATCCATGGGCAGCGAACCTTGGAAGCTACATTACAGTAAAATAAACTGATATCAGATTTAATACATACGAAGCAAACCAGAAAGTACGCCTTGGATGCTTAGAGCTTCGTTTCGGACAATCAGGGGCTGGTAGTTAGGGTTTGAACAGTCAAGCTTGACGTAGTCACCTTGTGGATAATAGAGCTTTATGAGAGTTTCAAGAGAACCAACTGTTGCAATGATGGTCTCTCCAGAGTTTGCTTCCTGTCGAGCCTCTACGATGATGAGGTCTCCATTTGCCATATGCTCCTCCATTAAGCTATCTCCGCGAATTTGTAAGACATAGCTTTGGTCGAGGTTATGAACTAGGGAACGGGGGATAGAAATTGTTTTGTAATGAGAAGAGGTTTCAATGGGCATGCCCTCAGAAATATGACCCATAAAAGGAAGTTCGATAGAACTCGTGTTATTTTCTGAAGTATCTACAACGGGTACCGAGATGGATCTGGAAGAGTTTTTTTCTACTGAAATAAAGCCCTTCCTTTTGAGTATGCTGATGTGCTTGTGAACTGTTGCAGAAGAAGAAAAACTAAAATGGGTCATTATTTCACGGTAACTTGGAGAATAATCATGAGTCGAAATAAAGTTTTGCAAAAACTCGAATATTTCCCTTTGTCTTTGGGTGAGACCGTGTTTTGTAGGCAAGTGTTGTGCTAACTGTTCCATTTGCTTCACCTAATTTAGTCTGTGAAGTTTGATTTTATCATATAAGTACCAATCAATAGTCAAAGCAGTATACCACATAATGAAAGCCGCTAAGACGATATCAGAGAAAAAATGACCGCCTTGTGCGATTCTTGTCATTGAAAGTAAAGATCCTAGAATAACAGTTAGGGTTAGCCCAGAAATGAAAAGAACCCTAGACTTATGCCGTTTCGCAACGAGACATAAGGAAAGAAAGAAAAATCCCATACTAGCATGTCCAGAAGGAAACGATTTTGATGGCTCAGGAGGTGTGTCGAAGTTAGGAGAATAATAAGGGCGGTATTGTTGTTGTCCCCCAAATTCTACAACTTGTTTAGGTCTTGGGCGATTCCAGTGGTCCTTCAAAATAACATTGATGATCAATCCAGATCCTAGTGCAAGGCTTAGAATTAGAGAAAGGGCTGGAGCTCGGAAAACTTTCCAAGGGGTATGAAAGAAGGAGCTAATCAGGATGAAAATCGAAATGGCAACAGTGGCAATTCCAGGAATGACCCCCCAATGGTATATAGCTTTGAGCCATACCGAATGGGTAAAGGATATATTTTCAGGATTATAAAAGGCTCTTGCGATGCTAATATCCAGAGCTGGAGTAAATGGAGTTAGCAGAAGTAGAGTGAGTGTGGGAATAGCCCAAAAAAGGTATTTATTCATTTATTTAGTATTCTTTTTATTACAGCAACCCCCAAGTATACTATGGGTGTGTCAAAGATAGCAAACACGACTTTGTAAAGGTATACAGAACTCATTATTTGGAGTCCTACGGGGAACTCCATTCCTAATCCCCAGAAAAGGACAATACTGTTTACAATGAGTGTATCAAAGAATTGAGATATAAAAGTAGAAGCGTTGTTTCTTAGCCATAAATGACGGCCATTTGTCTTATTTTTGAAGAAGTGAAAAATTCGGATATCAATAAGCTGTGCGGTCATGTACGCCGACATGGAAGCGAAGATTAGAGTTCCACTAATACTGAAAACGGATTCGTAGGCAGTCTGGTATTCTCCTACGCTTAAGTACCCGAAAGAATTTTCAGGAGAAACCCAAATTTCGTGAGGAGGAAGGCACAGGACGATTTGTATTACAAAAAGCATTAGTAAGCTCATTCCAAAGCCTAGGAAGACCATGAAATTAGCTTTTTTCTTTCCCCAAATTTCAGAAACCAAGTCAGTCAAAAGAAATGTTAAAGGGTATGTGATGGCACCTGATGGTAGGGCTATAGAGGGAAAAAAGGGGAGTCTAAAAAGTTTTAATCCTACCATATTGGACACGACCAAAACAACGCAGAAAGTTGTGGCAAGGATTAGATAAAGTTTTTCATTTTTTTCAATGTAAGAATTCTCTTTTTCCGCAATCAAGCCAAAAACCAATTATTGAAGTTGTTTAGCTGTATTTATAGCTAATAAAATATTGGGATGTCCAGATAAAACAATGCCTAGAGTCTTTTCGATCTTTGTATTGAAACGAATTCTAAAATTATATTTTTGTTTCAATCAAATTCTGTCTGTTTAAACCCAAAAATCGGCATGGTTCAGAAAGAGGCTTTTTTAGGTAACAAAAAGGGTTGTGGGATCATGCCGTTAGAATATGTCTAATTGCCAAAATTGCGAAGGCTAAATCGAGAAAAGTAAAGCTATGCTTAAGCTACCTGTTCTTGAAGTATTGGAGAGGTGCCACTACCGTGGCTATTA
>JBLFWS010000096.1:0-13003 GCA_047611865.1 Chlamydiales bacterium
AACGTTCTGCTGCATTTCTTTCACAATCATTTTTTGTAGAACCATCTTCCTTCATGATAGGCTCAGGACATAAAGGAATGACTTCTTTATAGTCGGGGTGAGCAATGACTGATCCGAGCATTTGATGATGAAAAGTAATAGAGTCATCCTTTTTATGATGCTTTTCACAGCAGTTGTTACAGTGCACTTTTTTAGAAGAAAAGTAGCCAGTTCCATCGTTAAGCATTAAATATTTACCATCTAAAAAAGCGAACTTTTCCAGCTCTTTACCTCTTTGTAAAGCCGAAAAAATTGATGTGAAAGCAGGACGAAGGTCCTTTGGATTTATTTCATCGAGCCTTTCTCTCATATAGGTATCACAGGGCACCTTCTCTAACCCAAAAAGATTTTTCAGGTTTAGTTTAATGGGACCTTCAATTTTATTTTCTTCAAACTGAAGTAAGGAAGGGAATTTTAGTTTAAAAATAGCAAGAGCAGACATGAGGCAGTCTGAAATACTGATCTTTTTTTCCAGTCCTTGCCTTCCTCTTGGAGGTTCTTTTACTTTCTTGAAAATGTTTCGTGCTTTTCTAAGCAATCCTTTAGAGGAAAGATTTACTTTCTCAATTAGTCTTGTAGCCATTTTTCTTCCAAACTTGAGAATTTACGAAAAGAAAATTCTACACGACTCACAAATATTTTATAATTAGATATTTAAAATTTCACCGGGAATTGCTGAGTTTTATAAGGGATATTTCTTATGCCTAATTCTATAGACATGGCTTTTTCATAAATTTTTTCCAAATACCCTGGTCCTAGTTCACGGTGAACTTCTATGGCTACTCCGATGATGCTTCTGATAAGAGTTTCTGTTTCGTCACTCAGTCGATTTTGCAAATGAAATGTCATGCTTAGCCTGGATTTAAAAATTCTGAGGCGACAGGATCATTCCAAAAGGGATTTCTTACAAGACAAAAAACTCCTCTCCTCTCCTCTCCTCTCCTCTCCTCTCCTCTCCTCTCCTCTTCCTCCTCCTATCTTCCTTCGCTGCCTTCGCGTCCCTCTTCCCCCCCTCTTCCCCTCTTCCCCCTCTTACATTCCTTCGCGGCCTTATCCACAAACCACTGACTCTTAATTATTTCTTGATAAAATATATACTTGTCAGTATAATTGTAAGATTTTTGAAACAATATACGCCCAAACAGGCAAACACACGGTGATTAAAATGGAAATAAAGGCAATCAACCTCATAATAATCGAACCTTCTTTCGAACCTTCTTTAGCTTTAGACCCCTCAAAAAAGGCCCCTAAAGAATCCCTCTCCCCCTCCCTCGCAGCTCAAAATCGCCGAGTCCGAATAGCTAATTCCCCTGCCCAGATCACCATCATTGAGATGGAAAGAGACGAAATCATTGAAAAGAAGAAATCCCCAGATGATTTCCGCGAGAGAGTCAAGAAAAACCCCGAAACACCTCTTATGCACCACACTGGTCCCTCTGAAAGTACAAACTCCAAACATATCCAGTTCAACTCCATCGAAGCCACGATCTTCCACAATAAGTCCAAAGTCTTTGCTGACCAAAAAACCACTGAAAAATGGGGAAAACTACATGGGAACATGCAAAGCCTTCTCTGGAAACCACTGGAAAATCTAAGTGCCAGACAACGCGTAAACTTCTACAATAGCATTAAAGCTTGCATCAAGGATCATGATGATGACATTGATGTCGCTTACAAAACCGTATTCCGCTATCAGGACAAAAAAGATATGCCTTCCAAAATGAAAGCATCCCAGGCCTGCAAAAGAATTATCTCCGCAGAAGAGGACGTAAAGCTCCTAGAGGGAAAAGCTAAAGAAGTAAAAAACACTTTCGGCCTCTTCGCAAAAGCCCTAAGAAAAATGGATAAGACCCTCAAGCGCAAGAATATCCAGACGCCTCCTCCCCTCCTGCCTATACATATTTTTTCTTTTTCAAGCGTCAGCACACCTGATTCCTGATGGTAAAAAGAGCCTGAAATGCCTATTAGTTGAACTCTCGCAGTCGCCGTGACCACAGCCCCCCCCCGAATCTTCCCTCCCCAAAAAATCTATATATGCTATAATCACGCCAAATAACCCCCATATACGAGGCTCACCCATGTGCCGGTTTTCCGCTTTGCTAAGTAAAAGCCCTGTTCCCCTTCAGATTCTCCTTAACGACCCGACAAACTCCCTTGTCAGCCAGAGTTATTGCGCACAAGAGAGCACTTCCGGAATCAATGCCGATGGCTTTGGTCTAGGCTGGTACAACCACGAATTATCTCCAAACCCCGGGGTTTTCAAATCGATCCTTCCCGCCTGGAACGATGAAAACCTTTTAAGCCTCACTTCAAAGATCTCTTCTCACTGCTTTATCGGTCACGTCCGAGCTAGCACTGTTGGTAATGTCAACTACGCCAATTGCCACCCTTATTCCCATAATCACTTCCTCTTCGCTCACAACGGTACCATCGAAAACTTCGATGCCATCAAGAGACCTCTAATCCAAATGCTCCCTGATGAATTGCTGAAGAATATAAAAGGGCAAACAGACTCCGAATACTTCTTTGCCCTCATATGCAAATTCTTAGCAAAAGACAGCTCACTCAAAGAAGCAAAAGAAGCTATAAACCAAGCCATAGGCACCGTAAATTCTTTACAGCGTGAAAATAAGATCGAAGTATGCTCCCTCTTAAACCTGGTTTTTACAAATGGCCACTACCTTATCGCGACAAAATATTCTTCCAAAATTGATGACAAAGACCTCTCTCTCTACTACAGGGAAAATATCTGTCAAAGTAATAATGCTAACGCAGAACTATGCTCCATAACAGTTTCCTCCGAAATGCTGGACGACGACGGCCCTGAAAACTGGATCGAAGTACCCTCAAACCA
Organism: Chlamydiales bacterium; assembly: GCA_047611865.1. Lineage (GTDB taxonomy): Bacteria > Chlamydiota > Chlamydiia > Chlamydiales > JBDQID01 > JBLFWS01. Next base: position 2,894 of record JBLFWS010000096.1, read on the forward strand.
CATGATCTGGGCAGATAATACAATGCTTGTACACTCAGAAGAGATTACTAAGGGGTGACCATCTATGGCAGATTTCGAGCAGCCTTTCACTCCTGTTTTTGATAGAGAGAGACTTAAACTTAATCCTGCTTCTGAAATGGATATTCAACCGATAGAGCTCGGAGACAACAAATATCCTGCCATCCTGGTAGATAACTTTTATCGAGATCCAGACTACATCAGAGAGATTGCCTTAAACTCATACTATCGCCCTGACCCGCGTACAGCTTATCCAGGTACTGTTTCATCGATTTCATTGGGAGCTTACGATATATGCGACTTCCTTTATCCGAAATTGGGCTTCGAATATGCCTACTCACAAAAAAGCTTCAGAGAAAGTTCTGGAAATTACTGGAAGTTTTCCCTCGTAGGTTCAGGAGTAAATGATCCAAAGCTACAGATCGAACACACGGACCCTAATTTATTACAGGGTCTGGTATTTCTCAATCCACCAGAGCTCTGTAAAGGGGGAACGGTATTTTTTAAGCACAAGGATTATGAAATAGAGGAAATCGTAAATAATGAAGAAGTATCATTCCTTGCTCTGAATAAATTAGGCTCCCTTACTCATGCTGGAGCAAACAAGACAGTGGATTCAAAAGCGTTGGATTATGCAATCGGAAAAGGAGTATTTTCCCAATATTTGAACTTACAAAAGGGAGGGATATTGAATAGCTACTTTGACTTAATGAAAATAGTTACAATGGAATACGCTCCAACATTGGGTCATTGGGAAGAAACAAAAATCATTGAGATGAAATATAATCGACTCATTTGCTTTCCTGGCTTTCTTGTCCATGCCTTGCGCTGCGAGTCCGCTTGGTTCGGTGACAGCTTGGAAAAGCGAAGACTTACCCAAAATTTCAATTTTGGATGGCCACTTTTAACTTAGGTCGTGTCACTTAACTAAAAAAACCAAAAAAGGAACCTCTCATTTTGTCTATCGATTGGAAAAAGCTAGAGATAAACCCCAGTGATATGATGGAAATTCATCATGCTACTGTTGGGAAACAATCTTATCCTTTCCTTGTAGTAGATAATTTTTATCAAGATCCCGCATATCTGCGAAACCTTGCTCTCAGTCTCGACTATTGTAGGAATTATAGGGATCCTATTTGTAGCCTTCTGGCCTTGGGACCTCTTGGCAGCAAAAAGATTGCTCGAATAAGTACTGACCAATCCCCCCTCTGTAAGTTTTTACATGAACATTTGGCTCATCATTTTATTTCCAGCCTCGAACACATGACCGTTTCTTTGGATTCACTAAGCGTATTTTCCATGGTAATGAACGCTAAAGGAGAGGCCGATTATGATTTTAAATTTCCAAAAGGAGGAGACCTTTTTCTTAAAGGATCTATCTTCTTAAACCCTCCAGAACAATGTAAAGGAGGAATAGGATTTTATCGCCATAAGGAAACAGGATTGGAAGAATATGTTCCCTTTTACTTATTGGGAAAACAAGCAACTGGAAAGTCCCTTGCTTACAAGGAAATAGTTACGGCCGTCAAAGATCTGGGCTTGTATGAGAATTTCCATGACTTACAGGAGAAAGGAATTCTTAAAAAATACGAAGACTGCTGGAAAATTTTAACGGCATCTTGCCTGGGTGCCACAAAAAACATAGCTGGAGGCAATGATATCTGGGAGCTAATTCACTTTGTGGAAATGAAATACAACCGGCTTGTCCTTTTCCCAGGTTTCCTCTTGAATGTGGAGCATTATCAAGAAGAGTGGTTTCCCGAATCGCTGGAGTCGAGAAAAGTCATGCAAGAAATTATGATTCCCTGGCCGACATAATTGTGCTGACAAAGCAGCAAACGAAGCCTTACCCTTGTTTAAACACAAGTCCTTTTCCCCAATAGTCGTAAAATCTCAGATAGATTCCTGCAAGTGAACCTTACCTTTAACCACTGATGATACAGCATCAAACCACCTTTGGAAATATTCTCTTCACAAATTTCTAAGAGGCTTTCCCAGGCTGCTTCTGGCATATCCAAATGATTATGACTACGTACAGAATCTACTTGAAGAATGCCATATAAGTTGACAGTCTCCTTTGAAGTGCTTGAAGATATTTCTCCCTGAAAAGCTGGTAAAAGAGTAATGGGGTCTATGAAAAACAGCATCTTGCCTAAATCACCATCCCGAGTTTTCCAATCCAGTACTGCGTTCAAAAAAGTAAACTCTTCGACCTCTTGATCCCCGTATAATACTCGGTCTTCATCAATAGTAAACGTCTCAGTAGGGTTTATATCTGTACTAAGATGGACAATAACATAAGTGCCATAGAAAGCTTCTGCGAAAGAGGGGGAACTGCTACCCCTGATTTTTCTCCCAGAAAACTCTAACGCTCCAACGGAACCCTTACTAGGTGAAAAAGAAATGGAGTGCTTCCCCCACATCAATTTTCCATCCCTGTAACGATAGCGGTCAACAGCTTCATCATTAATAAAAAAACCACATTCTCTTTGCCCATCTTCCTGAATAAAAGGGGTGATCGTAATCTGAGGACCCTTTGACCAGGTTTTTGTGTCTTCGCTAATTTCGCTACTATACCGCCCTGTCCACATACTTAAAGGTATCCCGTTCGGAGGGGTCTCAATAGCCGTGAAAGGACTTTCATCCTCTTCCTCTTGCCCATCTTCCCAAATAACCCCCTTCATCTTTCGGAGATTTTGCCCATCTTCACTTCCTGGCATCTCAAACTCTAGCTTGCCATTGTGAGGGTTCCCCTCCGATGCAGACCAGGAAAGCACAGAATGATAAAAGCTTCCTTTCACAAGTCGTTTAGAGTTCACATAGACAAAGCTATTCTGTGAAAGAGAAGGATTCCCGAATACCACGACAACGACACTTTTTTCCTGACAGTAATATGTCCCTGTCCAGGGGAGTAGAGATGTACTAAGAACATTCTCCGCTGCCACTTCAAAACTCTCCCATCGAACTCTTATTTTATGGGATAAAGACCATTCAGATAAGGAATCTTCTAAATGCCTATTTTCAATCCCTCTTTCCACGACTTCTCGAAACTCTCTTGAAAGATTTTGATCTACCAGGAGTTGGCTAATAAGTTCTTCTGTGGGAGAGGTTTTACTTCTTTCCCCTCTGACAGCACCACTTATACGTCGTTCATCAAAGCTGAGAAGAATCGACCTGTCTTCTTCGCTGATTCCGGGAAAGTTTTTTTCACTAAGGATTTCTTCAGAATCCTGAAGATATCTCCTTTGTAATTCTTCATCTTGACTTAAGTGAAAAAGAAATTCCCCAATTTTTGTTTTTTCCTGGAAATGATAGTCAGCAGGTACGACATATTCTTGTAACTCACTAATTGCTTCGAGTTCCATCGGCCCATAATCAGCCAAACTTCTGATTGGACTTTCTTCTATAAGCGCTTGCCCCTCACTTGCACACCCGAAAAGCACAGCCATATCCATATCCAAAAATACCGCGTCCCTGGGTGGAACATGAAAAGTCGATATCCCTGTTATTTGACTCTGAATCTTAGAATCAAAAAGTTCACTGAGTTTATACTTCGTTATCACCGGAGGAAAACTTGGATACCTGGAACCTATATAGTGGACAATTTCAAAATCCTTTCCATAATACTTCTGGAGGTATTCAACAAAAATATTAAAGTGCTTATTGACAAAACCCTTTCTACGATACCCCGTATCTCCTATAGCTCCCACTTGCCATAATATCAAATGCATGGTCGTGTCAGGTCGAGTTGCCCTCAAAAGCATATGCGTGGCTTCGTAGGACTGCATTCCCGGAAAAGCAGGATCTAGGCCAAGATCTGCACATAAGGTATCCAAAGCCGATACCCCGGCTTTCATAACAGCAGGGTACCCTTCACGCTTGGCTATTTCTATAGCCCGATGTGAAGGAACAACGAAAATTCCGGGATGTCCGTAAAAGACCGCTACAACGTTTTTACCCTCTCGAACATAATATAACATAGCTTCAGACATTTGAGCATAGGTGCGATGTCGCGGCTTTCCATCCTCATATAAAACGTACAGATCATAAGCGTCAGGCCTAAGGCTACGAATCCACATTGTCGTCACAGAATCGGAAGCATAGAAGAATACCTTATCTGCTTTTTCAATCTTATTCACAGCCTCCAATGTAAAACCCATGCATTCTATACCTGTACCTACAATGCTTAGGGAGCCTCGGCTTTTTATTTTTTCTCCAAGTTCCGATTCGCTGTCAAGGGATGCTCTTTGTTCCACAATATTTTGTGCAAGGGATTCCCATGCATCCTTACATTCCTCACTAGTGGGATAGCTCTCGCCTAGAGTCAAATTAATCATGCCTGCACTTTCGTTACTGAGTACTAAGGTAAAGTTCGATGGACAAACTGCCACCCACAAAGTTAAATATTTTTATAGGTCATTTGATTTTTCTGGGAAAGAAATTACTCCATCCCTTTACGTCCTAATCCCCTATAAAGATAGCCCCATTTCGCCATATCGTCCTCTCTAAGAATATTTCTGGCATCGATAAGCACAGGAGATCTCATCAACTTTTTGACCCTTATCTCGTAATCCATCTCCTTGAATTCCTCCCACTCTGTCAAGATCAGGATAGCATCGGATCCGTTTACCGCGTCGTAAGCTCCGTCGCAAAAAGTCACCCCTATGAGATCTCCCAAAGCACTCTTTGCCTTCTTTCCCGCATGGGGATCATAGACTTGTAAAAGCACTCCTTCCTCTGATAGCTCACGAACAATCTCCAAAGCAGAAGAGTTCCTCACATCATCAGAGTTAGCTTTAAAGGCAAGGCCCAGCACTCCCAGACATTTCCCGGACAGACCCCCCTGAAAAACCTCTCTAAGCTTTTCTACAATCACTCTTCTTTGCATAGCATTGACTCTCTCAGATGCCTCCACCAACTGTAAAACAGAACCTACAGACCTTGCCTGTGCAAGCAGGGCTGTAGCATCCTTAGGCAAGCACGGTCCCCCATATCCCGGACCGGGCGTAAAGCCCTGCAAGTTGATCCTACTGTCCATACTCATCCCCTGGATAAGAATATCGATGTCTACTCCCAATTTTTCACAAAGCCCTGCCATCTCATTAACAAAAGAAATCTTCACCCCAAGAAAAGCATTGGAAGCATATTTGATCAACTCCGCGGTCTCAAATGAAGAAAATAGTACAGCTACCCCTTGTTCCTGAAAGTCCTGAAAAAGCACTTCCATCACTTCCCTACTTTCTGCCGACTCACAGCCTACAATGATTCTATCTGGAAGGAAAAACCCTTTTACCCCCTCACCCTCTTTAGAAAATTCTGGATTCGATACGACATCAAAATCTTGAGACTTCCTTAGCCCCATTCCCTCTAGAATATCAGAAAGCTTCCTGCATGTTCCAACCGGCACTGTGCTTTTGATAACGACTAAATAATATTTCCCTTTCTCAAAAGACCTTGCCAAATCCTCCGTAACACGAAATACCCCCGATGGGTCCGCTCCGCCCCCTTCGAGTGAAGGTGTATTGACACATATAAAAAAAACCTTGGACTTCTCCACCGCTTTCTTTAAATTTGTTGTGAAGTCAATATTGCCTTTCTCTAGATTATCTCGATGAATTTCCAGCAATTGGGGCTCATAAATGGATAGTTCTCCTTCTTTCAAGGAAGAAATTTTATCGGCGTCTTTGTCAACAGCTATTACGTTTTTTCCAAGGGATGCCAGCCCATTGGCCAATACCAAACCCACATACCCACAACCCACAACAGAAACATTCATATGGCTTCCTTCATATCGCTTAAAACAAAAGACTCTGGACAAAACCTCATTATAGCAAGTATGGTCAAAAATAAATATTTTTATATAAGCCTACTGATGAATACCACTGAAGATCATAAAAACCATATTGGGACAGACTGCAGCACCTTTTTCCAGAGGCTACGCAAGGAAAAAGAGATTCGCTTTATCATGGACCACTCAAATAACTACGGAAATCAAGCTTCCTGCATCCATATAATAAAACGAATTATCTCCTTGATTGACAGCGAAATAGCCGTCAATCTTGTATACACCGGTGGTGAAAAAACGGTAGAAAAACTAAAACTCTTTCTAAAGGGTTTTTCTTCGCCCTCCGAAACTCTGAGAATAGGCAAATCCACCGTTCACTTCCTCGAATGGAAGGAAGGAAAAGATGAGCTCTTTGAAGAAGAATGTCTCTATGGTTTTACTGGAGGTTTCGACTCGTCCAGACAAGATCTGACAAAAGTCCTAAACGTACGCTATTTTCTTCATTTGTCTTTACAAGGGTGGCTTGTCCAGGAAAAAATCGACATCAAAGACGGTGAGACTTGCTTTCTCAGCGGGGAAAATGGTATCGACCCCCACCTTATTGATCGCGCCTACTATTATGAGAATCCCGAAATCACAGACGATAAATGGATGTGCTACAAAGAACACGGGACAGAAACAGAAAAACAAAGGGTAAGCCAGACCCAGTGCCTACTAGACTTCCTTAAAAAAGAAAAATGGGAACTCTGTCCCTCTTTTAGCATTCGCTTAAGAGGAGGGCAAATCAGCATTGAGCCAGAAGAGATTCTCACCAACCTCATTGCCAGTGTCCTACACGCTCAAGAAACGAAAGATAAGCCCCTTAATAAAACTGTTATTCTACTTCTCGAACATGAACGCAATATGTCCAAGGACTGCCTGAATAAAGTGCAGGAATTCGTAGCAGGGATCCCTTGTATGGAATCCTTTTTCCAGATTATCGAAAGGCAAATGCTGCATGCAATCAAAGGCAAATCAAATCCTTCGGGTAATGAAGCCCTGCTTGTAAACGATTTAAAAAGGAGGGTGAAAAGAGTACAGAGCTTCTACAAAAAGCTCCCCGCCATCTCGGCCTATCTGGAAACCCTTAGTGACGGGGGAAAACGAGTCCACTATTTGTCTGGTGAAGATATACGCCACAACGAAAACTTAAGAAAAGAACTCCGTAAGTTCCAAGAAGATCCTCATGCAAGGGTACTACTTTTTTCCCTCTACAACGTACCTCCCGAAATATTTCATTACATATACAGTCAAGCTACTCTCCCCTCTGTATTCGAAGGTCAGACTACCGCCAGCCAAATTCTCAACATAGGTAAACCTTATTTTCAGTTAAATAGAATGGCTCTCTTTGATGAAGATGAATTATTCAAGGCGGTGCGATACCCCACTCAATTTCTACCGGAAAAATACGAGAAAACCGCAAAGGAATGTCGAGAAATCTCCAATCACTTACACAATGCCTTTGCAGAAGAAGACTACAAAAAAAGTATCCACAAAATCAGTGACTTTACCGTAAAAACTAAAATGCCGAATAGCCACTTTAACGAATACTTTGAGGCTGCAAAAGGGGTTTATGGAGACCCCCTCAATGATAAGCTTCTCTTGGGATGCATGCACCTGGCAAAAATCTCTGGCCTCACAAATTCAGAGTATAAGGGTTTTTAAATGACATCTGAAAAAAACAAGCGTCTTTTTGAGCTGATAAAGGACAAATTCATCCCCAGCCCCAAAGTAGAAAAATCTTGCTGTCACATCAGAAAAGCCCTTCTCGAACAATCTTTACTGAATAAACTAAGCTCCGAAAAAGATTACCCCTATCCTATTGAAACAGCCTGTATTATTGCCTCGCACCTCTTTCTAACGGAATATGTGTATTACGAAACAAAAAAGGAAAGAGAACAAATCAACGAACTGGAAAAAGTCATCCTGGATTCCCTCACACAAAAACAATGGGATCCCTTGACTATCTTTCAAATTGCGGTAATAGCTACATATAAAGAATTGCAGAACTCCACTTTCGCCGAACACATCCCCCTACCCCTTGCTGAAGCACCTCTGGATTTTCAGGAATTGATACAAAGGCAAATTACCGAACCTACTTTGGAGAAGGCCCTGAAAAAGAAAATCCCTCTCTTAAAAAAAATTGAAAACACTATTTCTCAAAAATTCCAAAAACAATATGAGGAAAACCCTTACCACAAATGGATAAGCCTTCCCTCTTTTAAAAAAACACCATTCTCCGACCACATATCTCAATTATTCCCCTATAAAAAAATTGAAACAAGCTCCGGACCTCTTGATATCTTGATTCCTGGCTGTGGGACAGGGACACAAATCATAGCTATCGCCAATACCTACGAAAACTGTCGAATACTCGCTTTAGACATTAGCTTAAACGCCCTGGCTTATGCTGCAAGAAAAGTAAAAGAGTATGATCTAAAAAACATCGAAATACTACAAGGGGACCTTCTCGATATAGGTTCTTTAGAAAAATCTTTCGATTACATCGAATGCATTGGTGTTATGCATAGCCTCGAAAACCCCCAAAAAGGTCTGGCAGTATTAGCACAACAACTCAAACCCAAAGGTCTTCTTTACGTAACCCTTTATAGTCAGCACGCTCGACAAGGCGTCATCGCCGCCAAAGATTTCATTAAACAAAATCACTTCGCTCCCACTCTGGAAGGAATGAGAGAAGCTCGACAACGCATTCTGTCTCTTGAAGATGGTGATATAATCAAACAAGTCAGTCATTTACCTGACTTTTATACCACCGGCACTTGCAGGGAGCTCCTCTTCTACGTTCACGAAGAACGAATGACTTTGCCACAAATAGCCAAAATCCCTGAACTACAGGAACTCGAATTTATAGGTTTCCCCTCTCTCGACAGAAAAACTGTTGAAGCCTATAAAGCCTCATTTCCGGATGACCCTCTTCTAAATTCATGGGAAAACTGGAAGCAATTCGAAGAAAAAAAACCCGGTATTTTTGGCCCTATGTACCATCTCTGCTTCCAGAAAATCTGAGTCTCACAAATTTGATACGAGCTTGGGCATATCGCTAAGACAACTTGTCACTGAAATGCAGGCCCCTCTATCCATCCTACAAGAGAATATCGCACACCTTTCGTCACGACCTTTACACGATGGTATTCATACGATGGAAAGACTATAATATTTCCCCTCTCCCTTCTTTTCTCCTTATCTGGATCTTCTCCCAAAGTATTTCCAAAAAGCTCCAAATCTCCACCCTCATAATCGTCACTATGAGATAATTGAATAGAAAAACTGAGCTTGCGCTGAGAAGCTGACGGTCCTAAATCCTGATGCCAATCATAAAAGTCTCCCCTCTCATCGATATACTTAAAAATTTTTGGGTGATCCTCTACAAGACTCATCCCTGTAATATCAAATTGCCAATTGCGAAGGTTTATTTCTGAAATCATGTGAGAAATAGAAATTAACGGAAAATAATTCTCAGCATCTATTGGACAAAACACGGACTGTACTTTTCGATACCAATCATTTTCCCCTGATACGAGCTTCATTTCTTCAACTCGCCAAGCTGTTTCATCGAGATCTTCCAAAAGAGAATTGCACTGCTCATCATTAAAGATTTTCATGCAAACGTCTGTCCGAGAAAGCTTCATATTTCCCCTCGGACTAATGGGAAACATAAGCGGTAAGTTTTTCACAGGTAATTTAGACATCTATTAAACCCACTCCCTCAACTTTCTTTCCTCTGAATTTACATCCACCTCCTTGAAACTATGATTTTAGAAGATTGTTGTGAATAAAAAAACTATTGACAACAGGGCAATCGCATTACAGGCAATATTTTAAAAGCGTTTTTCGATATTTCTTAGAAGCTAAATCTTTTAAGCGATAGTATAGTGCTTTAAATTTACATTGTGACAATAGCCGCATCATCTGCCATTATAAATTCTGAGTGAGTGCCGCACCTGCTGGTGCTCACATTTTTTTCTTACCATTATACCGGGCCTTGCTCGCAAGCTCGCTACGAACCGGTATAGCAAGTAAATTAAAAAATAGAGCTGCGGCAGCTGCCTCACCACCGAAACACTATTAAATTTGGGATGTTTTTTTGAATCCCGCAGCTTACTGTCGTGAGAAGGTCAAGAAATTATTATAATGCGATTGCCCTGCTATTGACAATCCCACCTTCAGAAAAGCCAAAAAATATATTGAAAAATCACAAAAAAACAGACAAAGTACTTATAAGGGACTTATCCAAATAAATTAAAAAA
>JBLFWS010000097.1:0-12951 GCA_047611865.1 Chlamydiales bacterium
TAGCTTAAGCATAGCTTTACTTTTCTCGATTTAGCCTTCGCAATTTTGGCAATTAGACATATTCTAACGGCATGATCCCACAACCCTTTTTGTTACCTAAAAAAGCCTCTTTCTGAACCATGCCAAAGATTCCGTTCGACCTCGAGACTCATTATCTCTCCTACTACTTAGGAATTTGAAAAATCATTATATCAATACATCATTGAAAGATAACGCCCATGGATGAAACTCCATAGGCGATTGGCGTTGTTGCATAAAACATGCGTCTACAAGAGGCTTATAATTAAAATTTTACCACCGAGATCACAGAGGGCACAGAGAAAATAAAAAATCACAGATCAGTTGATAGCATATTCTGAGAGACTTTATGCATTTTTCTATCTCTCTGTGCTCTCTGTGGTTAAATAAATGATTGTAAATGTATTAAATTATGCAACAACGCCTAGGCGATTAGCTGTACCGAAACAAGAACTTCAGTTAATTTCCACGAGGACTTTCTCGCCTTGTCGAACTACCTCTAAATTCTCTTTAAAATCAGAAATAATATTCTGGTAGTTGACGTAGGCTTCATAAGGGTTGTTATATGGGTTGAAGTACTTGTGTACATCTCCATCTTCGAACCATTTGGTGCACATGTAATAAAAATGATCAGAAGTCTGCAGGCTACGCCATGTGCCAATTATCCCTGGGTCTTCCGTCTGCATAACCTTCTTTTCCAGCTGAAAGATTGCTTGTAATGAATCATCCTGCAAAGCATTGCCTTTCCAGGCTGTAAGGTCTCTCTCTAAGTCAGCCCAAGACACCCAATGAGGCATGTCCAGCTCATGAATAGGAGTGAGACTCGCTGAAACTTCTGCCGGAGTAGAAAAACAAAACTCATTGTCTGACAAAATAGCCTCAGGAAGATTCTCCATAAAGGAAAAGATCCCTGTCTCTGCCCACTGATGTTCACCAAAAGTTTCGTAATCCATGAAGAGGTTAACAGTTTCTCCATTCCCTTTAATGTCATGTACCCATCGGGAAAATTTTTCTGTTGTCAAAGGAAAGTCAGCCCATCCCCTATTGGAAAAACGAAAGGCTATGTCATCCGAGAGCCGATAATTTTTCAAAAGGAGCTTAAGATTCTTACAAGGGCTTGGCTTATAGGCAAAGTTAGGGCTGCGCCATTCCAGAATGTGGTCAGCACCTTCGGCTAAAATAGTGTGATACCCCATTTCTTCTATCCATTTAGCCAGGGTATTACTATAGATCAACTCTGTATTACGAAAGGTTTTGGAAGTCATCCCGAACTTTTCTTTCATCAGGTCCTGGTGCAGGACGACTTGTTTTTTGAACTCTTCTTCTGAAAAAAGACAAGCCAAAGAGTGGTAGTAGGTTTCGTTGAGGAATTCTACGCAGCCAGTATCAGCAAGTTCCCGGAAGGAATCTAGAACTTCTGGCGCAAAGCTCTCACATTGCTCAATGAAAGTTCCAGTAAGGGAATAAGCTATCTTAAAAGCTCCCTTATACCTATCAATAAGCTTTAACATGAGCTTATTGGCTGGTAGGTAACACTTATGTGCCACCTTGTGAAGAATCGCTTTATTCTTGTCATCAGCTTCGTAAAAATGATTTTGACCAATGTCAAAATAGGTGTACTTCCTCAGACGTTTAGGCTGATGAACCTGAAAGTAGCAGCAAAGGTGTATCATACGGTGACCTTTTCATTTAACTTTTGATATAAACCCGAGACTTGCTTTGCAGAATTATTCCAGGTTAGTGGTGTTAAATCACTAAGCATCTCATTTTTCAATTGATTTTTTAATGTTGCACGCTTGAGCAGAGAAATAATATTGTTCGAAAGGTCTTCAGTATCCCAAAAGTCTACTGTAAGACAATGACGTAAAACTTCAGAAACACCCGATTGCCGTGAAACGATCACTGGGACATTATGGCTGATTGCTTCTAATGCCGAAATACCAAAAGGCTCTGAAACACTCGGCATCACATAAACATCGGCCAGAGAAAACATCTTATGGACATCATCCCCATCAAGAAATCCCGTAAAATGGAATTTTCTTCCCATGTGAAGCTCTGCGACCCTTTCTATCAATTGAGTCAACATATCCCCCTTTCCTGCCATTACAAAGTGAGTATCAGGAAAGACTTCAAGGACTCGTGCCGCAGCTTCAACGAAGTAATCAGGTCCCTTTTGATAGGTCACACGACCGAGGAAAAGAACCATTTTATGACGCTTTAGCGAAGGTGGATTAATGCTGCCATCGTCTTTCTTGGGAGATGGTAAGACTCCGTTATGAATAACAGTAATCTTATCCGGCGAAACACCATAGCGACTGACGATCACTCTTTTGGTATAATTACTAACAGCTACAATGCTATCTGCATCATGCAAACCTTTATGTTCAATCTCTTCAATCTGAGAGCTACCATGACTTCCGCATCTGTCATACTCGAGAGAATGTACATGAAATATCACAGGTTTTCGGCTATACTTTCTGGCTTCAAGGGCAGCCAATATCGTCATCCAATCGTGACAATGAATGACATCATGGGTAACTGTTCCCCCAAATTTGCCTACTTTCCCTGCAAAGTTTAATACCTCACCAATCAAACCACCTTGAGTTTTTGAAAGAGTGGTACCTCTAACATCCACTTTGTGTTGATATTGGGTTTCCCGTTCCTTGCTAGTAAGTGTCGAGTACTCCTTTTCACTTAAGTAAGGAGATAGGGCTGATTCCACTTCGATAATGGATAATTTTTCCCGTGTTTCAGAAATTTCCAGCTCTTTCTCTGAATTACTCTGAACAGAGTCTGGACCTACTAGTACGCCATTAATGTATTGCGACATCCCCTGAAGAGGTTTGGGTAATACAAAGGTGATTTCTTCTCCAAGATTTCCCAGCCCTTGAGTGAGTCCATAACACGCAGTGCCCAGCCCTCCACTTATATAAGGGGGAAATTCCCATCCAAACATTAGAACTTTCATATCTCTACCCAATTGATTGTTCGCTAAGGACTTTTTCTTTTCTTGGACTTTCAAATGCCTCTTCACACATGATCTTGTCCAACCTTATTAGTTCTGCTACACTCCATGCCTGACTGATACATCCCCGAGGCTTATGTGGAGCTGCTCCATCAAAAATCTCAGAAACCATCCCCACACCTGCATCGGACAGATGTTCGTGGAGGTGCTTTCGCAATATGTTTAGTTCTTCGTAAACTTCAGAAGTTTTCCCAAAAACTTTGATACTGGCTTCTGCATACGCTCCAATTAACCACGGCCAAACAGTCCCGTTATGATAGGCTCTATCCCGTTTCTCTGGAGAGCCTTCATAAGTCCCAATAAAATCCGCATCTTCAAATGAAAGAGTTCTCAAACCGTATGGCGTATAGAGTTCTCTTTTGACTGTTTCCACCACAAGCTTTGCTTTGTCTTCTGACAAAGGCGAATAAGCTAAGGAAACAGCAAAAATTTGATTGGGCCTGATAGAACTATCTCTATCTTCTTTTTGTATACAGTCGTATAAGCAAGAATCTTTTGCATTCCAGAATGCACTCTCGAAGGTTTTTTTTGTACGTTCTTTTACTTCAAACACAATTTTGTATAAATCTTCCTCTTCTCTCTCTTGTGCTAGATCACTTAAAAAACAGAGGGTATTGTACCACAAGGCATTAATCTCAACAGCATAACCCCATCTGGGAGTGACAGGCTTTCCCTCTACCTGAGCATCCATCCATGTCAATTGGTGATCCTCTGAGCCAGCCCACAATAGTCCATTTTCATGACAAGATATTTGATATTTTGTTCCTTGATGAAAAGAAGTGAAACACTCCTTTAATGCCGGCCAGATAAAATCTTCGATCCCTCGTACATCTGCTGAGGCTTCAAGGTACTTTTGCACAGCCCAGGCAAACCACAGACTTGCGTCAACACTGTTATAAGCATTTGACTCTCTATTTAGCCCCAAGAAATTCGGGATAATCCCATCCTTCATTTCTTGGGCATAGGTATTCAATACTTTCAACGCGAGATCATGTTGTCCGGTACAGAGGGTTAATCCAGGGAGAGCAATCATTGCATCTCGTCCCCAAGCCTCAAACCATGGGTATCCAGCTATTATGGAAGCTGAGTGATCATCCAGATGTTTAATAAATTGCGTAGAGCTTTTCCACAGCTTCTCTTGAATTTCAGTCGTCGGGAATGCGTTCTTCAAGGCCACCCTACGACTAAACTCTCCTTCCCATTGTTTTTTGAAGTTCCTTTTTACAGGCTCTAAGGAAAACGTTAGATATAGCCATTTTCCGGGTGTGAGTTTCGCAGTAAAACTCCCGGGACTCATCAGGTCCTCAATACAGTCAAAGCCTCTTTTTTCCTCTTCTTCGTAGTAAAAGTCATAATACCAATCAGGCTTATCCTCAAAACGCATGGTCCCGCTACAACGAAGGTACAGAGGAGGGTTTTCCGATGATTTTTCTTCTATGACGTAACAGTTATTTTCTTCAGATGTATTAAGCTGGCTTTTAGGATCATGCCGACGTAAGTGATGAATATTTCGATTGGCGATAAGGGGGGTTATTTTGATAGGCAGAGCTTTTTTCTGAGGGCTCTCTACAAAATAACGAAGCATCAAAGTATTTTGCCTATCCAAAAGCATCAATTCTTTGTGTAGAACATACTCTCCAAAAGCATAAGTAAAGCCCATACAAGGCTCATGAGAAACCCCTTGAAGATATTTCCAACCTTCAGGATACCTCGCCTTTTGATAGTTCTGTGTGCTAATAGCTACTTCCTCAAAGGGTAACTCTATCACCTCTTCCAGATTTGACAGAACTACCAGTCGATCTTTTGATGCTTCTAGCACTGGAGCTAAAAGAGCGTGATAACGCCTGAAGTGACAGTTGTTATAGGAGGAGCTGGCATAACCCCCGATACCATTAGTTTCCAACCATTCCCTTGAATAACCATGGGTGAAGTCTTTCAGATTTTCGGAACTGAGGCCCGTTTCTTTACTTTCCATCTCTTGACTCTTATGATTTAAATAAAAGTTTTCAGCTTCCAGCCTATCAATTTAAAGAGAATTCTACAAGGTGCTTTAAAAAAGAGTTTCTCTTTTTAGAAGAGCTCGAAAAGATAATTCCTAATAGCCCTTGAGATTAATACAGCAGGTATGTATAGTTTGGTTTTTCTTACGGCAAACATGCCAGTCAGATAAGATTATCGCGGGGTGGAGCAGGGGTTAGCTCGTTGGGCTCATAACCCAAAGGTCGGAGGTTCGAATCCTCTCCCCGCTATTTTTTCTTATCTAAAGTTCCTTTTCTATCATTTAATTTATAATCAATTCCCAGTCACCAAGATCAGATCTCCCCTCCCTGTCGTAAATATGACTATTTAAAATTCTAATGCACTTATTGCTTTTGTCTCTGCGTCTACACTATTTTTCTTTCACGAACAGTGTAACAACGCTTATGTGTAATATTGTTTTATCAGTTCAAGGAAACTTAAAAGAACTTTGAAGAATAAGAACTCCAAGGGGAGCATCCCCCTTAGATAGCCCTGGGATTAAACCTAGGTCGTGTATTAAAATTACAAATGACCGTTTTTTTATCTTTTGTGGCATTGGCGAAGCCTTCATGAGGAACGAAGTTCCGCTACAGTAATAGCCTAGTCTGAAGTGAGCCTTTGGCGAACGAAGGGCTAGGAAATGATTAATTTGTTAATTATAGCACTGAAAGTGCGAGACAAAAACGTCACTAAGTATTTTTTGATAGGGGTAGGGATGGATTTCGCCACCCCTCCCTCCGAACCGTACGTGCGCTATTAACGCATACGGCTCTTCAGTTAGTAGTTTCCTCATCGGGATCGACACGCTAGCTCTAGAACTCTGGCTTTTTCCATTGTGAAGAGTCCTAAATTCGCGAAGAATACACCTTTCACTCCGTCTCCAGAGCTGTCAACATATCGTCTATCCAGATTGATGGTTCGACCCATTCCCAGCGACATCTTAGGTTGCTCGTTTGCCTTATGTTGTCTGTATATCCGGTTTGTTTCTCTATCTCTTGTCTAGACATATTGTCACTCCGAGATTCCATTCATGCCATCTCCAACCACCCAATAACATGCACTCATCGATGATAGTTGCTTATCGTGAGTACTGAGTTTCAGGCTTCGTCGTCCGACAGAGGGACTCGCCATGTTATTGAACCGAAACGAGTTCGTTATCCTACGGCCTGAATATCCGCTTCCAGTTGCTCTCCACCCCACCTCACGGTGACGCAGTTACTTTCAGCTGCAAGATTGCAACATTTATTGAAGAGGACTCTAACCTCTCTTATCGTATACCATCACAAGCGCACTGTCGCACTTTCAGTGCTTATAGTTACGTGTGGGTTTATTCCTAGCCCTGCGGTCGCCAAAGGCTCACTGCGGACTAGGCTATTGGTGTGGCGGAACTTCGTTCCCCATGAAAGCTTTACCTACGCCACAAAACAGCCAAGTGAGGGCGCACCATTAACGGCTTGGATCGAGTATAAAATCAGATCTCCCCTAATTTTAATACACGACCTAGACAATCAGTCTGAGAGTCTGCGGCATCACCTCTATAGTCATAGGTGTGGACCCACAATTTTCCCCATCGATATTGATACGTTCTGTTTGAAAAGTCTCAATTTTCAATGTCTTAAATCTGTGATACTGGACGAAATCTTTGTGTACGTGCCTTGCACCTTTCTTCAAGGCATCAAAGGCTTTTAAAATTTAGCTTCCCGATTTATGCTCAAACCATAGAAGATCTAAAACACCATCATTCATCTGTGCATAGGGAGCTGTTCTAAGGTCTGATCCGCCATGCTGATTATTTTGCACCAAAACCATCGAGAAATCCTGTGGCGCCCTTTTTTCTCCATCAATGGTTAAGGTGACACTATGATTTTTACTTTTGATGATGTTCCAGAGGATCGCTATATCGTATATTTTTCTTCCAAAGCAACGCAACTTCTCGGCAGTGACATTTGATTCAAGGAATCCAGGAAACCGTTCACGAGGAATAGGTTAAACCTTCATAAACGCCAGAGGCGTGGCATCATGTAGGCAGGGTCGGATCCGAGCGGAGCGAGAGACAGGCCCTGTGAAATGGATCTCGATACTACTGGAGCACCGGTCAGGTGCGGCACTTCTGTAAGTGTCGCACCTGCCGCAGCTCAATATAATTTACACAAACCTGAAATACCGGGCCTGTCTCTCGCTACGCTCGGATTCGACCCGGCCTACATAATACCACGCCTCTGGCGTTCAGAAAAAATTTACGTTTCACTTATTACAAATTGAAATTGCGGGCATGGTTCAATTCAAGGTAACACTTTTTCCTAAGCCTATAGGCTGTCTGACCAAAATTTCGGATGACTTAAGAGAAGCGAAGGAATTTGTGCTTATGTAACTGAGTCATGCCCGATCTTCTAAAAATGCAGAGTATCAAAATTGATAAACATTTTGTTCTTTGCTTATATTGGAGAGGTGCCACTACCGTGGCACAGAATCTTTTTTTCCTATCCCCGAGCTAAAGCACGGGGCTATCAAGAGGGAAGACCACTACCGTGGCCTTAAGAAAAAATCACCTATACACCCCTATCCAACAAAGAAATGAAATTATCCCATGAATAAGCCGGCTATGGATAACTCCTAATAGCCACGGCAGTGGCTCTGTCTCCAAATAGCCCTGTGCTTTAGCTCAGGGATGAACGATACACATTTCCTGCCACGGTAGTGGCACCTCTCCAATACTTCAAGAGCAGGCAGCTTAAGCATAGCTTTATTTTTCTCGATTTAGCCTTCGCAATTTTGGCAATTAGACATATTCTAACGGCGTGATCCCACAACCCTTTTTGTTACCTAAAAAAGCCTCTTTCTGAACCATCCCAAATTGCGGTACGACCTGAAGCTATAACTTACCCAAAAATAATTCACCACCACTTAAAGTTGCACCCGGACAAAAATGCGAAATAGGAGTTAGGTGAAGAAATGGTAAATCAAAAGACTTAGGAACCGTGAAATAATAGAAAAAAGAGATACAGGCTCTCACCTGTATCCCTCAAAATCGTTAACTTACAGCTTTTACCGCGATGCTTTCTTCGTCAGCAATTTCATCTTCTTCATTAATGTCTTCATCAGAACCATGATCTTCATAGTTAAAGACAGGTCTCATCCAAGGGGAAATTAAAAGAAGAGCCAGAGCGATAAAGACCGCTACTACGGATATCTGAGAAAAGACCTCTCCGTATATTTTGCTGGAACTCAACTTATCGATATTTCCTGCAGCTCCTGGAACGACAGAAGTAAAGCGAGCGATAACACCTGCAATATATTGAGCACAACTTATCCCAATAAACCAAATACCCATGAAAATACTGGAAAAACGTGCAGGAGCAAGTTTAGACACCATAGATAGTCCCACTGGTGCTACACAAACCTCACCAGCTGTTTGCACAAAATATGCAATAACCATCCAATACCAAGGACTTAATCCATTCTGATCTGCAAACGTTGTTCCTAGAGCTAGAATTCCAAAGCCCGCAGAAAGCATCAGTAGTCCAAAGCTAAATTTCATTGGAGGGTATGGGTCACGATTTCTACGACCAAGACGGACCCAAAGAAAAGAAAAAATCGGAGCCAGCATTACAATAAACACTGGATTAAGGGCTAAAAACCATGTAGCCGGCACTTCAAAACCCCCAATGACACGGTCTATGTTACGACTCGTATACAGGTTTATAGAGCTTGCCATCTGAAACATAAAAGCCCAGAAACTGGAATGGAAAAACATCATCACAAGAATCGTAATGACATTACTTCTCTCATGTTTTTCACTGTTATAAGCCAGGTATATGAGCCCACCGAGTAAAGATACGAGGAAAAATGGCATAAAGGAATCGAGGATCTCCGAGTTATACACGATAAGTGCAAACGCTGGGATTAAAAACACCAAGCTAAGGTAGATCCTATTTGTAACCGTAAGACCATAGCGGCGCTTTTCCAACTTTTCCGGGTTGGGAGGAAACCCGTGATCTCCAATGGTATAGGCAAAAGTCCGAAATATGATTAACCCAGCAAGCATTCCAATACCTGCCAGCCCAAAACCATAATGCCAACCGTATTTTTCTCCAAGAAAACCACAGGCCAATGGAGCCATAAAAGCTCCCATGTTTATTCCCATATAAAAAATGGTAAAACCAGAGTCCCTGCGGGGGTCGCCGTGCTCATAGAGCTGTCCTAGAAGGCTTGATATATTAGGTTTAAAAAATCCGTTTCCACAAATGAGTAATGAAAGTCCTAGGTAAAAAGAAATATCATGAGACATAGCCAAGGCAAAATGCCCTAGAGCCATAATTACAGCTCCCAAGGTAATGGCTTTACGACAACCAAGATATCTGTCTGACAAAGCACCGCCAATAATAGGCGTCACATAGACTAGTGTCGCGTAAGCTGCAAAGATCCCATAGGAATGGTTATCTGTGAAATCCAGCTCTGATACCATGTAAAGAACTAGTAATGCTTGCATTCCATAGTAGCTAAAGCGTTCCCATAATTCCGTAAAGAACAGAACGGCTAAAGCTCGAGGATGATGTTGTGAAATTTTCTTTATCAAG
Organism: Chlamydiales bacterium; assembly: GCA_047611865.1. Classification (GTDB taxonomy): domain Bacteria; phylum Chlamydiota; class Chlamydiia; order Chlamydiales; family JBDQID01; genus JBLFWS01. Next base: position 9,640 of record JBLFWS010000097.1, read on the forward strand.
ACAACCCTCCAATGTTAAAACCCGGTTGAACCTATATCACTTAAAAATTTAACACAAGACCCTGCCAACCGCTTCTAACGATATTTCCGATAATTCCTCGACCTATCATCTTTAAATTCAACAGCCCCCAAATATGTAAATTTGTTGTAAAAAAAATTTTAAATATCAGGCATAATGAAGTTGATTCATTGCCTATAATTTAAGGAGTCATTATGGAAAGCGGAAGAGGAAAGCCTGTAACAAGCTCGAAGATAGAAGACCACTGCCACCGAATTTTCCCCAATGACCTAAATCCCTGCAACACCCTGTTTGGTGGAGTCGTTATGGCCTCACTGGATAGAATCGCATCCGTTATAGCAGAACGACATTCCGAAAAACACTGTGTTACGGTCTCTTGTGACTCCATACATTTTTTAAAGCCCGCCGGTATCGGAGAGATTCTTATTTTTAAGGGAGCGGTTAACAGAACCTGGCGTACCTCTTTAGAGATAGGGATAAAAGTTTACGCTAACAGGTATACCAACAACAAAAACACTCACATTGTTTCCGCATATTTTACATTCGTAGCTTTAGGGGATAACGGTAAACCCACTCCGATCCCTACTGTCATCCCAGAAAGCAAGGATGAAAAACGTCGCTACGAAGAAGCCGACCATCGCCGTACCCTTCGTAGGAAGACTGCCGAAGCCCTCCGAAAAAGGGATGAAGAAGAGGAAGGTGAGTCTTAAGAGTTCTTTAGAAAGCTATTAACTTATAGTGGTTTAAGGAGAGAGAACTCCCCCTAAACCCCATGTTAGACCATTATATATGGCCCATCATAGTTTACTTACAAATACATACCAAAAGGAGGATCATTTTTTTCTGGCTCCAAGTGCTTAAGTGATTTCAAAAGATCTTTCATCGTCACTTGCCGATCTTTATCTGTAATAATCGCAGTTTCTGGATTTTCATCAGATAACTTCTCGAGCATTCTCCTTTGCACATAAGAAACTGCTTCCTTCACAGTACTTGCTATATCAGCACCAGAAAATCCCTTCGTTTTCTCTACCAGGACTTTAAAGTCTACCTTGGAATCCAAGAGATTGTCTTTTCGGAGTTGCTTTGTATGAATCTGAAAAATCTCTTCTCTTCCAATATCATCTGGAAGACTAATCTCAAGCTGGACTTCGAGACGACCAGGACGTAATACTGCCGGATCAAGAGAACTTCTTCTGTTCGAAATCCCAATGAAAAGGACGTTTTCCATTTCATTCAAGCCATCAATTTGACCAAGAAAAGCGTTAGTTGGCTTTGCTGCGTGGGGGTCGCCACTCTCATCCCTCTTTTTCAAGAATGAGTCCACTTCATCGACAATGATGAGGTGCATGGGTGCCTCACTGATTTCACCCCTCTTATACTGCGCCCATTCTTCTCGTGCTGGCTTGAAGAGATTACGCACATTTTTCGAAGATTCCCCTACCCACTTGCTGTAAATTGAAGTTCCATCAATCATCGTAACCCTATCCTCTGTACAGCTCAGGATTTTCCCCAACTGTTTCGCAAGCAAGGTCTTCCCTGTTCCCGGGGGACCGTATAGTAAGATCCCTTTAGGAGCCTTAATACCAAACTGCTTGAAAACAGGGTTTGAGGAACGAGAAAGCAATATCCTCCTAACAATCTCCTGGAATTGATCAGAGACACCACCCACACCCATTTCGTCACGTAATCGGGCTACAATACCTTTTAATTCAACATCTTTAGGTATAGTAAAGATACGCAGCTTTTCTCTGTCTTCTGAAACAAATTGAACATTCGTTTCAAGTGACATAGCTCCCAATAAAGAATGTTTTGCTGCCGGAGTTCCATCCTTAAATTTCATTTCAGAAACGACAAGATGTAATGATCCTGAATCATCGAATCTTTGAACCAGAGTCTGCTCCATAAAGAGACGACTCTTATCCATACCCTGAAAGAACGCTTCCACTTGTTCTTCTGAAAGAGAAATAGTCTCTCTTTCTTCTTCTTGAGGCATCATGAAAGCTGGCATCCCCGTATCTTCTGGAACGTACTTCACTTTAACTTTGACACTTTCAAGCTCGTGAGTCTCTGAACCATTACACAAGGTAAGACCATCACTTTTCATAACATTCAATGACAATGTTGTATTAGTTCCTGGTCTAACAAAGGCTGACGGGATATCTGCTTGAGAAATCTCTCCGGTGCGAACTTTCGCGACCCTAAATAAAAACTTCCCTGTGGAAAGTTCTAATGGGAAACAGCCGTTTTGAATAAACCATTTATTCCCTTTAGACAATTCCTTAACAGCCTGAGAAAACTCCCCTACATCGATACGCATCTGTGGACTTTTCTCATGGTTTTTTTGGTATTGACGATCCTCAATAGTAAATTCTATTGAATCATCATCAGATAGTGCCAGGTACTGATTTCCCACTACAATATCGTCATCACAAAGCTGCTTATCTACTCTAATACCCTTAATGCAATCTGCTGAGGGTGTAAAACATAGTTTATAGGGAGAAAACCGTTGCTTTTCTTTTAAGCTAACTTCATTTTCGGCTTCAAGGTATCCAGCATCCCTCACCGTAGCGCGAATAAAACCATAACGTCCAATTTCTACTACAGTGTCTGAACCAAGAGACAAATCCTGCTCTGAAAACTTACTTATTAAAAGATCCTCTAATTCATCATGAGCAACCTGAAAAGGCAATGGAGGTAAGCCCTCACGCCAATCTGATTTACTTGGTTTTGAAACTCCTCCTCCACTGAGGCGCACAGCTCCCTGGCCACCCAACATCATCATCAAGCCTCCCAAATCCATGCCCTCATCTTCACTGTCAGAATCATTCTCTATAGCACTTGATACATGTTCTCTGCCTAGAGAAAACTTCTTTTGGAACTTATCCGTTATAAATGAGAGCTCAACAAGAAGTTGCGTAGAAGCTATATTAATATGCTCTACTAATTGTATACCGGGGTGATCCAAATTCACCTTAAAATCTAGCTGTGTTTGGCTTGTGATAACCCCTGTAGAATTTCTTACCCTTCTGCGCTTGGCAGCACGAGGTCCCATACTTGAACTATGCTCTGAATCTACAGTAAGAACAATCGGTTTTGACCCAGGAAGTTCCAGATACATGGACTGATTTGTCTCTAAGGGCTGCTTGGAAAAAAGCTCTTGTACCTTGGCTCGTAATACATTTACATCGATAGAGGTTAAACCCTTCCCTTGACCGTACTGAGAACGAAAGGGTTTTACAGAAAAGGTCACTCTTGAAAAAGGCTTGCAGGGTATGTCATCAGCTAGACAAAAGC
>JBLFWS010000098.1:0-12918 GCA_047611865.1 Chlamydiales bacterium
CCACCGAGAGCACCGAGAACACAGAGAGATAGAAAAATGCATAAAGTTTCTCAGAATATGCTATCAACTGATCTGTGATTTTTTATTTTCTCTGTGCCCTCTGTGATCTCGGTGGTAAAATTTTAATCATAAGCCTCTTGTAGACGGATGTTTTATGCAACAACGCCGTTTCTTACTGCTTTTGAGGCTGTTTATTATGGGTGTTGGTATAGGGTCCTAAATGTTAATTTTTTAGAGGAATCCGCTTGAGCTGGTTATAATTAGAGAATGGTAGATTTCCTAATGCAGAGATTGCGGATAGAGGTGTAAAACCCCTTGAGAAGTGATTGGCGTAGATCCCTATTGAATGAGGAGGTGAAATCTGTTAGTTTACTAATTTCATAAACAAATGTTTTTCAGGCTCGTTATGTCAGAAGTCCCTTTAAGCCTTTTAGGAAGCAGTGTAATTTTTGAAGCCTACGTGAACTCAGATTTTTTCGGTAAGCTGATATTTATTGCGTTGTTTTTGTTGTCAGCCTCAAGTTGGGCACTTTTAATATACAAACTTTGGCTTTTAAATACTGTAAGGACTGTATCGGAGGCTTTTCGAGAGGTCACACGGAAGCGGAGGCAGAACTTTTTTTCTTTGGATAAATTGGCCCCGTCATGCCCTGGTGAAGTGGAAAATTCATTTTTGGAGATTTACTGCACTCTTCAGAGGATGACCTTGGAGATATTGCAAAAAAATAAGAACTTTATCCAGCGAAAGCATGGGGAATTTGATGAAGAGATGGAAGTTCATCTGTCCCCTACAGATGTAGAATCTGTTGAAGTGCAGCTTCAAACTGTTGTGGGAGCTCAAAGGAAAGCTTTGGAGAAAAATGTTTTCTTTTTATCAACGGTTGTAAGTCTTGCCCCATTTCTGGGATTGTTGGGTACCGTTTGGGGGATATTAGTGACATTTGGCGATTTGCAATCTCATGCTTCGGGGAACGCCAATGAAATGGTCTTAGGGGGTCTTTCGATGGCCTTGGGTACAACAGTCTTGGGATTGGTAGTAGCCATTCCTGCAATCATTGCTCATAGTTATCTGAAGCAGAGTATCCGTGATTTTGAAACCGAAATGGAGAATTTCTCTACAGAGCTATTAGGTATAGTCGAAATGCTTTATCGAAAAGTGGATGTCACTTGAAAATCAAGACAAAATGTTTAAAAAATATGTATTCTAACTAATAAGCCTGACGGTGAGATTAATTCATCCTACTGGCTTTAGGAGCGAAGTAAAAATAATATGGACATATTGAGCACATTCAGTACTCCATATTATTTTTACTTGACTCCTTAAGGTTTTAACGGCGGAAGAATGAGACGCAAATCAAAAAAACGTAGTGAAGGTTTAGAGGATCCTATGATCAATCTTACCCCTTTGATTGATGTGGTATTTGTCGTCCTAATTATGTTTATGATTATAGCTCCTATGTTGGAACTCGATCATGTGGAGCTGGCAGCAGGAAATAATAGCCGAGTGGATGAGTCGACTTTTGTCAGTGAAGGAAGTCCTCTCGTTATACACGTTCGGGAGGATAACACTATTTGGTTGAACAAACAGCGAGTGACTCCTAAGCTCTTAGAAAAACTTCTTGTTGAGGCCAAGTCACTGAATGAAAAGCAGAACCCTCAGCTTTTTCACGATAAGAGAGCTCATTTTGGGACTTATCAAAGTGTGAAAAATGCGGTGGAAGCTGCAGGCTATTCTGAAATGGACATAGTCCTAAAGCCAGCATGAAGCTAAGCGTTACAATAGGCTCTTTGATGAAGTCAGGCGATCAATTTAGGAAGAGCTTAATGGAACGGCCTGTTGCTTCGGCGGTTTGGATTATGGTCTTGCTTTTCCATTTCTCTCTTTTGCTATTGTTACCTTCACAAGTAGCTTTTTCTCTGCAAAAAGTAGAGGTACAAAAAGTCATAGTAAAAACAGTGCAGCTTACCCCTAAAGCTGTAGTATCTAAAGTGGTTCAGAAGAAAGAGAAGCCTGAAAAACCTATCGTGAAAACTTCTCCTAAGCCGCTTCCAAAAAAGAAAGATAAGCCACAGTCGACAAGTAGGAAGAAGAAAAAGACCCAACTGAAAAAGAATAAAGAAGTTGTGGAAAAGAAAAACAAACTCGTAGATTCCTTAAAGGAAAGTATGGCATTACTCGATGTCATTCCTGAAAAAGAGACCAAACGATCCTCAATTGATGTCCCTTCAGAGATAAAGAAATTTAATGTGGATCATTTGCACACGCCTCCTGAGCAAAAGCAGAACTTGGGATTTGAAGATTACCAAAGCTCTATAAAAAGACGACTGAAGAGACACTTGGTACTTCCGGAATACGGAAAGGTTGAAGTGAGCCTTACCATCGGAAGGGATGGAATTGTGAAAGGATTTGAAGTTGCTAGCAGTGAAAGTGAAAAAAACAAGCTCTTTGTCGAATCAGCTTTGCCAGCAATATCATTTCCACAATTTGGGGCGTACTTTGAAGGAGAAAAAGAAAGAACTTTTGTCATGGTTTTGAGTAACGAAATTTAGATTTTTTTAATGTAAGAAGCCGAGTATTGAGATTTTCCGTAGCCAAATTCTGTTGTCAGAGTTAAAATGACTTTTAAACTCGTTGGGTCCCGATAACTTGATAGGCAAATGGGTAGAGAGTTACTCTGCTTGAAAGAGAAAATGGGAGTTTAGCGGGTTAGATAAATCCATAGTCCCCCGATCATAGGAAGTTAGCAAAATGCTAAGAATACTTTGCTCAACACTTATCACTTGTGCTTCGCTACTGTGCACATTATTAAATGCAGAAGAGGCCGGAGGGACCCTTTCTGATCGTTCGGAAATGGTTATTCGCCTGGCGACAGATAGTAAGCTCGCTCCAATTTACGTTGCCCCTTTGTATCTTGAAAATGCGGGGCTCGATGGATTGTATTTGAACGAACTCGAAGCGATTGTAAAGTTCGATCTGAACTTTAATGGAAAGACCCAGCTTGTTCAGCATAGTGAAGAAAGAAGGCGGCAGGCAAGTACGGAAAAGTTCGATGGTTATTACGATCGGGCGGCTTGGCATGGGATGAATGTCTTATACGTTGCTAAATTGCAAATTATAGATAAAAAGCTTTCTGCGAGTATTTTTTCTGTATCCGACTATAACATCAAAAGTATTACGGATCTCGCACTTACAGGTGATATGAGTCTGGATAGACGTCGTATTCATCAACTTATGGATAGCTTGCATAGAGCCTTTTTTGATGAAAAGGGTATAAGTAATACTCGTATGTTGTATTCAGTGAGGATTAAGAAAGAAATTAGAGATTCCACCAAATGGGTTTCTGAGATTTGGGAATGTGATTATGATGGAGGAAACGCCCGCCAAATAACAAATGAGGGCGGTGTTTGTGTTACTCCTAGTTATTTGCCTCCCAAGCCTGGTTTTGCTAGTGGGGGTTTCTTTTACGTTTCCTATCGGATGGGGCAGCCAAAGATATTTGTTTCTTCTTTGAAAGAAGGTGTGGGGAGGCGTTTCTCTTTTTTGAGGGGAAATCAACTTATGCCCGTTGTATCAAGACAGAGGGATCAGGTGGCCTTTATTTGTGATGTTGGTGGAAATCCAGATGTCTTTTTACTTAAATACAACGCTCAAAAAGGGATGGGAGTCGGAAAGCCTCGGCAAATTTTTACAGCGTTGAGGGGGACTCAGGCGACTCCAACTTTTAGTCCTGATGGACATAGAATAGCCTTCGTTTCCAATAAAGATGGAGCTCCGAGAATTTACGCTATGGAGATCCCTGATGAAGGAATGAAGCTGGAAAATGTGCGCACAGTGTTAATTACTAAGCAAAACCGTGAAAATACCAGTCCTGCATGGTCCCCTGATGGGATGAAGTTAGCTTATAGCTCCATGACTGGTGGTACTCGGCAGATTTGGATATATGATTTTTCCACTAACGAGGAAATACAGATAACCCATGGTGATGGGCATAAAGAAAATCCCACTTGGGCACCAAATAGTTTACATATTGCGTTTAATGCGGGCGATGAGAACACAAGTGAACTGTATCTTGTGAATCTTAATCAGCCAGAAGCAGTAAAGATTAGTTCCGGGTCAGGTGAGAAGAGGTTTCCCTGTTGGGAACCGAGAGTAGAGTAGCGAGTTTTCGAAAGAAAATCGCAGGCTTGCTCATTTGGTTAGAGACATAAAATTGAGGATGTAATGAAGAAAAGAATTGGTTACCTTATTGCTGTGACATTTTTGACCTGTCTCCTTGCTACGTCGTGCCAAAGATCTGCAGGAGAAGTGGTAGAAGACTCTAAAACTGCAGCCCGCTATGCGGGAAAGGGATTCAAATCTCTGGGTGGTAAGCATGGAGATTCCCGTCAGGTGGTTTCTCGAGAAAGTTTTGTCGGTCCAGGTGAAGAAGATTATATTCCCTTGAATGATGAGGATCTATTCCGACAGTTATCGCTGGGTAATGCCTCAGCATTGGAAAAGGTCAATCAGGACACTGCCATTCCACAGTCCATGGAAAGACCTGGGGAGAAAGGGAGTACAATACCTGGTATTGAAGGGTTTAAAGCGCCTCCAGCCCATCTGGCAGATATATTTCGTATGATATATTTTGATACCAACGATTATATTTTGCGGGGACAGGAAAATCTCCAGATTCTTGATAGTCTGGCAGATTATTTAACGAAGAATCCCAATGTTTACCTATTCATTGAGGGACATTGTGATGAACGTGGGGCAGCAGCGTATAATTTGGCTTTAGGTTCGAGGAGGAGCAGTAGTGTTCGTAATCTCTTAATTAAGCAAGGGGTTGACCTCAACCGTGTATTTACCGTCTCCTATGGAAAGGAAAGGCCTACAGCCTTTGGACATTTTGCCGGAGCATGGAGACAAAATCGTCGCGCAGTATTTAAGATATATGAGGCAATGTAACTGAAGGAAAAGCTATGAGGATCAATGGTTTCGTTATGAGTAGCTTTAAAAAGCTCCTTGCTGTGCTTTTCCTTGTTCAAACATACGGATGTGTCCCCCCGGCAGGTAAAGGGAGTTCTCAGGAAAGCCTGGTAATTAGGGAAATGCGTATTGAGTTGGGGGATTTGCGGCACAGGCTGGATGGCTTAGTCCTAGAAGGTGGGTTGCTAGAGGAAAAAGTGGCTTCGCGGCTTGCCCGTACAGACTCTCTCAAAGAAGAGTTGGGAGAAATACAGCAGCTGGGAAGTGAGGATGTTGGTCGTAAAATTTCTGAGTTTGAAAGTAGAATGTCCATAGCGAGAGACAAGCAAAAAGGCATGGTTGCAGATATTCGGCAGTTGTTGACTCATGCAAATGATACAACATCTTCTCTCGATCAGCAAAGAAAGAAGATCAGTGGATTTGAAGCTGACCTTGAAAAAAGAGAACAAAGGCTTGAAGATAAATTATCCCATTTGAAAACAGCGGTTGGGTCTCTTATTAAATTGATTGAAGATAATAAAGGGGATCTGTCCTCAGCCAGAATCTATACGGTAAAAGAGGGGGATTCTTTGGACCGGATTGCACGTAAATATAAGACATCTACAGATGATTTGAAAAAGATTAATCGTTTGGATACAGATCTTATAGTAATCGGCCAAGAGCTTAAGCTCCCTTGAGAAGGAAGGATCTTTTAAATAGAGATGTGAGCTTGATCCTTGCACTTTGTCTGAAGTCGACAAAACACTGAAAGTGCGATAACTTGTATATCGCGGTATAAATTAGCTTTGGTTTAAGTAAAAATATTTTTTGTGTATATGGCCATTCACATTTAGTATTTGAGTTATTTTTTATTTTGAGGGCACTGTGCATTTGTTAGGACTAGTTCCCTCATAGAACTTGGGACGGTTGTCATATGAAGTATATTCGCACATTCCTTACCTCTCTTCTCTTTTTGCAGTTGCCAATAGCCTCTGCTTCAGAAGACAATGGCACTGTTGCAGAAGTACCCCCAACGACAGGAGATGAGTTCTTCCCTCCTGTTCAGCCTGGTGATGAATCAGATCGCAAGAGCATAGCTCAAAAGATCACTCGTCGTGTGTATTATCCCAATGGAAGTTTGGAAAAAATTGAAACCTTAACTCGTAGTGAAGGTGGAGATTTCGTTGAGCACGGGGTTGAAGTCCAGTTTTATCCAAATGGAAAATTTATGAGTCGTGGACTGATTGTACAAGGGAAGCAAAGTGGCAAATGGGTTTTCGTTGATGAGTCAGGTGAAATACGGCAAGGAGAATTCCAGAATGGGGAGCGATCCGGTACTTGGAAGTTGTGGTCGCCGGAAAAGCAGCTTTTACTAAGTGAGCAGTTCATTGGAGACCAGCTTCATGGCCCAAGGAGAACCTATCATCAGAACGGGAAGTCAGCGAGTAGTGCGTTTTATTCATACGGTATTAAGCAAGGAACCGAGACATTCTGGCATCCCAATGGGAATAAAGCCGTAGAAGTTCATTGGGTAAATGGACAGAGACACGGACGTGTGAACAAGTGGGCGGGAAATGGTCAGATCTTCCTTGATGGTAATTACTTTATGGGATTACCGGAAGGAAACTGGGGATGGCGAGATCTAGATGGTAGGCTTTTAAAGTCTACAACATTTAAAGATGGTACCGGCGCATTATACGATTATGCTTTTGTGAAGCTGACAAATGATGATGAAGGAAGGATGCTGCTGCAGTTAGAGAGTAGCTATAAAGATGGGAAATTGGATGGAGTTGAGACGACATATCATAAGAACGGCAATTTGCGGTCGGAGTATCATTATGAAGGAGGGAGAAAAAATGGGAAGTTTCGTGAGTGGTTTACAGGTGGATATTTAAAGGTAGAAGGGCAAAATTCTAATGATAAGCCTTCAGGGGTTATTAAAGAATATTATCCCCCTGATCCAGATGAAAGCGTTGTTCGAACTGTATTACACAAAGAAACCACTTATATTGAGGGAAAGGACAAAGCAACTCTGATAGAATATTCTCCTAAAGGACTTAAAACCTCTGTTAGAGACTTGAAAGATGGTCAGAGTCATGGATCTGTTCAGGAATACTATGATGACGGAACTTTGAAACTTACAGGCTCGTTTATTAATGGACTCAAAGATGGGGAATGGAAGGAGTTTTTTCAAGATGGCAATGAACGATTTCTTTACAACTACACCTTAGATAAACTTAATGGGAAATATAAGAGTTGGCATGAAGTAATACAACCAGTACTGGAAGAGGGTGTGGAAGCCCCTGAGGAGAAACCAACAGCGACGATGAAGGAAGAGGGAGCTTACTCCAATGGTCAGAAAGAGGGTCCATGGCAGACCTGGTATTCCAACGACTCATTACAGTCTCAAGTTCCTTATCAAAATGGCCTGGAAGATGGCAATTATAAGGAGTGGTGGCCCAAATATACCGATTCTGATGAAGACGCAATATTGAAAGCCGAAGGGGATTTCGTATTGGGTAATAAAAATGGTATTTGGCAAACGTGGCATGCAAACGGTCTTATGGAGTCAAAGAATTACTTTGAGAATGGGGTTCGTGATGGTGTTCAAGAGGTGTGGTACGAGTATCTTATTCGCGATGAGCCTGTATTAAAACTAAGAGGAGAATACAAAAAGGGCAAAAAACATGGGCAAGGCCTTGCTTATTTCGCTGACAGCAAGTTGGAGATATTGCAAACATACGATATGGATCAGCTGGAAGGCCCTTATGAAGAGTATTATTCGACGGGTATTTTGAAGAGTATAGGAAGCTTTAGCAATGGTGTTTTGGAGGGAGATTTCAAAGTATATCATCCTAACAAGAAACTGAAAGAGGAACACTACTATACGGGAGGGCATAAAGATGGTTCTTATGCCACCTACCATGAGAAGGGTAAGTTGGAATCTAAGGGCCGCTATCGCAGAGATATTCCTGTAGGCCTCTGGCAGTGGTTTGATGAAGATGGAAAGACCATTTTAGCTTCCAGCAATTTTGAGGATGGTAGAGGAACCATGTACGAGTTTTATCCCAATGGACAAAAGAAAGTCGAAGTGGAATATGTTGATGGAATGAAACATGGAAGAGAAATTCGTTGGTATAGAGAGGGAGTCATACGTAGTGAGACGCTTTATCACCGTGGACTTATTAATGGTAGTCGTAAAGAGTTTCACGAATCAGGACAGCGATTGACAGAAAGTACTTGGATATACGGTCGGCGGAATGGGACTTTCTTGTCTTGGTATGGGAACCAGAAGCAACAAATGAGTTTATACTTTGTTGATGATGTACCTCATGGGCAGATGACAGAATGGTATGAAAACGGCAAACTAAAGGCAACAGGAACATGGGTTCAGGGAAAGCGTAATGGCGACTGGAGTTGGTTTGATCGTTATGGACAAAAGATTCTTTTGCAAAATTATGATATCGGAATCCTTGTATCTACTGAGAGAGAAGTGGAAGCTTCTTCTTCTGAGTGAAAGGATTTGTGTTGGAAGATCTGGAACAGAGTAGAATCGGAATTTTTGATTCGGGGATCGGTGGCCTGACGGTTATGCGGGCGGTAATAAAGCGAATGCCCCATGAAAATATAGTCTATTTTGGTGACACAGCACGTGTTCCATATGGATGCAAGAGCAGCAAAACCGTAGAAAGGTATTCCATAGAGAACGCAATCTTTCTTATGGAGCAGAACATTAAAGTTCTTGTAGTGGCCTGTAACACAGCTTCGGCATTTGCTGTGGATAAATTAAGAAGAATCTTTAATGTCCCCATTGTTGATGTTGTGGAGCCTAGTGTTCAGAGAGCTATCGAGAAGACAAAAAATGGACGTATAGCTGTACTGGGTACCAAAGCGACCATTAAGTCAGGGATTTATCAACAATTAATCCACAAAACTTCTAGTAAATTGGAAGTCTTTTCAGTTTCTTGTCCTCTTTTTGTTCCTCTAGTAGAAGAAGGCCTTACCAATCATCCTATCACTGAGTTAGCGATAAAAGAGTATCTTCTTCCGCTTCTGGAAAAAAAGGTGGACACTGTGATTTTGGGCTGTACACATTACCCTCTTCTTGGGGAGGCTATTTCAAAAACTCTTGGTAAAGCTGTTAAGGTAATTGATTCAGCAAGCTGCTGCGCTGAGGAGATAGAGAGAGTTCTAGAGCTAAGGGGGACTAAAATGAAATATCGAAGCACGAGCAGTCACGGTTATTTTGTTTCTGATGATCCTGAAAAGTTCAGAAAGCATGGAGAAATTTTTCTTGGGCATGCCATTGAAAATGTCGTAGCAACGAATAACACTTGCTTCCTGTAATCGAGAGCTAATTCTGAAGAATTCCTGAGCTGTGGTACATCGGAATGAGAAGTAACTGCTACAGTTTTAATGAGCTTACTCTGTTATAGCCAAAATGGGTTAGTTTGACGCTTGTCTGTAGCAATCTAACCCACATTGAGTATATGAACCCTTATATTCTTACGGGTTAGAATTTTTCCTTCTTTTGTTTCTTATAAATGTGGCAGCTGCAAGAACAGCAAGGGTTGTTATGGAAATGATAGCAAAAGGGGATCGCCTATGTGAGTTTGAAATTTTTTTTGCTGGAGACATGCGGTAGTATTGTAGGGGACTGCCTAGCTGATTCTTTTGAATATCAATAATGAACTTGCCTTGTAAGGTAACAGCTTTGTTTATGTCGGATTTATTATAGGATCCATCAAGGAAGATTTGCTGAATGGCTTTTGTCGGAGACCCAGCACAACAGCTTTTTACATTGGGCTTTTCTGATAAGATCCATTTTCCAGTAGAAGTTTGAAAAAGAAATCCTCGAACGACGACTTCCTTTTGATCAAGCTCATGAAGCTTTGATTCAAAAATAGCATCAATGCCCTCAGTTTTAACGAGCTCAGCGGTGTCTGAGATTAAAATAAAGTCCAACGGATCTAAAGCCAAGGTGTCAGTTGAGAAGGTGATGGTCAATAGGACTAGAATTGACAAAAAAGTTTTCATAGGTTTACCTTCTTTGTTTCTCTTTGAATGTATTCCATTTATAGTTTATGTTCGATAGTTTAAACCGTTGAATTTTTGAAATCCATAACTAAGGTTTCCGTTATGTCAAATTTTCTATTTACGTCTGAGTCCGTGTCAATCGGTCACCCAGATAAAATAGCTGACCAAATATCCGATGCGGTATTAGATGCCTGTCTTGCTCAAGATCCACATGCAAAAGTTGCTTGTGAGACTCTAGTTAGCACAGGTTTGGTGGTACTGGCTGGTGAAATTACAACAGATGCAATAGTCGATTATCAGGCTGTTGTTAGAGAAACAATTAAAAAAGCTGGATATACGAAAAGTGAATATGGCTTCGATTTCAATTCCTGTGCCGTTTTAGTTTCTCTCAATAAACAATCCCCTGATATCTCTCAAGGAGTTAAAGAAGGGCAAGGATTGTTTGGACAGCAGGGAGCTGGTGATCAGGGAATGATGTTTGGTTTTGCTTGTGACGAAACTCCAGAGCTTATGCCACTTACACTTATGCTTTCTCACCAAATATTAGCCGAGCTTCAAAGAGTTCGAGAGAATGGAGAGATAGAATACCTTCGTCCTGATGCTAAGTCACAGGTAACTGTAGAATATGATGAAGACCATCGACCCGTTCGAGTTCATACTGTTGTTGTCTCCACACAGCACTCCGAGGAAGTTGAATACGAAAAATTGGTTGCGGATGTAAAAGCTTTAGTAAAGAGAGTGATTCCTGAAGAGTTTATTGATGATGAAACAATTTTTTATATCAATCCTACGGGACGTTTCGTTATTGGAGGGCCTACAGGGGACTGTGGTTTGACAGGAAGAAAGATCTCGGTTGATACATATGGTGGTATGGCAAGGCATGGTGGTGGGGCTTTTTCTGGTAAGGACCCAAGTAAGGTGGATCGATCAGCAGCTTATGCTGCACGATACGTAGCAAAAAATATCGTGGCCGCTAAATTAGCTCGTCGATGTGAAATTCAATTAGCTTATGCTATTGGTTACCCCGAACCGGTGTCAATCAAGGTCGATACTTTTGGAACTGGAACAGTAAAAGACTCTGTGCTTTCAGATATTATTCCGAAACTTTTTGATTTATCCGCTAAGGGAGTAATCAGGATGCTTGACTTGAAACGGCCCATCTATAGCGTTACGGCCTACGGAGGTCACTTTGGACGTGAAAATTTGGGACTACAATGGGAAAAGACGGACTATGTTCAAGCTCTTTTAACAGCTGTGGAAGAAGAAATAGCTAACGAGAGAAATGAAGAGGATAGGCGGCCCTTGGGTGCCGTATCGAAAAACTAATCAGCTTTATTTACCTTGGGATTTAAAAGAGTACGCCTTCGATGGAAGACGTACTCTTGGAAAGAAAGTAGTCTTTTTCAATTTCCTATTTTTGTAAGGTGATAGGAAATCTTCAAATTGTTAGTATGAAATTTGAAAACATCAAATAACACCGTGAGTAAGAATGGATTGTCCTCTTTGTGGTGCAGATAATCATGATTCAGCAAAGGTGTGCTACATTTGTGATTCGGCCTTCGTGGGGAATTCTGTAAATTTAGATGAAGAAATTCAGGTTGGAAATTTAGAGACAAAGCCCAGAGAGTTTACTTACAAAAGAGTACTTACTTATTTGGGTCTGCTTCTTTTGATTGCCATCCCTTGGTTTTTGATGGGTGATCTCTTTCAAAGCCCTAGCGGGGTTGTAAAATCTCGTCAGGAATTCTTTGTGATAAAATCCAGCTATGAAAAGGACAAAGATCGTTGGGATTTTCAAAAAGATCAAATTTTGGAAGTTATGAATTTACATCGTCTGGATGACGATATTGGTAAAGAGAAGTTATTGTTCGAGTCGATCCCTCTGGAAATAATGATGGCTTATTTGATTGATGATTTGGAAATATCTAAAAGATTTGAAGATTTGGTGA
This sequence comes from Chlamydiales bacterium, assembly GCA_047611865.1. Classification (GTDB taxonomy): domain Bacteria; phylum Chlamydiota; class Chlamydiia; order Chlamydiales; family JBDQID01; genus JBLFWS01. The sequence goes on from JBLFWS010000098.1 coordinate 11,935, forward strand.
TATTTCCCGCTTACGCATTAAAGCAGCCGAAAATAATTCTTAGCAAATATGAAAGTAAGATATGGCCTTTTCAAATTCCACTTTCATTGGAAATCGAAATTTATGACGATGGAGATAAGCTAGAGGCTAAATTTCTTCGTTTACAGCGTGGCAAGAGAGAGGTGCCATCCGCTCTTGCATGGGTGTATTTTGGGACAGAACTACAAGCATTGCGAAGTTTTACGGAGTTTTCAGGGGGGCTTCGGGGTTTAAAGCTATACAGAAAAGAGAATGTAGAAGATCAGAGCAAGCCTACAGAGTTACTCCTTTCCTGGAAATATTTCCATAGATCTATATTCCGCTAATAGGTGGGCACCGCAGTGGTGTATGATAATTAGCTTAAGTTCTTGAATTTGTCTCGGCATATGTGGTTAAACGTGATTTTATACCGAAACGACTTCAAGAATCGGTTTTAGTCCCGATCTTTTTTCGCCTGACGAACCTTGAAAATTCTGATTCATGAAGTTATTTCGGTATAGAAATTGGGATGGTTCAGAAAGAGGATTTTTTAGGTAACAAAAAGGGTTGTGGGATTATGCCGTTAGAATATGTCTAATTGCCAAAATTGCGAAGGCTAAATCGAGAAAAGTAAAGCTATGCTTAAGCTACCTGTTCTTGAAGTATTGGAGAGGTGCCACTACCGTGGCACGAAATGTGTATCGTTCATCCCCTGAGCTAAAGCACAGGGATATTTGGAGACAGAGCCACTACCGTGGCTATTAGGATTTATCCATAGCCGGCTTATTCAAATTAGCTAATAATGGGATAATTTTATTTCTTTGTTGGAGAGGGGTGTATAGGTGATTTCTTCTTAAGGCCGGTGCAATTAACCACAAGGGTAACACTTTTGTTCACTCACATGGGTTACACTGTTTACCCACATGGGTAACACTTTTGTATTAAATCCAAATAAATATAAATTTAATCTTCTTCTTCTGCTGTTCA
>JBLFWS010000099.1:0-12604 GCA_047611865.1 Chlamydiales bacterium
CTTCAGTGAGATCCCCTTGGGGACCAATATCACAGAAGTAGAAGCTAAAATCGGCAGAGCCTATAAAACACGCCCCGTGCCTACAGGCACTGAGCACCTGTATATCGAAAGAATCTCCTTGGGTAAAGACCACAATCTCCAGAAACACTACACCTTCACCTACTCCAATGGCTTAGTAATAAACAAGTCGGCCAAGGAAATAGAAGAACCTACCCTCAAAGCAAACTTTTATTGAGTATTATGGAAAACACCAAACAGATTTTCATGGAAAAGGCAATCGCAAGTGCCCGGGAGGGTATCACTTGCAATCACGGTGGCCCATTTGGAGCCTGCATTGTTAAGGATGGAGAAGTTATTTCCACCGGACACAATACTGTCATCCGTGACAACGACCCTACTTGTCATGCAGAAATGAATGCCATTCGTGAAGCCTGCAAAAAACTCAACTCTCATATTCTCAAAGACTGTGAACTTTACACCACCGCAGAGCCCTGCCCCATGTGCCTGGCAGCGATATATTGGGCCCGCATCCCCAAAATCTTTGTTGGGGCTCACCGGGAAATAGCTGCCAATTTTGGATTCGATGATGACTTTTTCTATAAAGAGCTTGTTCTTCCTTTCAGTGAACGGCAGGTGGAAACGGTCGAAAATATTTTAAGCGATGAGTGTCAAAAAGTCTTTTCCGAGTGGAAAGAACTACAGCGTCCTCTATACTAATTTCCTGACGTCATCATCTTCTAACATCAAGGTAAGCTATTATGCCAGAAGCAGACATCGGACTTATCGGCCTCGCCGTCATGGGTCAAAATCTCGTTCTTAACATGAGCGATCACAATTACACCGTTGCCGTTTTCAACCGCACAACTTCAAAAGTTGACGATTTCCTGGATGGAGCAGCAAAAGGTCATAATGTCATAGGGACTCACTCCCTTGAAGAATTCTTTAAGACGCTCCGTCGCCCACGAAAAATCATTCTAATGGTAAAAGCCGGAGCTCCTGTCGACTCCTTTATCGAGATGTGCATGCCCTTTCTTGAAGCAGGCGATATTCTGATTGACGGAGGCAACAGCCACTTTCCCGACACGAATCAACGCTGCCTCGCTTTGAAAGAAAAGGGAATTCTTTTTGTCGGAGCCGGCATTTCCGGTGGTGAAGAAGGCGCCCGCCACGGTCCATCAATTATGCCAGGTGGAGATCTAAACGCCTGGGAACATCTAAAAGCAATTTTTCAATCTATCTCTGCACGTTCTCAAGATAATCTTCCCTGCTGTGATTGGGTAGGGGATGAGGGGTCTGGCCATTACGTTAAAATGGTTCATAATGGCATCGAATATGGTGACATGCAACTAATTTGCGAAGCTTATAACCTCATGGCTCAAGGCCTAAACCTTTCTGCCAATGAGCTACATCTCACCTTCAAAGAATGGAACGACAAAGAACTCAATAGCTACCTTATAGAAATTACCAGTCATATTTTCAGTTGTAAAGATGGTGATGGCTCTCCACTTATTGATAAAATCCTTGACGTTGCTGGACAAAAAGGTACAGGTAAATGGGTAGCTGTTAATTCTCTAGAGATGGGCTTTCCTCTGAGCTTGATCACTGAAGCCGTTTTTTCTCGATGCCTTTCTTCAAAAAAAGAAGAGCGGGTTGAGGCTAGTAAAAAACTCTTAGGACCAGGAACAAGCTTTACTGGAGATAAAGAAGAATTTATTCAAAGCATTCGCGAAGCTCTATACGCCTCCAAAATAGTTAGCTATGCCCAAGGCTTTGCTCTTATCCAAGAAGCCTCCAGAGATTACGGGTGGTCAATAGACCTCAAAAACCTGGCAGTCATTTGGCAGGGTGGATGTATCATCAGAAGTCGCTTTTTAAATAAAATCAAAGATGCCTACCAAAAAAACCCCTCATTAAAAAATCTTCTTCTGGACGATTTCTTCCTGGAAGAAATTCATAATGCTCAGAAGGGATGGAGAAAAGTAGTCTCTATGGCAGCAGAACTTGGAATTCCCACCCCCTGCTTCAGTACCGCTCTAGCATATTATGACGGTTACCGGACTGCACGCCTACCAGCCAATTTACTCCAAGCGCAAAGAGATTTTTTCGGAGCGCACACCTATGAGCGCGTAGACAAGCCGCGAGGGGAATTTTTCCACACCAATTGGACAGGGACTGGGGGGAGCATCAGCTCCACACAATATACTGTGTAAAAGGGTTATTTTATCATTCCCTGTGTGAGGACTCGTCAGCGCACAGGGAAATCATCTATCCTTAAATTAGTATCACTTATAATAATAAGCCCATACTTGAATTTATTGATAAAATGTATTAAGTTCTTATCAAAAATAATTAAGATTTCGGGATACTCTAAAAAATGACCAAATACGACATAAAAAAAATTCGCAACTTCTCCATTATCGCCCATATTGATCACGGGAAGTCCACTCTTGCAGACCGTATGCTTGAACTGACAAGAACTGTGGCATCACGTGACATGCAAGAACAACTTCTGGATGATATGGATTTAGAACGGGAACGCGGTATTACCATCAAAGCTCATCCCGTAACTATGTCGTACAAAGCAAGCTCTGGAGAAGAGTATCAAATTAACTTTATCGACACTCCTGGCCATGTGGACTTCACATATGAAGTTTCCCGCTCTCTTGCAGCCTGTGAAGGAGCTCTTCTTGTTGTTGATGCCACTCAAGGGGTCCAGGCCCAAACCATGGCCAACGTCAACCTGGCTGTAGAACGCAACCTTGAGATTCTCCCTATACTTAATAAAATTGACCTCCCAGCCTCTGACGTAGAACGCGTAAAAGAACAAATCGAAGAAGTTATTGGCATCCCCGCTGCCGATGCTCTTACGTGTTCAGCGAAAACTGGATCCGGGGTCATTGAAATCCTCGATCGAATAGTTGAAGTCATTCCATGTCCGGCTGAACCAAAAGATGATATCCTTAGGGCTCTCATTTTTGACTCCCACTACGACAACTATCGCGGTGTCTTGGTTTACATCCGCGTTGTCAGTGGAGAGATCCGTAAAAAAGATGTAATCAAGATGATGGCCACGGATAAGCAGTTCGACATCAATGAAGTCGGGATATTTGCTCCGGATGAAACCGCTGTTGATGTACTCAGGCCTGGTGAAGTAGGCTACTTTGTTGCCAACATCAAAAAAACATCTGATGTAAAAATCGGAGATACGGTCACCTTACAAAAAAAGCCCGCGTCAGAACCTCTCCCTGGATTCCGCCTAATTAAGCCCGTTGTCTTTGCTGGAATATACCCCATCGATTCCTCTGATTTTGAAGCATTAAGGGATGCTGTTGTCAAATTACAACTTAATGATTCAGCACTGCATATCGAACAAGAAAGCAGTATGGCCCTCGGTTTTGGATTCCGCTGTGGGTTTCTCGGTCTTCTTCATCTGGAAATTATTTTTGAAAGGATACAACGAGAATTTGATCTCGACATTATCACAACAGCACCAAGCGTAGTTTACAATGTTATCTTGCAAGACGGAACTAAAGTCAAAGTAGACAATCCCGTACACTTTCCTGATCCCAGCATCATACAATGCGTCGAAGAGCCTTGGGTAACTACCCATATCATAGCTCCATCAGAATATCTGGGTGCTATTATGAGCCTGGGAAAAGATAAGCGAGGGCTCTGCGTTAAAACAGATACTATAGACCATTCTTCACGCCTGCTTTTGACATACCGTTTCCCCCTAAATGAAATTATCACCGACTTCAATGACAAGCTTAAATCCGTCACTAGAGGATACGGCTCCTTCGACTACGAATTCGACGCCTACGAATTGAACGACATTATAAAACTCGAAATCCGAGTGAACGATGAACCAATCGACGCTTTTTCCTGCCTCCTCCATCGCAGCAAAGCTGAAAGCAAAGGAAGAGCTCTCTGTAAAAAACTCAAAGAGGTCATTCCAAGACAGCTTTTCAAAGTACCCATCCAAGCTGCTATTGGAGGGAAAATCATTGCCAGAGAAACCATCGGTGCCCTTTCCAAAAACGTTACAGCAAAATGCTACGGTGGTGACATCTCTCGTAAGCGCAAGCTGTGGGATAAGCAGAAAAAGGGTAAAAAACGCATGAAAGAATTTGGTAAAGTCAGCATCCCACAACATGCGTTTATGGAAGTACTAAAAGCCAACGAATAACTATGTTAAAAATCACTAAGCTTTCCTTCGGTTTCGAAAGTAATAGGGTCTTGAAGGACCTTTCTTTACACGTAAAAAAAGGCGAAATCGTTAGCATTCTTGGCCCTTCGGGATGTGGCAAGACAACGCTATTTCGACTTATCTCCGCCCTTCTGCCACTCCAGAAGGGATGTATTAGCATATCGGGAAAATCATCCCCTGAAAGCAGTCAAGATATCAGTTACATGATGCAAGAAGATCTTCTTATCCCTTGGCGGACCATCCTGGATAATGTCACCCTTTTACATGAGCTCGGAAAAGAAAAAAAAGACCTCGTGGCTATTAAAGCTAAAGCTCTCGATTTGTTAAAAGAGTTGGGCTTAGAAGGCTGTGAATCTCTCTATCCAAAAGAGCTCTCCGGAGGAATGCGCCAAAGAGTAGCACTGGCACGCAGCCTACTGCAAAATAGGCCTTTGCTCCTCCTCGATGAACCTTTTGGTGCTCTAGATTTTAGAACACGAGAAAATATGTATCAGCTGATAGTTAACTTACAGCAGCGCTATAAGAAAACTATTCTTCTTATCACCCATGACTTCAATGATGCCTTAGCTCTTTCCCACAAAATTCATGTCCTCTCAGATGGAAAGCTTAGCGAAGCATGGGATGCCCCTTCGGTAAAATCTTTCGAAAACAACTTCGACACCCACCTTTCTCTTCGAAAGATACTTCTCCAAACATCTAGTTCACATGATTCCTAAGACTCAGTTAAAGCCAGAAAAATCTACGCTTTTCAACCCTCAACCTTAAACTTGACAGAGCACTAGAATTTATATAAGCATAGACTTAAAATAATATTTACAAGCGAGTAACAATCTAGTGCTCTGTCAAGGTTGAATTTGTGGGGATATTTACTGAGATTTTTTCTTCTGGTTTCGCATGGAGATCGAAGTCAAACATTGGGATGTTGCTGAGATCGAATGTAAGACCAGAGGATAAAAGATCAGTGAAGATACCTACAAATTCAATTTTGATGGCGCACTAGTTCGTGTATCTAAATTAGAGAATGTCTGATTTTGAGGACATTTTATTTTAAAAGGCCTTTCTTATGGATGAGTGTGATTTTTTTAAGCGTGCTATTTTGACCCAATTCTATGAAAAAATGCATGTTATGGAAAAAAATAATTGGGATGCCTTTCGTTACCAGAATGATCCAGATGAGCAAAAAGGGCACTTTAACCATAATCTACATACAGATTACCTTTTGTTTTTTCTAAAACATTGTCCAGAGATTTACGAAACCTATAAAAGTTTGGAAGATGGCCTATCAAAAATTTGGATGCAAGACCTTCTGCTGTTTAGACTTTTAGGACATCTCCATGTAAAGCTCTTAAATAATAACAGTCAATTTCTAGGAGCACACAAAAAAGCACAAGCCCACTTTGTCAAAAAATCCGAATTAAAATTTCGCAGCTATGTGGGTGGAGAACTTTCACTATGTGAAGTCGAATTCTGTGGAGAAAAAATCCAAGTAAATACCTGGGTCGAAGCCATAGCTAACATTTTTTATCATAAACAATACTACTTCTCCAGAGAGCAAGAAGTTTGTGCTCCTGAAGTTGGAGATTATGTTATCGATGCGGGAGCTTGTCTAGGAGATACAGCTCTTGCTTTTGCTGCAAGTGTTGGCCCTGAAGGGAAAGTTTTTAGCTTTGATATTGTCCCAACCCATCTTGCTATTATGAAAAAAAACTTTACAGCTAATCCAAACCTGTCAGACCGTCTTCATATCATTCCAAAGGGCCTGTCTAATAAAACTGTGAAAGCCGATAAAATAGTGAGTGAACTGAAAGATATCGACCCTGGGGCCCGATTTACTACCGCTGGGATTATTCAAGATTTAACCTCTATTGATGATTTTGTATTCAATGGAGAAAAGACTTTACCTAGAGTGGATTTTATTAAAATGGATATTGAAGGAGCCGAATTAGAAGCGCTGCAAGGAGCAGAAAAAACATTGCGTATTTTCCGCCCCAAATTAGCCATTTCTATTTACCATAAAAATTCAGATTTTACTGATATCCCACGGTTTCTTCGAAATTTATCCTTGGCATATCGTTTTTACATTGACCATCATACTATTTACGCAGAAGAAACCATTTTGTATGCCAATGCGAGATAACTCCTAAAAGCAAATTAACCAGAACTACCCACCCTCTGATATTGCTCTAACTTTTTAATAACCTTCTGAATACCCTTAAACATACCCGCCAAGTCATCTGGTTCCATGTATGCTGGTGTCGTAAAAACTTTATTTTTTTCATCAGCAACCATCTCCTCAACACCCGCTTCCTGAGCTATCATGCCCATTTTTGTTAAATTTTCATTCGCATCAGGGCTTCTACCGAGTGTCATTGTAACCGCTGTGACATCCTGGAAAATTTTCCCTAAAGCCGCTGGTGCTATGCATGTTGCACCAATCGGTTTAGCCGATTTATAAAAAGAAAGAACTGCTTTCTTACAATCTTCGTTAACAGAACAATTCTCCTGCTCTTCGGCAAAAGAGCTGATGTTCAGTGCAACACCAAAGCCCCCAGGAATAAGTAACGCATCAAATTCATCCGAACGAAGTGCAGAAACAGGAGATATATTCCCTCTAGCTATCCTAGCCGCCTCAGTAAGAACATTCCTTCTCTCATTGCCTTCATCCTTCCCCGTACGATGATTTACTACCTTTACTTGCTCAATATCGGGCGCAAAGCAATGAAATTCATGCCCATTCTGGGCAAGAGCCAAAAGACATAAAACTGACTCATGTATTTCGGCCCCATCGAGATAACCACATCCAGATAAAACTACAGCCACTTTCACATTGACCTCCCAAAAGTTGAAGTTCTAAAATTTATTATCTGTATAGCATATTCTCTCTCAGACAAGTACAAAAAGCTGCAAGAAAATCATTCACAATCAAATAGATTTCATGTATTCTTTTAGCGTTCGAGCAGGCAAAGATAGTTTCCCAACGACTTTCATTCAGCACTTTGTGTCTTTTTATCTGGCACAGATGTTCTACCCCTTCGAGATCCTCAGCTTGCCCTGCTTAGTTTAAAAATATAAAGGAAATACTATCGTGACCTCCCTATTTTCTGTAGATACTATAGAAGACAGTTCCAAGCTTTTTTCAGCAGAGCAATTACTTTCTCTGGATCCCACAAATATCCCAAACCATGTGGCTATTATCATGGATGGAAATCGTCGTTGGGCAAAAAAACGCTTCTTTTCTACAGTCTTAGGACACTCAAAAGGTGTCGATGCTCTTATGGATTCTGTCAAAGCAGCCAAAGACTTAGGGGTAAAGGTCCTCACTGTTTATGGTTTCTCTACTGAAAATTGGAAACGCTCCAAGCTCGAAGTTAAGATTCTTCTGGATATCTTTGAGCAAGCATTGTTAAAACACACTGAGCCAATGACTCAAAATGGAGTTCGCCTCCACAGTATAGGTGATGTATCTCCTTTCCCCCCTAGATTTATCAAAATGCTTGAAGAAAGTAAAAAACGCACTTCACACTGTGAAGGCATTGACCTTGTCCTCGCTCTGAATTATGGAGGACGAGACGAACTCCGAAGAGCCCTGACTTCCATAGCTGACGACTTAGAAACGGGGAAACTCAATAAAAATCAAATTGACGAACAGCTGATTAGCAGTTACCTTGATACTGCTCAATGGAAAGACCCCGACTTATTGATTCGGACCAGCGGAGAAAACAGAGTTAGTAACTTCCTTTTATGGCAACTATCGTACACTGAACTCTACGTTACCAATCGCTTATGGCCGGACTTTTCCCCTCAAGATCTTTTAGAAGCTATAGTAGAATATCAAAACCGCGAACGTAGATTAGGAGAAGGATAAATTATGGATACGGGCAAACTCAAACAACGTGCCATAGTCTCCTCACTGTCTCTCACCCTCTTAATTATCACTCTCTGCCTCTCCTACCATGCGATCTTCAAATATCTCGTTATCGCAATATTCGCTTCATGCATCGCTCTTGCACTATGGGAATTTTACCAGCTCGCCCTTCATAAAGGTTTTAACCCTAGTATAAAACTAGGTGTTGCCTCTGCTGTTTTCTATTCTTTCGCAACATTTGCTGAAACCCAGAACACTATTTTTCACAATTATTCCCAATTTGCCTTTGCTCTTGCTCTTTTTGCCATTTTTATTCGCCATTTCATCAAAAGAGAAGATGCCATCGCCAACCTTTCCATAAGTTCGTTTGGCTTTCTTTATGTTGCAGTGTCCTTAAGCTTTCTCATTCAGATTCTTCACTACTTCCCTGAGCCTAATGTCACCAACGGTCGCTGGTGGTTTATTTACTTACTAGCCGTCACAAAAGTGACTGATACGGGAGCCTACTTCACAGGTTCTTACTTAGGAAAAAGAAAGCTAGCTCCTCATCTAAGCCCCGGTAAAACCATTGAAGGTGCTGTAGGTGGCCTGGTTTCCGGTATCATTGCCAGTCTCATCCTTTTCTACCTAAGCAGAATGAACCAAGCCCTACCTTTACACTTCACCCTGATCCAAGCCATAGGCCTAGGTGCCGTACTATCTATTTCTGGCCAAGCTGGCGACCTGGGAGAATCACTATTAAAACGTGATGCATCTGTCAAAGACAGCAACACCTTGCCTGGTCTTGGTGGCATGCTCGACACGGTCGACTCCCTATTGTTTACAGGACCCATACTCTATCTTTTCCTTGAGGCTACTACACCATGATCATTACCATTGACGGTCCTGCAGGATCAGGAAAAAGCTCTGTAGCAAAAAATCTAGCTGAGAAAATCGGTTATATTTTCTTTGATTCAGGAGCCATGTACCGTGCTGTGACCTACGGACTCATAAAAGAAGATATCGACCCTCATAACAGCGAACTTCTCTCACAATTTCTCCAAAATTTCAACTATTCTATTTCCTCTGAAGCGGGAGAAAAAATATACCATGTTAATGGAGAGGATGTGACGCAACATATTCGCTCTCGGATTGTTACAAATCGCGTTTCTGAAATCGCAGCCATTGCCGAAGTCCGCAACTCTCTTGTCCATATTCAACGCAATTGTGCAAAAGATGTTAACGCCGTTTTTGAAGGAAGGGATATGGGCACTGTCGTCTTCCCCAAGGCGCAACTAAAAGTTTTCCTCATTGCCAGCCCTCGAGTCAGAGCAGAAAGACGTTTTAATGAAATCATGGCAAAAAATTCAGAAGAAGCAAAAGCCTTATCACTCAAGCAGGTAGAGGATGACATCATCCGACGCGACCACCTTGACTCCACCCGAGAGCATTCTCCCCTCCGGGAACCTGAAAATGCCAAGGTTATTGACACTTCTAATCTTAGTATTGCCGAAGTTATCAAAAAGATCATCGATTACAAAGATGAGATCAATAAGTAAGCTTTTCTCCTGTCCTCGCCTGATTAGGAGTTGGCTCAGGAACTATCAAGAAATAACTTGGATACCTTGGGATGCTGAAACCCTCCAAAAAGACCAAATTATCTCTTAATGCTTCCTACCCTACTGGCTTCTTGTTCAGGCAACAAAGTAGATCACCTTTCTCAACTGTGACAGAAAACTTGTTTGAAGTGCATTGATTGGATATACCTAAAAAATTTTTATGCATGGAAGCCTTTTCCAGCTCCCACTTTAACCCAACTGTACTAATCCCCTCCACCTTACCATTAAAAGGAATAAGGGACACCGTCTGACCTTTCTGACAGCTTAGCTCCGTAGTCCTATTTACCACAAAAGCCAGCTCACCTTCTGTCTCCAAGAAAACTTTTCCTGGATAACGCGTCAATAGGATCACATTTCCAAGCAAATGATCCAGCCTTCCACCCAAAGCCCCGTATACATAAGCTCTTTGAACATCACCTTGAAAAACTAATTCCAGCGCCAGCTCTAAATCTGTCTCATCTTTTTCCACAGGAAAAAAAACTGTCCGCACATGAGAGTAAACTTTTAAAAGATCCTGGGGAATAGAATCGAGATCTCCCACAATTAGCTCAGGAGTAATCCCTAAGACATGGCAGTGGACTAAACCTCCGTCCACCGCGACAACTCCTTTATGAGAGAGCAAGAAATTCGCTGTTACCTCTCTATCACCTATCTCACCACTTGCAACTAAGGCCTTTGTCGTACCAGTGAAAAATTCACGCGCTGCCTCAAACTGGCCCACTATCACCATCCGCCCAGTTTACGGCAGCAGCAATATCTGTTGGATCTTGCGCCCCCTTCACTCCAAACATAGCCCTCGCAGCCTTGACAGCCCCGTCTGCGCCTCCCTTTGAACCCCAAACGACACCTGAATAATCTGGTCCCATCCTTGCCAAAGCGCCGATGGTGGCGAATATATAGCCCGAAGCTTTCATGCTGTCCACCATGCTAAAGAAAGTAGAAAAGTCAGCAAGAAAAACTGTTTGACCTTGATAAAACCCTAGCCCTTTGTATTTCTTTTTATCTACAATCAGCCCTTCCCCAACAAGACGCTTTTCTGTCTCAGTGAACATTGAGCTAGGTGCTTCAAAATTAAAGCCTATATCTTTAACAACGGTCACTATCTGATGTCTTGGGAACTTATCACGAACTAATTTCGTATGTTTTCCCTGCTGATCATCAAAAACGAGAAATAATGTTTCCTGACGTACATCTTCTGTGGTATGCGTCAAAAATTCGATCACATCTTTTTCTTTCCATATTCGATCAATCGGAATTTCCATATCTAACTTAATCACAGACTTCAGACACTGGTCATTCAGATAACGCTTAATGGCTTCATAATTTCCAAGAAAAGTACCGCTACAACCAACGTCTGTTAATCCCACAATACGATGAGAAAGGGGTAAGCTCAGATAGGCTTCTTTATATGCAGCATCCCCTTCACTCGCAACAACCACCAAATGTAAAGCCTTTTTCAGTTGAGGAGATCCTGGAGTGAACAGGTCTGTGCTCCAAATGTCGTGAGGATTAATGCTTGCGAGTTTACTGCCTGTCCAGTATCCAAAAAATTTATTACAGACCATATCTGAAAGAGCATTCGGAATTTTATTAACAATAAAATCCGTTCTCAAATTAACTTTTCTCAACAAAACGTCGTACTCTTCCTGCGACCTAAAATCTTCAAGATAGCTATCTGCAATGCCGACAGGAACAATATAAGGATTTATATCCAATTTAAGATCTCTTTGCCTTTGCTCCCTTTCTCCCCCTCTATCAAACAACTTCCTTCTTTCATCAGCCCTACGTTTTTGCCTTTCTACTTTTGCTGCCGCCTGTTCTTCTTCAGTTAATGAGCCTCCTGCTACTTCAGGTTCTTTAGGTTTTTGAGGAATAGGCTCTTCTTTTGGATCCCTTTTTCTGGCCACTTCAGGCTCTTTATCAACTTCGATCTTCTCTGTTTTTTCCAATTCCTTTTCCTCAGGACTCCCCGCCTTAGGAACCTCCACATGCCTTTGCACATGAACTTCGTCAAGATTCCCAGCAATCTGCTCTAAGCCTTCACGGACTTTCTCATCTATCAACTGATTCATTTTTCGAATCCTGTCTGCCATAATAATGGCAAGCTTCGCAAAAACCTTTTGCCGCAATACATAGCTTGTATCACTGAAGATATGTTTACCCACTTCAAGAACTATACAATCATTAGCCGCTACACACCATGCTGAACGTGTACAATTGTCAAGTATGGCCATTTCTCCGAAAGGACTCCCTGCTCCAACAGGAATATCAATAATTGTATGATCTTGTCTAAAAATAATGACCATTACCTTCCCTTGCAAAAGCACAAAGAAATTGTCTGCAGGGTCTCCTTTCGTAATGATCTCCTCTCCAGCCTCAAACCTACGAGGAGCCGAAACGGCATACATAGCCTCACATTCTTCCTCTGAAAATTCGCTAAAGAATTCCGACTCTCTAATTAAGGCCTTAAGATTTGGTAATTTAACACTCCTTAAACAACTTTCCAAAGCCTTCTTAGCATCCTCAATTTCTGCAAGAGGATCCATAAGGACAGAAGCACCTGCAATGATTAAACTCCGAACAAATTCAGAATCCTCGGACTTTGTTTTAAGGATAAAAGGGATCTCTCGATCAGGACAGTGCAATTTTAAAAAAGTAATGATCTTAGGAGCTGTCGTACCAGCAAAATAGTCAGAAATAACAACTATATGAAATTCTTCATCAGCAAGTCTCTGCCCAGCTTTCTTAAAATCACTCTCTGACTGAACATCATTTAATCCTACTTCCTTAAATACGCTCTCTATCCTGACCCTTGAATCAGTATCAGGCTCAACAATTAAGACATTCAGCTCCCCAAAATCTTTCACAGTGACTTCTCCAGATTTTTTGGGTTGACCCTTTTTCCAGGTAGAGGGGATAGATAAAAAAACTTTT
>JBLFWS010000100.1:0-12524 GCA_047611865.1 Chlamydiales bacterium
GAGGGGATTTAAGCTACTAGCCCCTCTCTGTGTTCTCGGTGAGCTCGGTGGTTGATTAATGCAACAACGCCGTTGATTGGCTATAAGTGGAAAGGTCAACGGGAGTAGGGCACAAATCATTAATAAAAAGGATCTCTTCTTGGGCATTAGTTTTTCTTTCTTCGATGGGTTTATTTTTTTTTGTAAGGAAGATAGCGAAGAATTATTTAAAAACTAGGGTTTTTTCTGTACAAAGGCTTAATTCGTAGGTAAAAAGTAAGTTTTAAATTTAAACATTGATTTGTGCGTATGACTGTTTTTTTTACTAGTGGTCCAAAGAGTGACAAACCCCGGTCGGACTTGCGGGTTCGATACACTGTTTCCAAGGAAAGTCTTAAAATTGAGATTTCCTCCAAAGTGGAAGCTCTTTTTTCGGAAGCGATTCGTAGCCAGGTGGAATCTATTTGTCGGGATCTCTCTGTGAATACAGGGCTTTTGGAGATAGATGACTTTGGCGCCCTGCCTTTTGTAATCGCAGCAAGGGTGGAAGCCGTCCTAAAGGAAGCATATCCTGAGATAAAAGCTGAGGCTTTGCCCGATCAGAAAGAATTCTGTACCTACGGGACAAGGCGGGATCGATTTAGAAGAAGTCGATTATATCTTCCCGGAAACCAACCCAAGCTCATGCTCAATGCCGGGATTCATCGGCCCGATGGAATAATTCTTGATCTTGAGGATTCCGTATCATTCGAAGAGAAATTTGTGGCAAGACTGATTGTCCGCAATGCCCTGAGGTCTCTTGACTTCTTTGGAGCAGAGAGGATGGTAAGGATAAATCAAGGAGAAAGAGGGCTGGAAGATTTAGAATTCATTGTAGCTCACAATGTTCACTTGATTCTTATCCCTAAGGTGGAAAGCGCCGAAGATGTCCAAAGAGTCGAAGAGAGGGTAAAGAAAATCAGTCAGCAATGTGGCCGGAAAGAACCTGTGTATTTCATGCCGATTATTGAAAGTGGACGAGGGGTGATGAAAGCTCTGGAAATCGCTGAGGCTTCTGAAAATAATGTAGCCCTGACGATAGGGCTAGAGGATTATACAGCTTCCATTGGAGCGGAGAGAACGGAAGAGGGATGGGAGTCCTTTGTAGCTCGCAGCACGATTGTCAATGCAGCCAAGGCAGCGGGTTTACAAGCTATTGATACGGTTTTTTCTGATGTAAGCGATGAGGCAGGTTTGATTTCTGCGACGTTGGAGGCAAAGTCTTTGGGCTTCGATGGAAAGGGCTGTGTACATCCTAGACAAATCCGTGGAATTCACGATGCATTCTCACCATCTTTAAGCGAAGTGGCAAAGGCCAAAAGAATTATTCTGGCATTCGATGATGCAGAGGCAAAAGGATTGGGAGTGGTCTCCCTTGATAGTAAAATGATTGACCCACCGGTGGTGAAACGCGCGATGAGCGTTGTAGAAATGGCTGTATCTATCGGAATCTTAGACAAGCAGTGGAAAGAAAATGAAGACGTCTGAATTAGCAATACAAATGAACTCCGCTGGGAGAGAAGTCCTCGCTATGGTAAATGGCGAGGTGCAAACTCCTTTTCAAGGGGTAGGAAAGTATTTTCCGAAAGGAAGCAAAGCAGCTCCGCCTGTAAAAAGTTGTGCAGCTTACCCGGCAGATGGAAACAAGGTGCTATCTTCTCTAAGAGAAGCCTTAGAAAATGCCGGATTGAAAGATGGTATGACGATATCTTCACACCATCACTTCCGGAATGGCGACCTCCTTATGATTAAAGTCTTTGATGTGATTGCTGAGATGGGGGTTAAGAATATTCGTTGGTTTCCTTCTGCAGCCTTCCCATGTCACGCTCCGTTAATTGATCGTATAAAAGATGGGACAATTAGCTGGATCGAGGGTTCTCTGAACGGGCCTTTAGGCGATCTGGCTTCAAATGGGGGGATGAATGGGACTGCGGTGTTACGTAGTCATGGAGGCCGGTGGCAGGCTGTACAAGATGGTGAAGTGCATATTGACATTGCGATTCTAGCTTGCCCTACAGCTGACCCTTTTGGAAATGCAACAGGAGATAGGGGACCCTCAGCATGTGGACTCTTGGGATTTGGCCTCGTTGATTCTTTGTATGCAGATCATGTAATTGCGGTTACAGACAATCTAGTACCCTTTCCCTGTGTGCCCTGGCAAATACAAGGGAATAACGTTGATAGCGTAGTTGTAATTGATAAAGTGGGAGATCCTACACAGATTGTTTCAGGGACTACGGAACTTACTAGTTCTCCGGATAGACTGCATATTGCTGAGATGACAGCCCTCTTTGTACGGGCGGCAGGGATTTTACAAGAAGGCTTTAGCTTTCAGGCAGGAGCAGGTGGAATTTCTTTGGCCTTTACCCTCTTTTTGAAAGAGATGATGAGGAAGGAGAATATTAAGGCACGTTTCATTCGAGGGGGTTCGACAAAGTATCTCGTAGAGATGCTTGAGGAGGGTCTAACGGATTATATTCTTGATGGGCAAACCTTTGACCTCGAAGGCGTCCGCTCCATGAGAGAAAATAGTCATCATCAGGATACTTCTCCATTTACCAGCTACAACTGGCACGGAAAAGGTAACTTTGCCTCTATGATAGATGTGGTGGTCTTAGGTGCCACAGAGGTGGACGTTAACTTTAATGCTAATGTAGTGACACACTCAGATGGGCGCATGATGCATGGCATCGGCGGATGGCAAAACTGTCTTTTTAGTAAATGCACCATTTTGGCTCTTCCGTCATTTCGTGACAGAATCTCTATAATCGTTGATGAGGTGACGACACTTGTGGGTCCTGGGGAACTCATCGATGTAGTGGTAACGGAAAGGGGGATTGCCATTAACCCACGAAGGAAAGATCTCATAGATGCGGTAAAGGGGAGTGGCTTACCCATACGTTCTATTCATGATTTAAAAGCAGAAATTGACGACTTTGTAGGGGGGCCACCGTCAAAACCAAAGCTCTCTAATGACATCATTGGAATCGTGAAATGGGTTGATGGAACAGTGATCGATTCAATTTACAAAGTATTATAAAGGAAGGAAGTGATGCAGCTTATGGATAAATTATTGGAAATATGGCCCGAAATAGAGTGGATAAAGGACGAAGAGCTGCGCAATATGGTGGCTCATGCCTGGTCGTACGCCATTGAACAAAGCGTATTGTCTATTGAAGACCTTGAAAGAATTCCCTTTTCTCTTTTGATTAAAGACTGTGGAGTGACCTTCATGAATCACAAAAGGACAGCTGTACAGCTGTCTGTTGATATAGCTGAAAGGATGCAAGAGAACTTTGGGGATCAAATTAAGATAAATATGGATGTCGTCATCGCAGGGGCTATCTTGATAGACGTGGGTAAACTTTTGGAATATGATCTTGATGATTCAGGAAAGCTCATTACAAGTGATGCCGGCAAAATCTTGAGACATCCATTTAGTGGTGTGGCAATAGCTGACAGATTTGGAATTCCGGTTGAGGTGCAACATATTATTGCCACTCATTCCATAGAAGGCGACTTGGGTAAACGAACTGTAGAATCTATAATTGTACATCATGCTGACTTTGTTAGCTTTGAACCGTTTAAGGAATAAGGAGGATAGGGGTGGCTCAGAATCTTATAGAGAAAATCTCTCAACGCTATGCAGTTGGCTTGACTGCAAAGATGGAAGTGAAAAGTGGAGACTTCATCTCAATAAAGCCCGCCTATGTTTTGACTCATGATAACACAGCTGCTGTGATGATGAAATTCAAAGCTATAGGGGCAACAAAAATGGCGAACCCTCGACAACCGATGTTTGCCTTGGACCATGATATCCAGAATAAGTCAGAAGCTAATGTAAAGAAGTATAAGAATATAGAGGCTTTTTCAAAAGAGGTAGGCGTCGACTTTTATCCTGCGGGTCGCGGTATTGGTCACCAGATCATTGTGGAAGAGGGATATGCTTTTCCTGGGGAAATGACTGTTGCCTCTGATAGTCACGCTAACATGTATGGAGGGATAGGTTGTCTCGGAACTCCTCTCGTGCGAACAGATGCCGCCGCAATATGGGCAACAGGTAGAACCTGGTGGCAAGTCCCTCCCGTAGCCAAGTGTGTGCTTACAGGGAAGTTGCAAGAGGGTGTTACCGGGAAAGACGTGATAGTGACACTTTGTGGTGTGTTCAACAAAGATGAAGTTCTCAATCACGCTGTAGAGTTTTGTGGGGATGGGGTGGAAAGTCTGCCCATGAACGAACGGCTTACGATTGCTAATATGACTACGGAGTGGGGAGCATTGGTGGGTTTGTTTCCTATTGATGAAGAGAGTCTGCGGTGGTTGGATGAGCGTGCCGATTACATTGAGAAAAGGGGACTGGAAGGTGTTCCTTCCGATAAGGATTTTGGCTCTATACACCCTCGCATTAACAGGGAGAGGATAGAGACCTTGAGAAAGGCTATTCCTAAAGCTGATGAAGGGGCATTCTATGCAAAAGAGATGACTTTGGATCTGTCATCTGTGCGTCCTTATATATCAGGACCCAATCATGTGAAGGTGATGTGTAGTGTGGCAGAGATGGAGAAGAGGGAGCTTAAAATTCAAAAGGCCTATCTTCTTTCCTGTGTCAATGGCCGACTTTCAGATTTTACAGAAGCCGCCAAGGTTATTAAAGGGAAAAAAGTTGCCGATGGGGTGGACTTGTATATCTCGGCAGCTTCGAGTGAAGTACAGTATGAAAGTGAAAAACTGGGCGACTGGCAAATCCTGGTAGAAGCCGGAGCAAAAGTCTTGCCTCCAGGATGTGGTCCGTGCATAGGTCTTGGAGTTGGATTACTTGAAGCTGGAGAGGTCGGGATATCAGCAACGAATCGCAACTTTAAGGGCCGCATGGGATCGAAAGATGCTGAGGCCTATCTATCCTCACCAGCAGTGGTGGTAGCGTCTGCTGTGGCTGGAAAGATTTGTGGCCCTGTGCAGTATGAACATGTAGAGCCTAAAGCTTCCATAAAGATAAACGAACAGCCAGAACTTGAGGCAGGCCTTGTTGAATTAATAGAGGGCTTTCCGGAATCCATAGAGGGTGAACTTCTTTTCTGTCACCAGGACAACATGAATACTGATGGCATATACCCAGGGAAATATACCTATATTGATGACTACCCTCCTGAAAAAATGGCAGAAGCCGTAATGGAAAATTACGACGAACACTTTGGGGAAATCGCAAAGGAGGGGGATATCCTTGTTGGAGGCTTTAACTTTGGAACAGGAAGTTCCAGAGAGCAGGCAGCCACATCGCTTAAGTACCGGGGATTGCAACTTATTCTGGGAGGCTCTTTTAGCCAAACATATAAGCGGAACGCGCTAAATAATGGTTTCATGGTATTGGAAGTTCCCGAATTGGTAAAAGATCTGAAAGCGTTTTTAGGGGATAAAACCCCCACTGTTCGTACGGGATGGGTCGGAAATATTGATTTTAAGAAGGCTACAATGACAGCGAATAGAAAAACCTACAAACTGAGACCACTGGGAAAAGCAGCTCAAGAGCTTATTGTAGAAGGTGGTTTGGAATCCTGGGTTAAAGCTCGCATGTAGTCATTTATATTATTTACAGGAGAAGATATGGCTAAGTATAAGATCGCATGGCTCCCGGGAGATGGAGTCGGAAATGAAGTAATGGATTGCGCTCGAATGGTTCTGGATAAACTGAATCTCGACGCAGAATATACCCATGGTGACATAGGCTGGGAGTTTTGGAAGAGTGAAGGTAACGCGTTACCTGACAGAACGATCGATATCCTCAAAAATAGCGATTGCGCATTATTTGGAGCCATAACTTCTAAGCCAAGAGACGAGGCAGCAAAGGAGTTGGACCCTAAACTTGCTGGTAAGGGTCTTGTATATTTTTCTCCTATCGTGCAGCTACGTCAACTTTTTAACCTCCATACAAACTTGCGTCCTTGCAAAGCCTACGCAGGAAATCCTCTGAACTATAAAGAAAGCATAGATATTGCGATCTTCAGAGAGAATACTGAGGGCATGTATGGCGGCGTAGAGTTTTTTCCGCTACCACAGGATGTCTTTGACGTTCTTTGTGCAAATCATCCCAAAATGGAAAAGTTTGGCAAGGGGGGATTGGAAAATGTTGCTCTTTCCACACGTATCATGACTCGAAAAGGTTGTGAGAATATCGTGAGAAATGCCTTTGAGTATGCCAAAAAATTTGGTCGAAAGTCTGTTACCGTTGTCGATAAGCCCAATGTATTGAGAGAGACAGGGGGGCTGATGATTAGATCTGCACGTAAAGTGGCAGAAGACTTTCCAGGAATAGATTTGTGGGAGACTAACATTGACGCACAATGTATGTGGCTCTTAAAAAATCCTGATGACTATGAGGTGATGGTAGCGGAGAATATGTTCGGCGATATCCTCTCGGATCTGGCAGCACAACTCGTTGGTGGCTTAGGTTTCGCTTGTTCAGCAAATATCGGTGACGACTTTGCAGTCTTTGAGCCCACACACGGCTCAGCCCCGAAGTATTATGGACAAAATAAGGTAAACCCCATTGCCATGATACTTACGGCGAAAATGATGCTGGACTGGTTAGGAGAAACAGAGAAAGCCTCTATCCTCGAGCGAGCTGTTGGAGAGGTTATCGCTGAAGCGAAAGTAGGCACTTATGATGTGGGTCTGAATAACAGCAACATTGAAGTGACAGAAGAGATTTGCTCCAAGTTGCAAGAAAACTTAATTAGAGGTTGAAGATGACAGAGACGATTTCCAGACAGATTGCAGAGTTTGCTGTCAATCTTAAGTACGAAGATTTACCCGAGGAAGTGATTGAAAAGGTAAAGCTATACCTCTATGACAGCATAGGCTGTGCATTTGGTAGTATGCATACACCCGACGTAAACGCTGTCTTAGATATTTATAAAGAGATGGGCGGTAAAGAAGAAGCTACGGTCTTAGGCTTTGGAGATAAGCTCCCGGCGGTGAATGTCACCTTAATCAATTCTTTGATGATCAGGGCTTTGGATTTTAACGACATCTATTGGAAAGAAGATCCTAGCCACCCCAGCGACATTATCCCAGCTGCTCTTTCTATCGGAGAAAGAAATAAGCTTTCCATGAAGGATGTCATTACAGCGATTGTTCTGGCGTATGAATTTGAGCAAAGGATTTGCGAGTATGCCAAACCCGGTGTTCGGGAAAGAAAGTGGCACCATGCTACACTCACTCAATTTGTCTCTCCAATCGTTGCAGGTAAATTGCTGGGATTGACAGTGGAGCAGATGGTGAATGCCATTGGAATAAACGGCTGTCATAACCATACAATAGGATGCCCAACAGCTGGTAAGCTGACGATGATGAAGAATACTGTAGATCCCATGGCGGTTCAAGCGGGGGTCTTTGCAGCGTTGATGGCAGAAAAAGGCTATACCGGAACAGAGGCTATTTTCGAAGGAAAAGAAGGCTTTCACGATGTCTTCGGTCCAGGATGGGAAACAAGTATATTGACAGAAGGTCTTGGGAAGAGCTTTAGAATTATGCAGTGCTCCATGAAAGCGTTTCCTTGCGAAGCTTTGTCACACACCCATATTACAGCAACTTTGCAAGCTGTGATTGAAAACGATATTAAGCCGGATAATATCAAAGAGGTGATCATCACGACAATTGCCCGAGCTAAGGATATCTTGTTCGATCCGCACAAGTATACTCCAGATTCGAGGGAAACGGCAGACCATAGCCTACCCTTTTGTATAGCACGTGCGATACTGGACAGAAAGGTAACGACGGAATCTTTTGAACAGGAAAAGATCGATGACCCAAAGGTCAAAGAGATAATCCACCTGATTAAGGGAGAGGCCAGCGAGGAATTTGAAAAGTTATTCCCGGAAAAACAGCCATCAAATGTTAAAATTGTTACCAAAGATGGTCAGAAGTTTTCCGTATACCTTGAGTTTCCAAAAGGAGATCCAAGGGAGCCCATGACTCTTGAAGATCTGGAGAATAAGTTTAACGCCCTCGCACAAGATAAATGTGACGATGCAAAGTTAGCTTCTCTGAAAGATACGATTCTGAACTGTGAAAATCTTACAGCACAGAAGTTTATGGAGCAGATACAGCTGAATAATCTGGTGACGGCTTAAGTAATGGTAATATGGGGTTTTACCCACTTAGGGTGTTGTTTTCTAAGTGAGTGCTTTTTGATAAAATAAAGACCGAAGGTCTTACATACTGCCAGCCCGGGGCAACGCCCTGGGTTGTTCAAAAACCATGTATTTAGCTCTGTAAGAGCGAAATATTTCGATACAGCCTGATTTAATATTACGCTCTTACAGAGCTCTCCTGTCTATTTTTACATTTCCCAGGGCGCTGCCCCGGGCTGGCAGTATTTAAGGCCTTCGGCCTATTCTTATGAGAACGAACACATTTTAATTAATGACAATTGGGTTTTACCTCAGACCTCAGCAAGGGGACTAGTCCTCTTGCATCCCCTATGTACTTGTCTTTTGTTGTAGGCGAATTCTTCTCCAGGATCTCTTTCTAATCCTAAATACAATCATCAATATACTTGTTCAGAAGGATTTAAGGGTTTATTGTTTCTTATCTCGAACTTGTATCAAATTTGGATGGGTGTATGAATTCAGAAAACTCCAAAAAAGAGCGCTGCCGCTCTAGAAAAAATCACTATACTTTTCATCCCTTTGAGCTAGCACTTGAGGGCTTCCCTAAAGATGTCTTCGAAAAGCTTATGGATCAGCTTTCTTATGGCTATTCCCTAGCACATATTCAAGGGGATGTTTCCTCTGAAGATTACATCCAGAAAAAAACAGAATTCCTTGCATACGATTTTGTTCTCGTTGAAGGTGTAGGGGATACATCCATAGAAAGTATTGATTATCAGACTCAGGTAAAGCCATTTTTTGAAAAGGATGGCATTAAGGGAGTGGCTTCATTTGTAGAGCAGAAGTTTATCTCTATGAGTCAAAAAATACCCGTGTATGGATTACTTCTGGCAGGGGGATACAGCACACGAATGGGTTCAGATAAGGCTTTGCTAAAATATCACGGAAAAACCCAGGTGGAGCACTGTTATGACCTTTTGTCACAAGTTTGTAGTAAAACCTTTGTGTCAAAACGTAAGGAGCAGTCGTTTGCTGGGATAGAGAGGGATTTTCCCGTATTAACGGATCGTTTCCTGGACTTCGGTCCGCTGGGGGGGATCCTATCCGCTCTCTGTCATGAACCAAAGGCTGCATGGCTTGTTCTAGCCTGTGACTTGCCCTTCCTTGATCAAGATACTCTAGAAGTTCTCCTTGATGGCAGGAACCCTTTTAAAATGGCTACGGCTTATAAAAATATCGATAAAGGTTTTCCTGAACCTTTATGTGCTATATATGAGCCAAAGATCATCACCCGCTTGTTGGCTAGTATGGGGCTTGGATACGAGTGCCCAAAAAAAGTTTTACTGAACTCTCCAGTGGAGCTCTTGGAGCAAAGTAATCTTCGTTCTTTGGAAAATGTGAACGAACCGCTCGAATACCAAGAAGCGATTCTCTCTAGAGAGGATGTTTTGTAGACCTATTACCCCACTAGAGAATATACTCCTTCGCTTCACCTGATGCTTTAATTTGAGGTCGCAATGGAACAGCCTGTTTCGGAAGAACAACTAAGGTCTATACTACAGAAAAAATTTGGTTTCGAAAACTTTCGTCCGGGACAACAGGAGGCAATCTCCCAGCTACTTAGCAAGGGGAGCTTGTTGTGTATTCAGCCAACGGGTCATGGTAAGTCTCTTCTTTATCAACTGCCAGCAACAATACTGGATGGAATGACCTTGGTGATATCTCCACTTCTAGCTTTAATGCGTGATCAGGAAGAACATTTAAATCAACGTTTCTCAATTCCTGCAGCAAGCTTGAATAGTGACCAAAGTGAAGAGGAAAATAACCAAGTACGAACTCTCGTTTGCCAAGGGGCTATCAAGATTCTTTTTGTAGCTCCAGAACAACTTGATCATGTTGACCGCTTTGACTTCCTACTAAATCTTCCGGTAAAGCTCATCGTTGTGGATGAAGCTCATTGTATCTCTACTTGGGGGCATGACTTTCGCCCCAGCTATCGTCAGATTTTACAGTTTGTCCATGCCTTAATGAATAAGGATAAAAGTGTACGGGTATTAGGCTTAACGGCCACAGCGGATCGTACAACTGAGGGTGACATCAAAGAACAGCTTTCTTTGCCAGGCAGGCCCTTGGAGGTGATGCGAGAAACCATGGATCGGCCGAACATAAAATTGTCTGCCTTTCAGTTATCGACGACTGCACAGAAACTCTATGCTTGCGAGCAGTTGCTTTCGCAAATTGAGGGGGCGGGTCTGATTTACTGTGCCACAAGGGAAAATACCGAACTTGTATCCAATTATCTTAAGTCTAGACATATAGATGCAGCGGCCTATCATGCTGGATTTCCTTCAGAAGATAAAAGGCGTTTGCAAAAGGAGTTTATCAATGATAAATTCAAAGTACTGGCAGCCACGAATGCTTTGGGAATGGGGATAGATAAATCGAACCTTCGTTTTATCATTCACTTTGATATACCAGGGTCAATTACCGCCTATTACCAAGAGGTGGGGCGTTGCGGAAGGGACGGCCTTGAGGCCTTCGGAATACTCCTCTATGATCCAGCCGACAAGAGAATACAGCGTTATTTCATTGAATCATCACAGCCGACGGTTGCGGACTTTCAAAATGTACTTAGTACTGTAAAAGGGGCTATAGTGCCTCCTAATTTAAATACGATAAAATGCCAGTCAGGCCTGCATCCTACTAGAGTAATTGTTATTATTGCAGAGCTTATTGAGCAGGGTTTTATTAGTAAAGCGAGCCAAAAGGGGACACAAGTATATTGTAGTACTGGAAAATCAGGTGATTGTGACTTATCTCGTTATACCCAGCAATATGATGTGAAATTGCGCGAGCTGGAAAATATGCTGCACTATTCAGAACAAAAGAAATATTGCAGGATGAAGATTCTTCGTCGATCATTGGGAGACCTTACTAAAGAGGCCTGTGGTCGATGCTCAGCCTGTACTGAAAGTTCGTTGAAGCTTATCGAGGATCCTTCTGTCGTTTCCAAGGTTAATGCTTGGCTGGATATGCGAATGATTCAAATACCCTTAAGTAAAAGAAATAATATCTCAGCAGGTCACGCTCTTATGGATGGCAGAGTACGCTCTTCAATGTTCGTAAATTTCATGACAAAGCGTGCAGAGAGTAAGATTATGGATGAGGCACTCTCCCAAGATTTCCGCACTCTTCTTAAAAGGATTTTGGACCATTTGTTGGATGAGCATAAAATTGCTGCTGTAGTTCCTGTTCCTTCACGAACATGGGGTATTCGTGATGAATTGGCAGCCTATGTGGCCAAGCAACTACATTGCCCGCTTTTATTGGATTTTCTTAAATGGAATGAAGAACCCGAGTCTCGGCAGGGTTTTTTACTAAACAATGATCAGCGGAGAAAAAATGTTAACCAGAAGATGAGTGTTAATGGGGAGAAAAGCTTGTCCTCAGGGACAATAATCCTTTTGGATGATTATATGGGGTCGGGGTCAACACTGAAGGAAGCTGCGAGAGCTTTGAGAAAAGAGGCAAAACTGGAAAATGAAATCGTTCCCGTTACCATGGCCTTTGTAAAGTGGAAGCTAGGGAAGCCCGGAATGGTTTAGCGTATGGCGTTGTTGCATTAATCAACCACCGAGTTCAACGAGAACACAGAGAGAGGCTAAATTTTCATCCGGCGAATACCATTCTTCAACAACTTTACATTGAAGTTTATAAGAAGACCTCTTCCTCCACCGCGTAGCTTAAGGTAGGAAAGCAATTGAGCTTCATGAACGGGAGCAAGTTCCTTCACGGACTTTATTTCCACAATTACTTGGTTCTCTACGATCAAATCCAAACGATAACCACACTCAAGCATCACATCTTTGTAAATGATAGGCATAGACTTTTGCTGTTCCACCTTTAGCCCTCTAAGTCTTAGCTCATAACTGAGGCAGGCTGCGTAAGTTGATTCAAGTAAACCCGGTCCCAAGTGACGATGAACTTCGATAGCAGCTCCAATGATATCACTTGTTAAATGGTCTATTTCTTCTTCTACAAAAGGTTGATTTGTAATCTTCAAAATTCCCTCGCAAAGCTTCATAAAAAAATGGAGCAGTTCAAACCTTGTTCTCTATGGCTCAATACTCTAAATTTTGCAGGAAAAACTAGAGGATCGAAATAAAAACTAAAGGTCGATACCGCATCCGAAACTGGAAAGAGTATAACAAATCTCTCATTCAAAGAGGAAGCATAACCGTTTGGTTTTCAGAAGATTCTATCGAAAAATCGCTTGCTGATAAGGAAGAGGGAAAAAAGGGACACCCCACAATTTATTCCAATGACGCAATCCTCACAGCGTTAATGATTCGTTCGGTATTCCACCTTCCCCTAAGGGGTCTTCAGGGATTTCTGACC